>JAISYL010000037.1 GCA_031269935.1 Planctomycetota bacterium
CTAAAAGCCGAACGGGAGGAACCCAATCAAAAAAAACGCCGCCGCCTTCCCCCGACTGGGGATCGCCGTCTGTCTCCGGTTGCTTCTGGCGGGTCCGCTTTTCGCCGGCTGCGCCGCCCCGGAAAGGCGGATCCGGCCGGCCGGCGGGGAGGAGTTGTTTCCGACCGGGGAGCCGCTGGCGGAAGGGGACATCGTTCTTGCCCGCAGTTACGGCCTAATCGGCGCCCTGTTCGCCAATTACAGCCAGCCCGGAGGAAAATATTCGCACGGGGCCCTGGTTTACCGGGACGCCGGGGGCGGATTGAAGATGTTCAACTACCGCCCCACCGGAATGGAGACCTGTTCCCCGGAAGAGTTTTTCGGCCGCTACAACCGGCTGGCGCTTATCCGCCCGATTCGAGGCCTCGAGGGGGCGAGGACGCCGGAATACGCCCGGGACGGGGGAGCGGGGCCGACCGGCGCCGCCGCCCTTTCCGCCGCGGCCAGGAGTTGGCTGGCGAAAAATTCCCGCCGGCGCATTCCGCCCGACTATCGCCTGGATCACGACAATCATGATTCCATGTTCTGCCTGGAGCTTCCCAGCGCCGTTTATCGCGATTGCGGCTTGCCGGATCCCTTTTTCCGGGCCAGGCGGGCGGACGAGGACGCCTTGCTGACCTCCGCCAACCGGATGTTCAAAGCCGGGGTGCTGGAGATAAGGAGTCCCGCTTCGGCCATCGACAATCCGGATTTTCAACTGATTGCCGAGTGGCTGCGGCCGGATTACGATTTGCGGCGGGAGGCCCTTAACGAGGAGGTGATGCGGGTGCTGGCCGAGGACATCGGGGCGGGGCATCGGCCGAGGCGGCCGAATTTCGCCGGGCGCCTGAAACTAAGGCAGATATTCGTCCTGTACCGGCTGAGCACCCGGCTCATGTTTTGGCGGCCCCGGCAGGAGTTGCCCGACTTCATCGACGCCGAGGCGGTCGACAACGCCTACATGCTCTACAGCTACGCCGCCAAAGGGAAAAAACTCGCCCAGGCCAGGATGCGGCGGGAAACCCGCCCGCAATTCGCCGGAACCCGGGATTCCGGGGAACTGGAAAAAGTCCGGCGGATCGCCGCCGAGGCGATGGCCTGTTTTCGCGATCGTTATTTGACCCGGTAGAGGGAATTGGATCGAAGGAGGAAAAAATGCGGACCCTGTTTTTCTCCCTGACGGCGATTCTCCTGGCGGTCGCCGGCGGTTGCGGGCCGAATTCCGATTCCGCCGGCCGGGAAACCGGAGGCGGGGGAACCGGGGGCGGGGTGTCTCTCCGTCCCCTGTCGATCGGAGGTTCGCCGGCCGGAATAATCACGGGCGAACCCTATGGGACGGATTCGGCCCAATCCTACGCGCCGGCGGCAAGGCAGAGGCAGCCGTCCCCCTACGACCCCATCCTGGCCGGACGTTACCAATATTCGCTTCCGGCCGGCCCGGTGACCGCGTCCCCGGTTTATTCCGGGTTCGGCCCGGCCGGAAGCGGCGATGCGGGACCGGTTTTCTCCGCTCCCGATCCGGTTTTGGCGGACGGCGGCGCCATCCGGCTTGTTCCCGCCCCCGATGTTCCTCCCGGCAACCATCCCGGCGACGCGACCCCTTCGCAATGGTTTGAAATCGTCCGCCCGGGGAACGGCCCCCTGCGCATCGGCCGGATGTCCACCACCTGCGTTTGCGTCCGGGCCAGGGCGCCCAAGCGCCTGATTGCGGCCGGGGAAAGGGCCCTGGTCGAGGTACGAACCGTCAGCCGTCCCCCGGTCAACAACGTCGTCTATGGGCTCTACCTCAATTTGTTGGAGCCGGAGCGGTTGACCCTGGATGTCGATGTGCCGGTCCATTATTAGGTTGACTTTTAGAGCGTGTTGTTAAATGCCGAATTGTTCGGGTTAGACAAGGAAAAAGGCGCTGGCAGGATGTTTTTTGACCGGCGGTCAGGGGCAAAAAACATCCGGGAAGCGGCTTTTGACGCCGTATAACCCGACGAGACGGTATTTAACAACACGCTCTAAGGGCGAAAAAAGGGCGGCCGATCCCGTTCAATCGGTCGCGACGTAGCCGGTTCGCGCCAGGGGCTCGAAACGGAGTTGCTGGCCGATGAAGGCCAGCGGCACCTTGCCGGTCGGCCCGTTGCGCTGCTTGGCGATAATGAGGTCGGCCTCGCCCGGGCGTTCGCCCTCCTTGTAAATCTCGGGCCGATGGAGCATCAGGACCACGTCGGCGTCCTGCTCTATGGCCCCTGATTCCCTCAGATCGGAGAGAATTGGCCGGGGATCCTGGCGTCCCTCCGGCTTGCGGGACAGTTGGGAGAGGGCGATAATCGGGAGGTGCAATTCCTTGGCCAGCGCTTTCAGGCCCCGCGAGATCTCCGACACCTCCTGTTCCCGGCTGCGGTTGCGGGCCAGGTTGGAGGCGGTCATCAACTGCAGATAATCGACCAGGATCAGCCGGATTGAGTGGCTCAATTTCAACCGCCTGGCCTTGCCCCGCAATTCGGCCAGGGAAATGGCGGGCGTCTCGTCCACCCACAGGGGGGCGTCGTTGAGTTCGTCCGAAGCGATTCCCAGCCTGGTCATGTCCTCCTGGCTCAGGGTGAAATCCCTGAGCTTTTGGCCGTCCACCTGGGCGCAGGCGGCCAAAAGGTTGCGGGCGATGTTCTCGGCGCTCATCTCCAGGGTGAACAGCGCGGCCGGCCTCCGCGCCCTTATCGCCACGTTGCGGGCCAGATTCAGGGCCAATGTGGTTTTTCCCATGGAAGGGCGGGCGGCGATGATAATCAACTCGTCGTCGTGCAGGCCGGTCAGCAGGTGATCCAACTCCGGGTAGCCGGTCAGGATGCTGTCCGCCTGGCCCCGCCCCCCCTTGAATTTTTCGATATTGTCCCAGGTCCGGTTGATCGCCTCCTTCAGGGTGAGGACCTGGCCGTGGAAATCGCTGGAGGTTATGGCGCGGATGCCGATTTCGGCCTCCCCCAGCAGGTCGGTGATGCCCGGCCCCCCCGGGGCGGAAGCCGCGGCGAGCGAGGCGTTCAGGGTTTGGATAAGCTTGCGGCGGGCGGAAAGATCCCGCACAATGTCGGCGTAATACTCGACGTTGGCGCCGGAAACGGCGGTGTCGGTGAGAAGCACGAGGCCGGCGGCCCCGCCCACCAGATCCAGCCGGCCGGCGGCGCTCAGCTCGTTCCGCAGCAGCACCGGATCCAGGGCCCGGCCTTTTTTCCGGAGATTGCGCATGGCCTGGAACACCATGCCGTGGCTGGCGATGAAGAAATCCTCGTCCGTTATCCGGCCGTCGACGAGATCGAACTGCTCCGGCTCCAGCAACAGACCGCCAAGAAGCGCCTGCTCCGCCTCAAGGTTGTGGGGATTGGCTCCCCCGGCCTGCCAGGGACCCGACCCGGCGGACCCCTCCGGCTCTTCCCGGCTTTCCCAGGATTCGTCCATGGCCGCGAATATTCATCCTTCCCGGCCGGAGGCTCGGCCCTACCGAACGGTCTGGGATTCCATGCGCATTTTTTCGAAGGCGCAGCCGGTCTCGAAAATATTGTCGCGGGAAATAACCCGGCACACCTTGAGGTTTCCGACCAAATCGCCCCGGGAGCCGGCCCCGCCGACCAGTTTGACCTGCAGGAGGTCGGAAAACTCCAACTTTTCGTCCAGCCGCATCTGGCAACCGCCCTGGCTGATGTCGATAACCTTTCCCATGGCCATTATCGAACTGCCCGGCGGCTGGTAGAACACATCCATGTCGCATTTATAGCGGTGGAAACGTCGGCGATTCACTCCCTTGTCGCCCTGGCGGTCCAGGAACCTAATCCCCACGTCGTATTTATTGTCGTTTAGCCGGGTCACCCTCCGCACTTCGCCGGAGTTGTGAAGCACCTTGGCCATGGACGCGGGCAAAGGTATATTCCAGTCGAATTGCAGCAATTGACCCTTGCTCAAGGAAAGACCGGTGATGATGTGGATGCCGCTTTGGGAAAAGTCCAAAACCTTCGCCTCATAGCGGGCGTCGTCCCTGGCGAAGGTATAAAAAACCGTAAGTTCAACCGGTTTCCGGGGGGAAGTTCTGGCTCGCCCGATGCGTTCCTTGCTGTAGCGCAATTTCTTCAGGAGGGTCAGCAATTTCCTGACGTTCTCCATCGGATCCGACGACAAGGGCGCCTCAATGGACGGTTGGAGTGCCTCCTCCCCGCCAATGGCGAAATTTTCCACCGCCAGGTTGTTGGTATAGCTGATCCGATTTACATCGACATTCTGTTCAACGCAGGCGCGGCAAACAGGGATCCAGCGATCCTCCTGGTTGCGCAACAATTCGATTTCGGCCGGATTGTCGTAATTTTTCCCGCAAACCCCGCATCTGGGCATGACCGGACCGCCGTCACCCTCATTTGGCCGCCATCAGCTCGCGTTCATTGACATACCCGTAACCCGGGGGAAGCGGCTGGGTGGTGGAAACGCGGGCGGGGGGCTGGGCAACCGAAGCCGGCACCGAGGCCGGGGGAGTTTTCGCCAGGGACCCTTGTCCGGACGGCTGGGAAGCGCTTGGCCGGGAAGTCGATGGGCTGCCGGAGGAGATATCGCCGCCTTCCTCGCAACCGGCCAGTAAAACCATCATGACCAGAGGCAGAATCAGTAAAAGTTTTCTAATCATGGTTCGCGCCTTTCACATCCGCGCCGCGCCTAAGGGAAAAGCCCAATATTTATTATCGTCCCAAAAACTTTTTGGTCAACTTTTTTTCCCGGATCCCGGAGAATCTTTTTGCTTTTGAGGCGATAATATATACGATACCCGTTGGGTTTCCAATCGTAATCGCGGGAGTTTTTCATGGAAATGGAAGAGGCTTTCCGGCTGGCCCAGTCCAATACCCGTTTCATCAAGGAACGCAAAAACCTTCTATACACCTTCGGGGCCACCCGTCTCCCCTACATCTGCCTGTCCCAGGCCATCGACAACTTGGAGTCCGTCAATATCCGCCGGGGCGAAGTGACCGCCGACAAACCCAAGATCGCCATCCCGGGCGAGGATTTTTCCTTCGAGGGATTCGAAAAGCCGGAACAAACCTGGGGAGAACCGATGGCGGTCCTCCTGGCCCGCCACATCACCCTCCCGCCCTCCAAGTACATAAACAAGCAGGGGGCGATGATTCGTGAACAGGGTCCTCTTTCCGCGGCGATCGAGCGGGTGATCAACCGCCTGGAAAATGACAATGACGTCCGGACCGGCGTTATTGCCGCCCCGGATCAGGTCTGGAACCTGTCGGTACTGCTTTATGCCGGCAGCCAGGTGGCCAGATCGGCCTCCGCCAATGTCCAGGAGCATTTCGAGCATTTGCGCCTGCAGAACGGGAACTAGCGCTTTCCCAAGTCCAACTATTTGATTTTCCGGGTATTCCCGAAGGAGGCGGGTCATGGCGAACGGCGACGCCAAGCCGGCAAAGGCTTCTTTCCCGCAGTTCATCAATGGATTCGGCCTCCAGGCCCTGATCCAACTCGGCAAAATCGCCAATCCGGCGACGGGGGAAACCCGGCGGGACCTCCCCGCCGCCAAATACTCTATAGACATGCTGGGGATAATCCAGGAAAAGACCAAGGGAAATCTGGCCCCGGACGAGGAGGAAAACCTGGCCGGTATACTCCGGGATCTGCGCTTGGCGTATGTGGAGGCGGATCGGCGGGAAAAGGAGCCGCCTCCGGCCGCCCCCCCCGCCGGCCAGGCAAGCGAACCGGGCGCCCCGGCCTGAACGAAAAGCCGGCTCGGGGAATCCCATACCCGCGCCGAAGCGGCGTTTTGAATACTCACATCCCCAGGTACGCTTTTTTGACGTCTTCGTTGTTGAGAAGATTTTCGCAGGTATTGTGCATCACCACCTCCCCCGTCTGCAGCACATACCCCCTGGAAGCGGTGGCGAGGGCTATTTTCGAATTCTGCTCGACGAAAAGGACGGTGGTGCCCTCGGAATTGATCTTTTTGATGGCGATGAAAATTTCCTTGATGATAAGGGGGGCGAGGCCGAGGGATGGTTCGTCCAGAAGCATCATCCGGGGTTTGTTGATCAGGGCGCGGCCGATGGCGAGCATTTGCTGCTCGCCGCCCGAAAGAGTGCCGCCCAGCTGGGCGCGCCGCTCGAGAAGCCGGGGAAACAGGGCGTACACCTCGCCCAAATCCTCCCTTATCCCGGCGGCGTCCTTCCGCAGGTAGGCGCCGGTCAGCAAGTTCTCCTCCACCGAGAGCTTGGCGAAAATATGCCTGCCTTCCAGCACCTGCATGAGGCCAAGGCCAACCACCCGGTTGCCGCGCAGCCGCTGGATCGGTTTCCCCTTGAACAGGATTTCGCCCCGGACGCCGCGGGGGCTGGTCAGGCCGGATATGGTTTGCAGGGTCGTGGTCTTCCCGGCCCCGTTGGCTCCGATGAGGGTGACGATTTCCCCTTCGTCGACATACAGGTCGATTCCCTTGACCGAATGGATGTTTCCATAATAGTAATGCAGGTTTTTCACTTCCAGGAGCGGCGCCATATCAATCACCTCCCAGGTAAGCCGTGATGACGTCGGGGTTCCGCTGGATTTCCGCCGGTTCGCCATGGGCGAGGATTGAACCGTAATTGAGGACATAGATGTAATCCGCCACCCCCATCATCAGTTTCATGTCGTGTTCAATCATAAGGATGGTGACGCCGGTTCCGAGAATGCGTTTCAGGAGGACGTCGAGTTGGGCCTTTTCGCCCGAGTTCATGCCCGCCGCCGGTTCGTCCAAAAGAATCAATTGGGGATCCGACGCCAGGCCGCGGACAATTTCCAGCAGCCGCTGCTCGCCGTAGGACAGGTTGCCGGCCGGATAGCCGGCCTTGCGCTCGAGGCCGACGAATTTCAGCATGTCGCGAGCCTTGGCCAGGGCCGTCCGCTCTTCCGAACGCTGGCCGGGGGAATGGAAAAGGGACGCCCAAAAGCTCTGCCGAAGCCGCGAGTGCATCCCGACCATGACATTGTCCAGAACGTTCATTTTGCGGAAGAGGTTGATGACCTGGTAGGTGCGGGATATGCCGGCCTCGTTGATTTGAAAGCCGCGCAAGCCGTCGATGCGCCGCCCGGCGAAGACGACCTCGCCCTCGTCGATTTTGTAAACCCCGCTGATGCAGTTGAAAAAGGTGGTCTTGCCGGCGCCGTTGGGGCCGATCAAGCCGGTTATCCGCCCGGGCTGGACGGAGACGTCCGCATGGTTGACCGCCACGAGCCCGCCGAACCGGATGGTGACGTTCCTGGCTTCAAGCAGCATCGCCGGTTTCCTCCCCGCCCATAGCCCCCGGCTTGTCCGCGAGGCGGTGAAAGACGTCCTTGCAGGCGCCGTAGAGGCCGCCGGGAAGCGCGACGATGACGATAAGCATCAGAATGCCGTAGATGAACACCTGGTAGTCCTGGAAATCGCGCAACGCCTCGACCAGCAGCATGACCGTCACCACCCCGAATATCGGCCCCAGCAGGGTGCCGGTGCCGCCGAAAAGGAGCATGGTGAGGAAGAGCACCGATTGCTTTTGGAGGGCGGTGTCGGGGCTGGCGTAGCCCACCATGTGCATGTACATGGCGCCGGCGAAGGAGGTGTAGAAAGCGCTGATGGTGAAGGCGACGATTTTATACTTGCGGACGTTGATTCCCATGCCGTCGGCGGCGTGGGTGTTTTCGCGAATGGCCAGGAAGGCGCGGCCGACCTTGGAATCGACGATGTAGGTCTTGGCCAAAAGAAAAAGCGCGGTGAGCGCCAAGGCCAGGTAATAGAACTTCCCGGGACGATCGAGAAGATACCCGAAGAGGTTGACGAATTCCGAGCGCAGGCCGATGAAATCGCCGGTGATCTTGCCGGGGGAATGGGTGATTATCTGGTAGACGATCTCCCCGAAGGCGATGGTGGAGAGCGACAGGAAGTGGAACACCAGTTTGGAGGCCGGCCAGGCCAGGAGCGCGCCAATGGCGGCGGCCAGGATGGACGCGGCCAGCATGGCCGGAATGATCGGAAAATCCAGAAAGTTGACCAGGAGGCCGGATCCGTAGGCCCCCATCGCGTAAAACGCCGCGTGCCCGAGGGAAATCTGGCCGCTGTAGCCAAAGACGATGTCTAGGCCCGACACCGCGACGATGTAAATCAGGATGAAACAGCAGATGAAGACGGGATAGTCGTTCCCGAAAAAGAAGGTCAGCGCCGCCGGCAGCAGCAGCGCGGCGGCGAGGGCGGCCATCACGGCCACGGCGTTTCCGCGCCCGCCGCGCTCGGGAATCGGCAGGCGCATGGATTCCTCGGTGGGCTCAAGTTGATGGTTCAAATTTTACCCTCCGGTCGCTGGGGATTCGCGGAAAAACCTCCGGCCGCGAACCGCGCGCGTTCCCCGTCATACGTCCTGAATGGCCCGTTCGTTGAAAATGCCGGTGGGCTTGATGAACAGGAAGGCGATGAGCAGGATGTAGGCGATTAGATTCTTGAGGGTCGAGGAGGCGTAGCCGGCGACGAAGGTCTCCGCCAGCCCCAGGATGATGCCTCCCAGCATGGCGCCGTACATGTTGCCGTAGCCGCCGATGACCGCGGCCGAAAAACCCTTGCGGCCGATGTTGGCGCCAAGCATGGTGTAGACCCCGTAGATGGGGCCGACCAGGATGCCGGCGATGGCGGCGAGGCCGGCGGCCATTCCCCAGGTCAAGCCGGTGGAAAGCGACACGTCGATGCCGCAGGCCTCGGCCGCCTTGGCGTCCATGGCGGCGGCGCGCAGCGAGGTGCCCATCCGCGTCCTGGTCATGAAGAAGTGAAGCATGATCATGCAGCCGGCGGAGAGAATGACGCAGAGCACCATTTCGGGCTGGATGCGGACGCCGATAACCTGGACGAAAAGGACCGTGAACACCGACGGGACGGGGAGGGGAATGCCGCCCCAGATGATCTGCGCCCCGTTTTGGATTATGTATGAAATGGCGATCGTGGCCAGAACGACGTATATGGCCATGACGTTTTTGTTCAAAAGTTTGCGGATCGTCCCCTTCTCCAAAAGGATCCCGAACAGGAAGGCGAAGGCCGTGGTAAGCAGCACGGAGAGGATAAAGGTGCCGACGTTGCTTTCGCCTTCCTCCCCGGTGCCGAATAGGCCGCGAAAGAAGGTGAAGAAGGTGAGGCCCAGGAACGCCCCGATGGTCATGATGTCCCCCTGGACGAAACTCATGAGTCCAGAAGCCTTGTAGATGAGGCTGTAACCGAGGGCGATCAGCCCGTAGATGCAGCCGAGCATGACTCCGGTGAGGGCCAGGCGCCTGAGCTTGATTGGCGCGTGATTCACAAGGAACAAATAAATGACGATCAATGCCGCCGCGGCGAGCGCCGCCATCAGCAATGTTTTTTTTCTGGTCATGGGCTGGCTATCTCCATGAGGAGAATGACTCGACGACTAGCGGATGAAGACGTAACGCGGACATTTGGAGGAAATCAATCGGAGGTTCGATTGATTTCCTCCAAAGTTTCAGGGCGTTCGCTTCAGCGCCGTTTTTTTGCCATGTCGCCGGCCTGGGTCGAGTTGACGAAAAAACAACTTATTGAAACGAAAGCGGTTGAATCTTAAAAGTCGACGGGACCCGTTCCCGGCCGCCGCAGCTTTCCCCGGCGGCCATTATCCGCCACGGTTCGAGGCGGAAAGCGAATCCGCCCCCGGGAATCGCGGACGGATTGCCGGCGGCGCCGCGTCGAAGGTTCCGGGTCGTCGAAACCTCGGCCGAATCTCGAGGTTTCGGAAAATCGCTGTCCCGCCCGGAACGAAACCGGGCGGGACGGGCGGGCAACTAATATTCGTTGCCGGTCTTTTTCTTGTAGGCCTCGTAGCCGCCGTCGGCGATCCACTTGTCGAGAAGAATGTTCTTTTGATCGATGAAGGCGAACAGGTTGAATTTCTTGTAGCCCTCGCCGGTGCCGGCGGTGAAGTCAAGCTGGCCGCCAAGGCCGGGCATGTTGACCTTGTGGATGGCGGCGCGGAGGGATTCGCGATCATTGGCGCCGGCGATGCGCGCCGCTTCCTGGATAATCATCACGGTGTCCCAGGCGCGGTAGGCGGAGTCGGTCTTGCAGGGATGGCCGTACTTGGCCTGAAACTTTTCAAGGAAGGCGCGGACGATGGGGATGTCGCAGTCGGAGATGGCTTCGTAGGTCACATAGGGGTTGGGGAAAAGGATGTCGGTGGCCGCGTCCTTGCCGGCGATTTCCACCTGGGCGACCATGAACGATTCCTTGTAAAGGATGATGCCGGTGTAGCCGAGCTGGCGGAGCTGCTTGACGATGACCGGGCCGGCCTCGCCGATGACCGACAGGAAAACGCTGTGGGGTTCGGAGTCGATGATATTGGCGACCTGGGCGCTGAAATCGGTGTCGCCGAGATCGTAGCTTTCGTCGGCGACGACTTCGTAGCCGCGGCGGTTCACTTCGTTGGTGAAGGCCCTGGCGGTGCTGAGCGAGGCGTCGTCCTGGCCCTTGAAGATGGCGACCTTGCTCATGCCCAGCCGTTCCATGATGTCCACGACCAGGAGGGCGGAGAGACCGTTGTTGTAGGAACCGCGGAAAATGTAGGGCCAGCCTTCGGCCATCCAGGTCGGGGAGGTGCCCAACCCCAGGGTGGGAATCTTGGCGTCGTTGAGATAACGGGCGGCGGCCAGCACTTCGTTGGAGTTGACCGAGCCGATGACCAGGTTGACCCGGTCGACGTCGATAAGCCTGGACGATATTTTGACCGCCTCTTCGGCCGATCCTTGGGTGTCGTAGGGAATGAACTGGATTTGTTGGCCATTCAAGCCACCCTTGGCGTTGATCTCCGCCACGGCCAATTCAATGGAGTTTCTGGATTCGAGTCCGTAGGCGGACATGCTGCCGGTCAGTTGCAGAAACGCGCCGAGCTTGAATGTCTCTCCGGCCGAGGCGACCGCGCCGACCCCTAGACACAGGCAAACCAGGGCGCCAAGAATTCTTCGTCTCCCCATTCCTTGCTCCTTTCAAAATAATTCCTAAAAACGACCTTACCCCGCTTACGAAGCGATCTTCGACGAAGCCATCAAAATGACAAGGCGAGTACCCGCCATAACTTGTCCAGGGAGTACCGGAAACCGCCACGGTATGGGCATGCGGGCGCTGTTAGACATTCCGCCGCTTTTAGGAGGCGCCACCGAGGTTTTTGATCGGTTGCCGGATGAATTTTACGCCTACCCGCGTGCGCTCTCTCTCGCCCCTGAAATTCCGGAAAGGAAAGGAAAGGCGAAGGCGGGCCGCCGCTCGATCCAATTTCAGCGAACACCATCTTCGCCATGGGCATATCATACCCATTTTTCCCCGATTTCAAGCAATTTTCCGAATTTCGGAGAAATCATTGGCTGGTTCGGCTGATCGCCCTTTCCTTGTTGGAAAGGATGCTGGTGACGCGTACGCAGAAATAATCGTTCAAAACCAGAACTTCGCCCTCGGCCACCAGGCGATTGTTTATGTAGATGTCGACGGGAGCGCCGGCATCCTTTTCCAGTTGGATTATGGAACCCTCGCGCAGGCGCAGGATCTCCTCCACCGAAAGCATAGTGCGGCCAAGTTCGATTTTAACTTCCAATTCCACGTCATAAAGCAGGTTTATGTTGGCCGGATCGGCCGGGGCCGGTTTTCCGGACAGGTTGGCCAGGGGCACCGGCTCGGCGGGTCCGAGCCGAGCCTCCACCTTGGCCCCCAGGCCGCCGGACAGGCTTCCCAGAAAGGAATCGAGGTCGTCCCGCTTGTTCTCGTCCGCCATTCCGTGTCCCTTGCTTCGCGTCTTCCGAAAAGAAACCGGCTCGCGGCCGTCACATGAGCGTCCAGGAGGGGAGCAGGACGTCGGTGACCCGCCGCCGGGAAATGTCGGCCGGCAGATCCTTGAATTCGTATTTTTCCAATTCGTTGTTGATGAAGCGCAGGAGCTCGTCCTTGACCAGTTGCGGACCCCTGTCCCCCATCAGGTTGGTGAAGGACTGGCCGGTCAGGAAAGTGTTCAGGTGATCCCGGATTTTGGATTCAAGCTGGGCGACCACGGCGCGGAACAGCTCGATTTGCGGCATGGTCGGCCGGACCGCTCCCGGCCGCTTTTCCCGGGGAAGGTAATGAAGTTCCAGGACCATATTGAAATTGAGCGGCCGGAGATCCCCGCCCGGCCCGGGCACCGTGGCGGAAAAATTGTTGAACTCCACCCGGCTTTGGAGAATGCCGGGATCCTCCAGGAAAACCTTTTCCTTCTCGGCCGCCGGGATTTCACCCGGTTCCCGGATAATCATCATGGCGATCCAGAACGCGGCCTGGAGCAGGGTTATGCCAAGAACGATAATCCACCCCTTGAAGCCGCCCAAAAGGCCGGTCGAGGGCTTGGCCGCCTCTTCGGGCTTGGGAGATTCCGGATTAGCGTCAGCCATGCCGCTCGCCTTTCCCCGCCGCCGCCGTCTTCCAAACGGCCGACCCTAAGGGTCTGTTCATAAATGACTTATGCATGTTTAGACAAGGAACCGAGTCGCGGCGGTAAATTTTTGCCCGTGGTTGGGCAAAAATTTACGAGAGCGACGTTGGTGACGCAATATAAACATGTATAAGTCATTTATGGACGACCCCTAAGCGTTAAATCAATTGCCGGATGAAAGCCGGCAAAAGGACCTCGGTCACCCGCCGCCGGCCGAGGCCCGGCCGAATCCGATCCCCGAAATTCAGGCCGGCCAGGGTGTCGTTCACAAAGTTCCCGACCTCCTCGGCAATGGCCCGGCGCGCCTCCGCGGTGGCGAACTGTTCCGGTGGCAGGCGGCGAACCATGGCGTTGACCCGGCTGCGGATGGCCGGCGCCAACTCGGCCACGGCGGCGGCGAAAATCTCCATTTCCTCCGGACCGGGCCGCTCGGCCCCCTCGATTCTTTCTTCCGGCAATTGGCCCAAAACCAAGGCGATGTCCATGAAAATCACCAGGTTTTTGCCGCCCGGAACCCGGACGACCTGGTGAATCCGTTCGATCCGGACCTCCCGGCCCAACATGTCCACCGCCAGGCCGCGAACCAATTCCTCGCGGGTCGCGGCCGAGGGGGCGGCCCGGGACCTGAGGGCGATCATGACCGAGGCGAAAAGGGCCTGGGACAAGGTCAGGGTAATCAGAATCAGCCAGCCCCGCTTGCCGGCTAGCCAATTCCGGAGGGGAACCTTGGCCGCCGGCTCCCCGGGGCGATCGGCGCCGACGGCTTCGCCCGGCTCCGAACCCTCCTCGGCGTAATCGTCGTCGTCGTCGTTCAAATAATCGCTGTCGGCCGACATGCCGGATCCAGTCTACTCCGTACTTCCGGCCATCGCCTCGGTCATGACAATCTCGACCCTCCGGTTAAGAACCTGGTTGGTCGGATCCCTGGGTTCGTTGTCGGCGGAACTGATCAGGCGGAAACGGTCCTCCTCGATTCCGCAGGCATCGACCAGATGACGCATCACCGAATAGGCCCGGGCGTAACCGAGTTCCCACAAGTTCTGGGTTTCGCCGGTGGCTTGACCGGTATTGCCCTTAACCTCGATGCGGTTGCGGAACCCCCGGAGATTGGGCGCCACGTCGGCTTGGAGTATCCGTTTGCCCCTGGCCGAAAGTTCGGCCGAACCCGGCCGGAAAAGATCCTCTCCCCCTATTATAATCTTTTGCCGATCATTTTCCACCAGGGTCATCACTTCGGAACGTTTCCCCGGAGGACCGCGCCGGAGGATGTTGGCCTCCTCCTGGCTGGTGCGCTGGGGGGTCATGACCGGCCGCAGGGGGCTGGCGTTGAAGGGAAGAACCCCCACCTGGCGCATGAAGGCCTGCATGGTGGCCTGGATGCGGGGCTTCTTCGGCTCCGACATGGTGAAGAGGAGCACGAAAAAAGTGAGCATCAGCGTCATCATGTCGGAAAACGAGGTGAGGGCGGAGAATTCCGCCACCGACGGACCGCCGCCGCCGGATTTTTTCTTCCTCGCCATACCGGGGCATCCTCCTTCCCGTACATTTTTTTGGGGCGCGTCGATTCATCGCCCGCCTGGCGCTTTCATGCCGAAGTTGTAAATTTTATTTATTTCCTTTAAGAGGCTGTTGTTAAATGCCGGATCGTTCGGGTTGGACAAGGAAAAAGGCGCCGGCGGGATGATTTTTGGCCGGAGGTCAAGGGCAAAAATCATCCGGGAAGCGACTTTTGACGCGGTATAACTCGATGAGACGGTATTTAACAACACGCTCTAAGGGTTCGTCCGGTTCGGCCGAATTCTGCCTTCGGGGAAATGAATTCCCCTCCGGCATTGGAGGTTGATTCCGGAGCGAACGGACCTTGGGCATTCGTAAAATTGGCCTTTACGGACCACCGGGACGGGCGCCGCCGCGGGGTTCGGACCTTTCGAGGAGGAGGAAAAGCGCCCCATGATCGACCTCTCGGATCGGAAGGTCCTCGAACGGTACCTCCTGGACAAGGGGCTGATAGACCCCGCCGCCGGGTATTCCCTGACCTATTGCGGCGGGGGGGTCTCCTGCACGGTCGCCCTTGTCCAGGCCGGGGACAAGGCGACAATCGTCAAGCAGGCGCTGGCGAAACTCAAGGTCAGGGAGGACTGGCTCTGCGACCCGAACCGCATGGGTATAGAAATGAAAAGCAACGCCGTTTATCATCGCCTAGTCCCGGACAGCGCCCCGGCGGTTTATTTCCACGATCCCGACAACCACGTCTTCGGACGGGAAGCCGCCCCGGAACGTTCGACCATGTGGAAAAACGACCTGTTGGGGGGGCTTCTCGATTTCGTGGTGGCCGAAAAGGCCATCCGCGCCCTGTCCGTCGTCCACAACGCCTGCGCGGGGGACGGCCGGACAAGGGCCGATTTCGCTGACAAGGCGATTTTCCACGATCTGCGAATCTCCCCCTACCTCAAATTCGTCATGGGGAAAAACCGGGCCCTCGCCCCCTTCGCCGAACCGGTGGTCGACGCCCTGATGAACGGTTCCATCACCCTGGTGCACGGCGATTTCAGCCCCAAGAACATAATGGTGGACAACCGGCGAATCTACATCCTGGATTTCGAGGTCGCGCATTACGGGCATCCGGCTTTCGATCTGGCCTTCTTCTCCAATCATTTCCTCCTGAAGGCGGTGAAGAACCGCCGGTGGGCGGCAAGCTACCTCGACATGCTCCGTTTCATGCTCGACATCTATTACGCCGAAATGGGGTTCATGGACAGGGCGGAACTCGAGGGCCTGTACGTCCGGCTCCTGGCCCTGCTGTTCATAGCCAGGGTGGACGGCAAGTCCCCCGCCGAATACATCACGGAAACGCCGGACAAGGATTTGATCCGCTCGCTCGCCGCCGCCGTACTGGAACGGGGAATCGGCGGGTATGGGGAAATGCTGGCGCTGATCGGGGAGGGAATCGCCCGGGCGGGCGGTTAGGGTCTGTCCATAAATAATCGTCCCCGAAAAATATAGTGGTGGAGCGGTCGGCCGGTCCGGCGGGGGGCTGGTCAAGCCGTCCGGGCGGGGGAAGAGCGGAAAAATGCCGGGATAAGGCGGCAAAAAGGGCGATTTTCCAGGAATTGACAAACGGGGAACAGGGGTACCCGGGCCAGGAATACCTGCACGGCATGGGCGGCAACACCTATTATGCCCGTCCCTGGCATCTTCCGGAATACACCCACCCGACGACTTGGGCGACAACGCAAATGACGCGTTTCATGAAGCGCAAGGATCCCTGCCGCCCGGCCTTGTTTTACGTGTCCTACGTGTTCCCGCATCCGCCGATGGTACCGCTTCCGGCATATTGGGACATGCATGGAGACGTGAAGCTTTCGCCCGTCGTGCGCGGCGATTGGCTGGACGACAGTTTCATCATGCGCTCCATGACCGAAATGCGCGCCGGCTACACGGACCGGGAGGCCGATCTCGCGCGGCGCGCCTTCCACGCGCAATGCACCCACATAGATCACCAGATACGCCCGCTCATCGGCACTCTGCGCGAGTGCAACCTCCTCGACGACACCGTTATCGTGTTTCTCAGCGATCACGGCGATATGCTGTTTGAACACGACATGGTGGCGAAGCGTTGTTTCTACGAGAACGCGGCGAACATTCCTTTCATCGTTTCCGGGAAACCGGTGGCGAAGCGGCGCGGCATGGTGGACCGCCGCCTTGGCTGCCTGGCCGATGTCATGCCAACCCTTCTGGACGTTTGCGGGCTGGATGCGCCCGGGCAGGTGGAAGGGAAAAGCCTTTTGCGCGGGGCCGGGCGCGAGACCTTGTATTGCGAGGTCGGCGAGGGACAGAAAGCCAGCCGCATGATTCGCGATGAGCGCCACAAATTGATTTACTATCCCCGCGGCAATGTCTTCCAGCTCTTCGATCTCGCCGGGGATCCAAGGGAATCCCGCAACCTGGCGCATGATCCGAAGTTGGCCGGGGTGCGCGACAGGCTGGAGCGACTCCTGGTCGGCAATCTCTACGGACGCGATCTCGAGTGGATTCGCGATGGCCGGCTGGCCGGCCTGCCCGCGCCCGAATACTCGCCCAAGGCGGACTACGGCCTGTACAATCAACGCGGCCTGCATTGGCCGGCCCCGTCGGGATATACCAACCTTGGCAAGAACGCCTAACAGTCGACATGAATAAGAAACGGCGACGAAAATTCGTTGACTTTGCCGGATAATCGTTTATTTAATCAATATACCGGAAGCGTTTTGGTTTCCGGACCAACGTCGATCCTAAGCCTCAAGCGCGCGCAAGGGTTATGGGATATAAACAACCTAACGCCATACGCGCTTGGGTATATCGGTGCCGGTTGACTTTTGTCAACCGGCCGGAAAAAAATTGACATTGTTTATGATTGGCTATATCATATTATTCATATATGATTTATCTGCTTTATAGGAAGGCAAATAAAAATCCCTTTACCCCGGAAGCGTTTTGGTTTGCGGACCCTCGTTGATCCCAAGCTCCGGGCGCGGGCGGGGGTTATGGAACGGAAACAACCGAAAGCCATACGCGCTTGGACATGTCATTCGCCGCGCGAAGGGGTTTAATAAGGGACTGCCCAAAAATGAATGCCGCATGTTTATACTGCGTCACCAACGTCCCTCTCGTAAATTTTAGCCCAATCACGGGCAAAATTTTACTGCCGGGACCCGGTTCCTGGTCTAAACATGCGGCATTTATTTTTGGGCGAGCCCTAAATCCCGATTGGCGAACCTTCTGGATCAGTGGTTTTTTGTCATCATTCTTTTTAGGAGGGATCGAACATGGCGGGCAGGATTTATCGGAGCATCGACGAGCTGATCGGCGGGACTCCCTTGTTGGAATTGGCCAAATTCAACAAGAAACGCGGGTTGAAGGGACGAATCGTCGCCAAGCTGGAATATTGGAATCCCGCCGGCAGCGTCAAGGATCGCATCGCCAAATCCATGCTGGACGCGGCGGAGAGGGACGGCTCCCTCAAGCCCGGGGCGGTCGTCATCGAGCCCACCTCGGGGAACACCGGCATAGGCCTGGCCTCGGTGGCGGCCGCCCGGGGCTACCGGCTCATTCTCACCATGCCGGAAACCATGAGCCTGGAGCGGCGCAACCTGCTGAAGGCCTATGGCGCCGAATTGGTGCTTACCGAGGGGGCGCTGGGGATGAAGGGGGCCATCGCCAAGGCCAAGGAATTGGCCGCCTCCACCCCCGGAAGCTTCATTCCCGGCCAATTCGACAATCCCGCCAATCCGGCGGTGCACCGCGAAACCACCGGTCCCGAAATTTGGGAGGACACCGGCGGCAAAATCGACTTCCTGGTTTCCGGCGTCGGCACCGGCGGCACCATCACCGGGGCGGGCGGGTTCCTCAAGGGCAAGAATCCCAAGCTGGGAATCGTCGCGGTCGAACCGGACGATTCGCCGGTCCTCTCCGAGGGCAAGGCCGGCCCCCATAAAATCCAGGGGATCGGGGCCGGATTCGTTCCCCAGGTGCTGGACACCAAGATTTACAATGAAATAATCCGGGTCAAAAACGAGGACGCCTTCGCGGTGGGCCGCGAAATCGCCACGGTCGAGGGTTTGCTGGTGGGGATTTCCTCCGGAGCGGCCGTCTGGGCGGCGGTCCAGATCGCCTCCCGTCCCGAAAACGCCGACAAAATCATCGTGACGATTTTGCCGGACACCGGGGAGCGCTACCTTTCAACCGCCCTTTTCGCGTCCTGAAATTTTGGGGGGCCGATTCCGTCCGGCCGGGGTCCGCCGAAAATAAGGAAGGGGCTCGCCCGGGAACGGCTACCGCCTGTTCAGGGCTCGTCAAAAAATAGCTCCCACGCGTTTATGCCGCGCCGCCTCGTCGCTCTCGCGGATTTTTACCCGCGGTCGGGCAAAAATCCGCCGGAGGGACGCCGGCGACGCGGCCTGAACAGGCAGTACTTGTTTTTGGGCGGGCCCCCAAGTCATGCATCCATTCGGGAAATGATCTCGAAACCGTCTACAGCGATTTCTCCACCACCTTTTTAAGCGCAATATAACGGCTGCATGAAGCGCCGTGAATTTCAGTGAATTCGGCGATTATATCGAATCCCAGGTCGGCGAATATCGCTTCCAGCAAATTTCTCGGCAACACCACCGGAAACAGGTGTCCGGCATGCGCCCACGCCCGAATCGTCCTAAATGACCAATCGGCGTCGTAATATGCGTCGAAAACGACTTTGGCTCCCATGTTGCACACCCGCGCCATCTCGCGCAAATAGCCGGCCGTCACAATGATCGGAGTGTAAACAAAGACCCCATGGGCATAAACATAATCGAGGCTGGAAGTCGGGGTATCCTTCAAACTGACTCCATCCGCCTCGCGGACCAGCAAATTCACGTCCTTGAAACAGCCGTATGCCGATTCGATATGCCGGCTCCAACCTTTGTCGATTTCATAAATTTCATATGAACGCGGCCTTCTTGCTATGGTTTTTTCCAAAAATCTTCCTGTCCCGGCCCCTATTTCCAGGATATTCCCGCCCTCCACGTCAAGAAGACCCCTTTTGTCCATTTCCGCGATTATTCTATCCCGCCTCCCCCGCTTTCTCGGGGAAAGTTCGCCTCTCTCGAGGTAATCGTTGATGCTTAGTCCGGCTTTCGCGGCCGCGCGCACGGTGTCTTTGCAATTTATATAATCGAGCCCAAGCCAATTTGCCCGTCCGCCCAAAATTCGTTTCGCCATCGATCGGCGCATCCTCCCGGAAAATTTCGGGAAAAAGGAGATTGCCTTGTTTATCAGCCGATATGCCATGCTGTTGCGGAAATGCCGGTTATCCATATAAATTTCATGCATGGCCTCGACCATTGTCTCGGCGGATCGGCCGGGATTGTACAGAAATAATTTTCGCATTTCAATCGCCTTGTCAATTGAATGGCCTCGCGCCAACGCGCTTTCAATGGCTCCGGGCAAATCATCAAGATTGTCCACTAGGGTCCCGTATTTTCTCCCCGCGTTTATGTAGGCTATATCCTTCCATTTCTCGGTGTCCTCGTGGGGAAAATACATTTTCAGGTATTCAGTGAAAAAACGCGGAGTATCGATGTATACGACCGGTTTCCCCAAGACCAGAAATTCGAAAGCGACGCTTGACACGTCGGTGACCATTACATCGGCGACCGCCAGCAAGGGGTCTATCAGGGTATTCTTATAGAGTCTGAAGGAGCTGTTCGCCTCGAATGTTTTGAGGGCTTCAAACCAGTTTTTCCCGCCGTTTGCATACATGTTATTTGCCGGTTGCCAGCAATCAACCGCCAATTTGGCGATCACATTCCATTTTCC
>JAISYL010000052.1 GCA_031269935.1 Planctomycetota bacterium
CACCAGGAGCGGGTGGAAGGGGAGGGAGTGGCGGCGGGAGCCCGGAAACCCTTTCCCTATCCCCTGGCGGTCGTTCTTTACCACGGGAAAAACCCCTGGTCCGGGCCGCTGAAAATGTCGGAATTGATCGAGGGCACCCCCGGGCTTCCCGGGGAAATCCTGGACTTCCCGATTTTCCTGATTGACCTGGCGAAGATTCCCCCGGGGGAAATCCGGGGTTGTCCCGCCCTCCGGGCCTTGCTTTTGGCTCTAAGAGGCTGTTGTTAAATGCCGGATCGTCCGGGTTAGACAAGGAAAAAGGCGCTGGAAGGATGATTTTTACCCCTGACCGCCGGTCAAAAAACATCCCGCCGGCGCCTTTTTCCTTGTCTAACCCGAACGATTCGGCATTTAACAACACGCTCTAAGAAAGTCATCAAGGGTATCCGGAGTGGCCCCGAGCGGCTGAAGCGTCGGAAACGCAACCTTACTTAAGGGGATACCCCACTGACCTGATTTTTATTGCCATTTCCGCTTGTGTGTCCGGGGTTGATGATTGGCGGACCATAGCGCTTTGGGCCAAAACCCCACATCATTGCCGGCCGGCATCGGCACCACCGGACCCGAACGCCGGGCCGGCGGCACGGCCTGGAGTAGTTCCAGGAGGCGGGAATCAATGGGGAGCGTTCGCCCGACTCCGGTCTTGGTCTTCCGGATCACGATGCGGCCGACGTCAAGATTTATGTCCCGCCATTCCAGACGGGCGATTTCCTCCCGCCGGCACCCCGTGTAAAAAGCGATGGGGACCGCGATCCAATCCGGCCAGCCGGCGAGCCTGGCCAGGGCGATAATCTCATCCCGTTCGGCGGCGGTGCAGTGGACGATTTCAAGCGGCCGCTCTTCCCGCTCGGTTTTGATGCCGATGAAGGGGTTGGCGGAAGCCCTCCCGATCCGGACAGACCAATTGAAGAAGCGGCGGCAGACTCCGGACGCCCGGTTCCTGGTTGGCCGTCCGGAGCCGCGGGCCAAGCCGTCAACGAACGCCTGCGCCTTGGCCGGCGTCACCCGGTTAAAATCGCCGCCGGCGTCGGCGGCAAGGCGGGAAAGGTAATTCAGGGATTGCTTCTTCCATGATTCGGATACCGAACCCTCCAAGTGCGCCGCGTAGTCGGCCAGCCAGCTTTCGGCGTCTCCGGCCGAGCCGTTGGCCAGGGCGCCGCGGTCGCGAAGATACCGAATCGCGCCGGGGCGGTTGGCGTAGTCGGCCGGGATTTCCGGCGGTTCCTTGGCCAGGCCGAGGGCGAATTGGCGCAGAACGACATCGGCGTACACTTCGTCCGCCTTCCGGTCGGTCAGGCCGGTCGATACGGTGTACTGGCGATAATGCCATCTCCAGAAGACATTCCAGGCGCCGCCGACGAACCGCTTTTCCGGGCGAGGGAACCGGGATTTTTTGGGCACGTCAAGGCCTACTATTCGTGTAGGTTATTCGTGTAGGTAGTTGCCGTTCGTGCCTTTCGCCTTTAAATAAAAAACGGCAAGTAGTTAACTTGCCGTGTGTTATATTGGTCGGGGCGGGCGGATTTGAACCGCCGACCTCCTGCTCCCAAAGCAGGCGCGCTAGCCAGACTGCGCTACGCCCCGGATCGCTTGGCCGGGATTGGGACAATCCTTAGGGCTCGTCCATAAAACCGTAAATCATCCCGCCGGGCGAGGAAAAAGCGCCCGTAAGCCCGTTTTCGGCCGGCGCTTCCGGCCGATAAACGCCCCGGGGACGCTTTTGCCGAAACGGGCGTCCCGCGGCGCGGTTTGAAACCCCGTCCGGGGCCGGCCCCCGCCGAGTAACCTTCGGTTCAGGAATTCACCAGGCCGGGCTGGCCGGTGGTCTCGATTACGCCCTGCCAAAGTTCCCCCCGGGGATCCACCTTTTTCCGGACCGAGATGGCGGTCTCTATGGGGACATGGACGAAGGCGTGCTTCCAGTTGCCGATCAGCATCTCGGTGCGGCCCGCCAAGGCGGCGTGAACCGCGTTCCGGGCCAGCTCCCCGCAGAAAACGCTGTCCACCGAATTGGCCGGGACCGAGCGGATCAGGTAGCTGGGGTCGATGTACTTCACATTGACGGGAACGCCCTTTGCCTGGAACCAGCCGGCAACGCCGTCGCGCAGCAGGATGCCGATGTCCTTGAGCTTGACGTTCCCGGAAGCGTCGGTCCTGGGCGCGATCCGGGTGAGCCCGGAGGGGGTGAACAGGTTCTGCCCCGCCCCCTCCGCCACCACCACGACCGCGTGCCCGCGTTTTTCCAACCGCCGGCGTAGGCGCTCGTAAAGGCCTTGGGCGCCCTCCAGCTCGAAGGGCACCTCCGGAATCAGGACGAAGTTGACGTCCGGCAGGGCCAGGGTGGCGGCGCAGGCGATGAAGCCGGAATGCCGGCCCATGAGCTTCACCAGCCCGATGCCGTTGGGCGCCCCCTTGGCTTCGACATGGGCCGAACGCAGGGCCTGGATGGCCACCGAGCAGGCGGTCTGGAAGCCGAAGGACACGTCGGTGAAGCTGATGTCGTTGTCGATGGTCTTGGGGATGCCGACGACGGAAATATTCAAGTCCCGCCTGGCTATTTCGGCCGCCACGGCCTGGGCTCCGCGCATGGTGCCGTCGCCGCCGATGGCGAAAAGCAAATTGATGTCCATGCGATCCAGGCAATCGACTATCTCCTCGGCCGACTGTTCGCCCCGGCTGGAGGCGAGAATGGTGCCGCCCTGCTCGTGGATGGAATCCACCCTTTCGGGGGTGAGGGTAAGCACCTCGTGCCGGTATTTGGGGATGAAGCCTTCATAGCCGTATTGGAAGCCATACACCTTCCTGACCCCGTATTGGTAGTTCAGGGTCAGGGTCACTCCCCGGATGACGTTGTTGAGCCCGGGACAGAGGCCGCCGCAGGTGACGATGCCGGCCCGGCATTTGGAGGGGTCGAAATAAATCCGCCGCCGGGGGCCGGCCCTTTCCAGGGAAGGCAACTCCGCCACCGGACAGCCGCGCCGCGCCGCCTCGTCGAGCCGGGAATCGTAGAGAACCCGGCCCTCGTCGTCGACAAAGGCGGAATCGCTGTCGAAGTAATCGCTGACGGGAGACGGAATGGCGCATTTTCCCAGGGTCCTGATGCGGAAATTGGGAACGTCGGTCACCTCTGGCTCCTTTCCGGCGCAAACCCGAGAGCCGGCGGACAAATCGCCGCTTCGCGATAAAACCACTATAACCTTTTTATGCCTCGTTGGCGCGGATTTCCGGATTTTTCCTTCCGGCCCGCTCGCCCGGAATTATGGCCGAAAAAGCCGGGAGACGCAAGACGGTTGCCGAAACCTCGCCCGTTCCGGCTTTTCCGGCCGGGCCGGGGGAAGGAGGCCGCCTTCCCGCCCTCTTGACCCCGCCTTCAGCCTTCCCAACCGGCTCCCGGGCGTCACGGGGTATCCAATTCGATTTCCGGATAGTATTTGGCGAAATCCCGGACGGCTTCCAGGTAATCGCCCCGGACCTCGGCCAGGTGGTGGATATAGGGCCCCTCCACCAGGCGCTTTTCCCATTTGGGGAGGTTGTCGAACCTCGCCCAGAAGGAGGCGCCATAGGTGTGGGGGCCCTCCGCCCCTTCGCAGTTGCCGGCCAGCAGGTGGTATTTTCCCCGCAGGGAGTCCAGCCGGAGTACGGTGAAAATCCCTTCGGTCCGCAGCTGCAGTTCGTTCCTGGTGTTGTCCTGGAGCCGGGGCCGGCAGTCGTCCTTTTTCAGGCAATAGGGAAGCGCCCCGCAATGCCAGAGAAGCTCGACATTGTCGTCGTCGGGGTGGCGCATGGTGAATTCGCCCAGGAAGGGGGCGGATCCCCGCCCCGCCGCCGCCCCCAGCAATCCCATGCTCACCGCCCCCAGGACGTCGGTTTCGCAGGCGATGTGGATGCCCTCCTCCGCCAGCAGGCTGATGGCGGCGCAGGGCATGGCGCCGATGGCCGGGCGGACGAAGGTGTGGCACTCGCCGGCCACGACCCGGCAGTCGTGGGCCCGGATGGCGTCGCGGTAGAACTGGAGGAAGACGCCGGCCCGGGCGACCAGATCCGGGTCGAGCCCGGCGGCGTCGTATTTGGCCAGGAGGCTTTCGGCGGCGGAGCGGCGGCGGACCGGGTCGTTGTAAATGGCCCTTAACTCCTCGCCGGCCCGGGAGGCGTTCAGGGGGATTACCTCTATACCGAAGCGCTCCAGCAACTCGCCCTCGTTGTAAATCACCGAGTAGAAAGGCTGGGGCCGGTTGCCGATCTGGAGCACCCGCATGCCCCGGAAATTCTTGATCATCCTGGCCACCGAGAAAAAGCGGCGGAGCCCCCGATCGAAAACCGGCGCGGAAACCCGGCAGTTTTCTATGTAGCTGAAGGGCACCCCCAGCCGGGAAAGCTGCTTGCTTATGGAAAAAAGGCCGCACTGGGTGTCGGTGTTGCGAAAGCCGTCCGGCTCGATTTTGTCCCGCGGCCCCCAGAGAAGAACGGGCTTGCCGGTCAGCTTGCCGACCATCCCGGCCGCCTCCTCGGATCCGAAATTGCAGTTGATGATGAACACGGCGTCGACTCCCTCCCGCCGGAAACGCTCGGCGATGGCCGGAGCCTCGGCCGCGGCCGACATCATGCCCTCGTCGTTGAGGAAGTCGAGATCGACGAAGCGCACCTCCTCCGACTCGTAGCGGGAACGGATGTACGCCACCAACTCCTTCTTGATCGCCAGGGCCGCCTCGGGGTTGAAAAGGACGGTTTTCCTGGCTTCGCGCCAGCGCCGGCAGGGGGCCAAGCCAATGGTTATCCGGTCGAACAGCATGGTCGATCTCCTTGGGGAAAAAGAGGGCTTTCCCCTAACTTTGCCCGGAACCTCCCAATTGTCAACCTTATTTGACAACCGGAAATACGTTTTTACTTGCCCGGGTGGGAAAACCCCATTATACTTGGATTTCGCGGAAAGCGCGAATTCCGCGGTTGGCGCGGCAACCGGTTCCGGAGGAAACTGGCATGAGGGCGTCCGAACGCCGGGCTTTGTTGAAGACCAGCAACAAACCGGTCAACATAAAATACCACAACCAGAAACTCATCCTTTCCCTGTTTCGCCAGGCCGAGACCCTGTCCATTTCGGAACTGGCGAAAAAGGCCAGGCTCAGCAAAACCACCATCGCCAAGGTAATCGACGTCTTCGGGGCGAAAGGGCTGATTGTGGCGGCCGGGAAGGGGGAATCCACCAATGTCGGCGGCAAGAAGCCCGAGATTTTCGCCTTCAACGCCGCCTTTTCCCACGTGGCGGCCCTGGCGATCCGCCGGGACCGGATGCTGGGGGCGATAACCGATCTCCGCTGCCGCCCCCTTTGCCAGCGGGAAATCGCCTGCGACGCCCGGGTCGGTTACGAGACCGCCCTGGACGAAATGGCGGACATGCTCCGGGACATGCTCCGGGAAACGAAAATCGAGCCGTCCGGGCTGTGCGGGGTGATGCTGGGTTGCGAGGGGGTGTTCGACCCGGAGGGGAACCGGATGCGCTATACCCTCCAGCACCCCTGGGGGTCCGGCTTGGACATCGGGGGGGATCTGGCCGGCCGCCTCCCCTTCCCCGCCCGGATTCATGTCGACAACAACGTCCGCCTGGCCGGCTACGCCCACCTGGAAGCGGAGCAGTACGGGACCCTGGTGGTCATAAACTCCGGCCGTTCCACCGGCGGCTGCGTCATCGAGGGCCGCGAACTCATCCACGGCGAAAACGGTTTCGTCGGCGAATTCGGCCACATGATTATAGAACCCCATTCGAAGCTCAAATGCCTTTGCGGCGGCCGCGGCTGCTTCGAATCGCTGGTGTCCCCGGATCTCGTCCTCGCCGCCGCCCGCCGGCGATACGCCGACTTCCCCGATTCGGCCATCCACGAGCCGGCCCGCCGGCGCCGCCTCGCCATCGACGACGTCTTCGCCGCCGCGAACGCCGGCGACGCCTTCGCCCGTCTCCTCATGGACGAGGTCGTCCATTATTTCACCGTCCTGATCCACAATATCACCATCCTCCGGGATCCTTCCCAAGTGGTAATCCAGGGGGTCTACGGCCGGGCGGGGGAATATTTCCTTTCCTCGCTCCGGGAAAAGATGGGGAACATCCCCTTTTACAAGCGAGGGCACAACCTTTCCCTCTCCCTTTTCGCCCCGGACGCCGGCGATCCCCTGATCCTGGGGGCGGCCCGCTTCGGGGTGGACGAATTCCTGCGGGCCAACCGACTTTACGACTGAATCCCAACCCTTCCCGGATTGCCAGGCGGATAACATGCCTCGTTTTCAACCTTCCCAAAAATCAAGCGGCCGCGGAATCGGTTCCCGAAGCCGGGGCGGGAACCGAAACCCACCGCGCCGGAAAACCCAGGGAGCCCGACCATCATGAACCCGCGGACAAAACGCTGGCTGATCCTTTTTTTCGGGGTGATCGCCAACCTTTGCCAGGGCGTCGCCTATACCTCGAGCATTTTCATGCGGCCGCTGGGAAGGGCCCTGAACCGGCCGGAGGCCGGATGGCCCAGCGAATGGGGATTCATCTTCGCCATGACCCTCGCCTGCCTCCCCCTGGGCATGCTGCTGGCGGGAAAGCTGGCCGACCTCGGCCGCACCCGCCTCACCATAGGGTTGGGGGCGGCGCTTTTCGGCGGCGGCCTTATTCTGGCCGGCTTCGGCGGCTCGGTCTGGTGGCTGGCGATTACCCTGGGGGTAATGACCTCCCTCGGCAGCGGCTGCGCCTACGGGACGGTGATCGGCTCCATGGTCAGATGGTTCCCGGAACGGCGGGGCCTCGCTTCCGGCATCGCGGTGGCGGCGGTGGGGGTAGGCCCCCTGGCCTTGGCCCCGGCGGCCAGCCACCTGATGGCGGCCTACGGGGTAATGGCCATGTTCAAGATTCTCGGGGCCGTCTGCCTGGCGGCCATGGCCGCCGCCGCCGTCTTCGTCGCCAATCCGCCGCCCGGATACTCCCCGGCCCCGGCCGGGGGGGCGGTCGCCCTTCCGGCCGGGGAAGATCTGGATTGGCGGGGCATGTTGGCCCGGCCCCGCTTCTGGCTCCTTTACTTCTGCTATTTTTGCGGGGTTTTCGCCGGAGTGCTGGTCAACGGCTTCGCCGCCCCCATCGCCGGAGAACTGGCCATGGCCCGATCGGCCGGGCCCGAAACCGCCGCCGCCGTCCGGACCGCCGCCGCCTTCGCGGTGATGCTTTTCGCCTTCGCCAGCGCCGGCGGCCGGATTCTTTGGGGATTCCTTTCCGATCTGCTGGGGCGGATGTTCATGATCGGCGCCGCCTTCGTCCTGACCGGCCTCGCCATGTTCGCCTTGTACGCCGGCCTGGAGCGGGACGGGGTGTTCCTCGCCTGCCTGTTCACGGCCGGCCTCTGCTACGGCGGGATTTTCGGCGCCTTCCCCAGCCTGTCGGCCGAGGCGTTCGGAGTGAAAAACGCGGCCGCCAACCTCGCCATACTTTACACCGCCTTTTCCCTGGCCGCGCTCCTCGCCCCCCAGGTGGCGGCCCATTACCGGGCCGGGGGGATGGGCGAATATCCCAAGGCGTTCCTGGCGGCCGGTTGCGTTGCAGCCGCGGGGCTGATCCTGTCGATAATAGTCGACGGGAGCGGAAAAGCGAAGGGGCCGAAAACGGCATGAATCCAGGTTCCGAGGAATGGCTTCGGGCGATGGGACGGGACGCCTACGCGGAAACCACCGGCTTGGAGGTGCTGCGGGCCGAACCCGGCCTGGCCGAAGTCAGGATGCCGGTGACCCCGGCGATTCTCAACGGCCACGGCATCGTGCACGGCGGAGCCCTGTTCACCCTGGCCGACTATGCCTCCGCCATCGCCGCCAACCTGATCGCCGGCCCGGTGGTGGCGGCCAACGCCAGCATTTCCTACCTGCGCCCCATCCGCCGGGGCTTCGCCCTCGCCCGGGCGAAAACCGTCAAGTCCGGCCGGCGGGTCAAGGTCCAGATGGTGGAAATTTACGATGATCGGGGGGATCTGGCGGCCATATTCCAGGGGGGGGCCATGCCGGCGGCCGATCCCGCCCGCCCGCCCGCCCCGGCTTGACACGGGAACCTTTTTTCCCATATTTGGGGGAAGGGGACGGCCTTTCCCGCCCCCGGGAGTGCGAACCATGCTTAAAATTCCGTTCCTGATAGCGATCCTGGCGATCCTCGCGGCCTTTCCGGGGTGCGGAAAGATTGCCGGACCGCGCTTCTGGTGGGACGACCAGGCCCAGGCGCGGCTGCCGGAGGATTACCGGCTCCCCGACGATCCCGGAGCCCCGCCCGGGGGCGGGAGCGGCCCCGGGGCCAAAAGTTCCGGCCGGGACGTTTCCGAGGAAAACCTGCGCGACTACCGGACCAACCTGGATCTGGAGGAAGAGAAGCAGAAGAGCGACGCCGCCCTGCTCGATTTTTGAGGATTCCCCATGCTTAACGAGATCGGCCAGCCGGCCGACGACTTCCGCAATCTCGATCCCTGGCGCATTTTCCGCATAATGGCGGAATTCGTCGAGGGCTTCGAGGCCATGGCGCAAATTTCCAACGGAATCAGCGTATTCGGCTCGGCCCGGACCCCGGAAGGCAGCCATTATTACCAGGAGGCGAGGGAAATGGGCCGGCAGCTCGCCCGGGCCGGCTACACCGTCATCACCGGCGGCGGCCCCGGGATAATGGAGGCGGCCAACCGCGGGGCCCGGGAGGCGGGCGGGCAATCGGTCGGGCTTAACATCGATCTCCCCAACGAGCAGAAACCCAACCCCTACATAGGCAAGCTCCTCTCCTTCCGCTATTTCTTCTGCCGCAAGGTCATGTTCGCCAAATATTCCCGGGCCCTGGTGGCCTTCCCGGGCGGCTTCGGCACCCTGGACGAGCTGTTCGAGCACATCACCCTGACCCAGACCAAAAAGATAGTGGGCCTCCCCGTCATCCTGATCGGCTCCGGGTTCTGGCGGGGGATGCTGGACTGGGTCCGGGAAACGCTTCTGGAGGAAAACGGCTGCATCGACCGGGAGGATCTGTCCCTCTTCCGCCTCGCCGATTCGCCGGCCGAGGCCATGGACATTCTCAAGGAATGGATCCCCGTAGCCAGCGCCACCCGGGAATCGGCCAGGCTGACCGCCCGAAAAGGATGAGGCCGTGCCCAAGCGCCCGCGCGTCGAGGACGAGGAGGAAAAATCCCGCGAGGAACGCCTGGCCCATATCGGATTGATGGCGGCGGGTTTGATCCATGAAATAAAAACCCCCCTGCACGCCATCCTGCTCACCGCCCAGATGCTGGTGGAGGACGCCGTTCGCCTCCCCCCCGACGTCAGGCCCAGGTTCGAGCGCCGCAGCCGCCGGGTGCATTCCGAGGTCAAATCGCTTTCCCGGATGCTCGACGTCTTCCTTTCCCTCGCCCGCCCGCCCCGGGCGGATCCGGTTCCCATCGATCTCAACCGGTTCCTCCGGGACATCATGGAATTCGCCCGGACGGAAATGGACGCCGCCGACATCGTCCTCGAATCCAACTTGGCGGGGGGAATGTATCCGGTGGTGCTGGACAGGAACCAGTTCACCCATGTGGTCCTGAACCTGCTCAACAACGCCGCCGAGTCCATCGAGGCCCTGCGGGAAAGGACGGAAAACAACTTCGAGGGGCGGATAGCGGTCGCCACCGCCGAGGACGAGGAGGAGATTAGCCTGATCGTCCAGGACAACGGGATCGGCATTCCGCCCGGGGACGAGGAAAAGATTTTCGAATTCTTCTACACCACCAAGCCCAAGGGCACCGGCCTGGGGCTGGCTCTGGTCCAGCGCATCATCGAGGAGCACCGGGGCGGCATCCGGGTGGACCCGACGGTGGATTCGGGGGCGCGCTTCATCGTCACCCTGCCGCGGGGGCATTTCCTGGAATTCCGGGAAACGGGGACGGAGGGCGAATCCCGTCCGTCCGGGAGGGAGGAACCGGAATGTCCGTGACCGACCTGGCCGTCCGGCTGGCGGAATTGAAAAAACACCGCCGCGCCGTGATTCTGGCCCACTCCTATCAGCCGCCCGAGGTGCAGGAGGCGGCGGATCACGTCGGCGACAGCCTGGGCCTGTCGCGTCTCGCGGCCGGGACCGAGGCCGAGACGATTCTTTTCTGCGGGGTGCATTTCATGGCCGAAACCGCCGCCATCCTGTCGCCGGAAAAAACCGTGCTGCTTCCCGACGCCAACGCCGGCTGTCCCATGGCCAACATGATAACCCCGAGGCAGCTTGGCCTCTGGCGGGAAAGGAATCCGGGCGCGCTGGTGGTCGCCTACGTCAATTCCTCCGCCGCCGTCAAGGCCCTGGCGGACATTTGCTGCACCAGCGCCAACGCGGTGGAGATAGTCGCGGGCCTCCCCCGGGACAAAAGGGTGCTTTTCGTGCCGGACCGCAACCTCGGCCGCTATGTCGCCTCCCGGCTGGACCGGGAACTGGAATTATGGGACGGCTTTTGCCCCACCCACGAGCGGATGCTGCCGGAAATGGCCGAGGCGGCCAGGAGGGAGCATCCCGGCGCGCTTCTCGCGGCCCACCCGGAATGCCGCCCCGCCCTCCTGGACAAGGCCGATTTCATCGCCAGCACCAGCGGGATCGTCAAGTTTTGCCGGGAAAATCCCGCCCGGGAATTCATCATCGCCTCGGAAATCGGCATTCTCCATCCCCTGCGCAAGGAAAATCCCGGGAAAATTTTCCACCCCCTGACCCCCGTCGCCGACTGCCCCAACATGAAACTCAACAGCCTGGAAAAAATGGTTTGGGCCCTGGAAGATCTGGAACCGGTGGTGAGCGTCAAGCCGGAGCTGGCCCAAAAGGCTTGGCTGCCCATCGCCCGCATGCTGGAGTCGTGATGCCGAATATCGCCGCCAACCTGGCCCGGGTCGGGGAACGCATCGCCGGCGCCTGCCGGCGTTCCGGCCGGGATCCGGCCGAGGTGACCCTGGTGGCGGTCACCAAGCTGGTCGCCCCGGCCGAGGTGGCCGAGCTTTATCGCCTGGGGGTCAGGGATTTCGGGGAAAACCGGGTGGCCGCGGGGCTGGCCAAGAAAACCGCCCTGGACCTTCCCGGCGCCCGCTGGCACCTGATCGGACATCTTCAGAGGAACAAGGCGGCCGAGGCGGTGGCCGGGGGGTTTGTCAGCCTCCACAGCGTGGAATCCCTGAAATTGCTGGAGATTCTGGGCCGCGAGGTTGTCCGGCGCGATCGCCGGCTAGGCGTTTTCCTGGAGGTCAACGTTTCCGGCGAAGCCTCCAAGTACGGCATGGCCCCGGACGAGGTCGGGGAATTCGCCGATCTGGCCGCGAAAACGCCGGGCCTCGACCTTCTGGGTCTGATGACCATGGCGCCCCTGGGCGACGATCCCGAACAGGCGCGCCCGTTTTTCCGGGGTTTGGCGAAGATCAAAAAGACGGTCGAGGCGGAAACCGGCCTGGCCCTGCCGCACCTGTCCATGGGCATGAGCGGCGACTTCGAGGTCGCGGTGGAGGAGGGCGCCACCCTGGTGAGGGTGGGTACCGCCCTGTTCCTCTGACCCCGGGTAAGAGTCTGTCCATAAATAACTTATACATGCTTAGACAAGGAACCGAGTCGCGGCGGTAAATTTTCGCCCGTGGTTGGGCAAAAATTTACGAGAGCGACGTTGGTGACGCGGTATAAACTTGTATAAGCTGTTTATGGACGAGCCCTTACCTCTCGCAATTTCGGGCAGGGGCCGGCCTCAAAAAAATAGGCGTACAGGCCCGGACCGTTGCCCTGAAAAGACCGGCCTAGTGTTCCGTAAAGTCTAAATCTTTGATTTAGACTTTACGGGGTGTGACCCCGGTTCAGCCGAATCCCGCCTCCGGGGAAGTGAATTCCCCTCCGGCATTGGAGGTTGATTCTGGATAGGCATTCGTAAAATTAGTCTTTACGGACCACTAGCGAACGCCGAAATCCGGATGGGCCGAATCCCCGCAAGTTGACTTTTAAAGGAAATCGAGCCAACCACCGCCCTATTTCCTTTAAGGTTTATAACGCATCCCTTCATTTCCGCAACCCGGCTTCGCCTAGCCGCAATCACAACCCCTTACAAACGAAAATAGCATTCCGCCTTACATCCGACCAAGGATAAGCCGCGGCGGCTTGGACGATCTAAATTTCGCGACATCAAAAATGGTCAACCAATAATCAATGAAAGGGTATGGGGCATCGCGAATAAAAATTTCAAAATCATCCGCTTTCATTTAGAGGCCATCCCAACAGAAAATTAAATATATTATAACATGCTAATATACATATTGTTATAGAAATATTAGCCACCAATCGGGACAAACTTTCAATACCTGACGGCATATATATTAATTAACAATTCCCCCGAATCGTCAAAAAAAATATTTGACAAAAGATTATACCAATGATAAAAACACTTGAACTCGGATTGCGTTGACTTTTAAAGAAAACCGGGCCAACCACCGCCCGATTTCCTTTAAAGTTCCCAACGCCTTGCATCGCGGGGAGTTTGTTTTTCACCGAGTCGGGAAAACAAGCGACCTTGCCGAAAAGCGTTCGCGGGAACGGAATCCCAAAAACTTTAAAGGAAATCAAACGGCGGTTTGTTTGATTTCCTTTAAAGTCCACATTGCGGTCCTGTCCTTTGATGATGTGCCGGCGACGCCGTTGTCGCCCGTTTTTTCCGCTTGCCGTCCATAGGGAGAATCCATGCGTACAAAATGTCCGTTTGCCGCGATGCTGGCCGCCCTGGCGTGCGTGATCGCGCCCCCGGCCCTCGCCGCCTCCTTCACCCTCTCCACGCCCGATCCCGACAATTCCTCCATCACAGTCGCCGCCCGGAATTTCGCCGACCTGGTCAAGAAGGAAACCAACGGCGAGGTCGAAATCAAGGTCTTTCCCAACGGCACCCTCTACGGAGGCGACCCGGGCGCGGCCGTAAAGCAGCTCGGCGGCGGTTCCCTCGACCTGCTGCTCCTTTCCGCCTCGCTGTACGCCAATTTCAAGCCCCGCTTCATCGCCGTCTCCATCCCCTATCTCTTCGACAACATGGATCAATTCAAGGCCTATCTCGCCTCGGACGCCGCCCGCCAGCTTGACGCCGACGTCGCCAGCATGAACATCCAGCCGCTCGGCTACTGGCCCCGACCCTTCCGCGTCATCACCAATTCCAAGGTGCTGATCAAAAGCCCGGCCGACCTCAAGGGCATCAAGCTCCGCGTCCCCAACAACCCGCTGTGGGTCGAGTTTTTCCGCGCCATGGACGCCGCCCCGACCCCCATGGCCTTCGGCGAGGTCTACAACGCCCTGCAGCTCGCGGTCGTCGACGGCCAGGAAAACCCCATTTCCATTCCCATGGACGCCAAGTTCTATGAAGTTCAGAAATACCTCACCTTCACCAATCACATCGCCGACGCCTGGGTGCTGGGCATGAACCGGCGCAAATGGGACGCCCTTCCCGAAAACGTCAAGGCCGCCGTCGGGAAGTGCGCCGTCCAGGCCCAGTTCGACAAAATAAAGTACGACGAGGACGGCTCCGGCTCCACCGAGGCGTTCCTGAAGGAAAAGGGCATGGAAACCTATCGCCTGACTCCCGGGGAACATGCCCAATTCGTCGGCGTCGCCAAGAAACTCTATCCCCGCTTCGGCGAACTGGTCAAGGACGACGCCTTCTACAAGAAGACCCTGGAGTTCGTCGGCAAGAACTGACGGCTCCGCCCCGGTACAACATGTCGAAACGCCGTTCCGCCGCGGACGCGCTCCGCGGCGGGCGGCTTACCCCGGCCGAAAGCCGGGATTGACAGGAGATTTTCATGGAACCGCAATCCGCCGCCGCCCCGGCCGAACCCGCTTCCGCGCCTTCGCCGGCCAGGCGTCACCCGGCGTTCCGGATTCTCAACCATGTCATGGATTCCGTCGCCTGGCTAAGCGTCGCCGGGGTTCTCGTCGTCATTCTCCTGCAGGTTGTCCATCGCGAAATGGGCAACCCCCTGGTTTGGACCGAGGAGGCGTCGCGGTTCCTGTTCATGTGGATGGCGTTCCTGGGCATGGCCATCGGCTTCCGCAACGTCGAATCCGCCAGGGTCACCATCTTCGTCAAGCTCTGCAAGCCCCTTTGCGGCATCGCCAGCGCCGCCGTCTACACCCTGTTCAGCGGGGGTTTTTTCCTGCTCATGCTCTATACCGGCTGCCAGATGGTGGCGCAACAGGTTCTCTTCACCGAAATGGCCTCCGGCTTTCCCCTCCCCATGTGGGCGGTGGGCGCAATCTATCCGCTGGCCGCGTTGTTCGGCCTGCTCTGCCTGATCCAGTCTCTGTTGTATGCGTGGGACAAGGTCGAGGTGAAAAGGGGGGATGACGCGTGAGCATGAGCCTGGCCCTGCTGCTGCTGTTTTTCATTCTCTTCATGATCGGCGTGCCCCTGCCCGTGAGCCTGGGCGCCGCCGGGGTCGGGGTACTTTGCGTCTACACCGACATGCCGCTCGACCTGCTGTCCAATTCCATGTTCTCGGCCATGAACTCGTTCATGCTGGTCGCCGTCCCTCTGTTCATCATGGTCGGCATCATCATGGATCGGGGAGGCGTAGCGGAGCGGATATTCGATTTCGCCAACGCCCTGTTCGGCTGGCTGCCTGGCGGCCTCGGCCACGTCAACGTCATCGCCTCGCTCATTTTCGGCGGCGTGTCCGGATCCTCGGTGGCGGACGTGGCCTCCCTCGGGCGCATCGAAATCAACGCCATGACCAGGAACAACTACTCCCGCCGGTATTCGGTCGGCATCAGCCTGGCGACCTCGGTCCTGGCCTCGATCATCCCGCCGTCCATTCTCATGATCATCGCCGGCTCCACCGCCAACGAATCCATCGGCCTGCTCCTTGTCGCCGGCATCGCCCCGGGGGTGTTCATGTGCTTCTGCTTCATGGCCTACAACCATTTCTACACCAAGATGAAGCGCATGGGCACCCACGTGCCGTTCAACTGGTCCAACCTGTACCGGGCCACCCTCCGCGCCCTGCCGCCCATGCTGACCCCGCTTATCCTGCTCTACGGCATTTTCGACGGCCGCTTCACGCCGACCGAGGCCGCGGGCATCGCGGTGTTCTACACCCTCGTCCTGTCCATCGCCTTCTACCGGACAATCGCCGTCCGGGAGCTGCCGGCCGTTTTCCGGGACACCGCCAAGACCACCGGAACCATCCTGTTCATCGCCGCCACCGCCAAGCTGGCGGGGTGGATTTTCACATATGACTCGCTGCCGGTGAAGATGGCCGCCCTCATGTCCTCGATCACCGACAACCCCACCGTCCTGCTGCTGATCGTCTTCGCCTTCCTGATCGTCGTCGGCATGTTCATGGACGCCATCGCCAGCCTCTACATCCTCATCCCGGTGCTGCTGCCGCCGCTGGCGAAGCTGGGCGTGAACCCCATCCACTTCCTGGTCATCCTCGTCCTCGCCCTCACCCTAGGGCTAATCACCCCTCCGGTCGGCGTTTGCCTTTACGCCGCCGCCCAGGTGGCGGAGATGGACATCGAAGAGGTGATCAAGGGCACCTTCGGCCTTACCGTCATGATCGTCGTCTCCATCGCCATCCTCATCGTCTTTCCCGCCATCATCATCTGGCCGGTGACCGCCGTCGGGCTGTATTCGCCTTAATCCCGGCGGCAATCACGCCAATCGTTCGGCGGCGGCCGGCGTTTTCATCGCCCTCGACAGGAGAAAAACATGTTCGTCGGAAAGGAAATTCGTCTCAAGCGGCTTCTTGGCCCCTCCGGGAGGCTGCTCGCCATCACCATCGACCATCCCATCACCCGCGGCGTCATGGACGGACTCGTCCCCATCCGCGAGGCCATGAAGAAGATCGTCGCCGGCGGCCCGGACGCCGTCACCATGCACAAGGGCATCGCCGAAAACGTCTTCCGCCCCTACGCCGGCCGAACCGCCCTGATCTTCAAGTCCACCGCCTATTCCATTCCCTACCACCCCGCCTACGACGCGCCGGTGGCCGACGTCGAGGAGGCGGTGCGGGCCGGAGCGGACGCCATCTCGGTCGGCATGATCGTGGGCGGCCCCGAACAGGCGGCCCAACTCACCCACCTCGGCCGCGTCTCCAAGGAAGCCGCGTCGATGGGCATGCCCCTGGTCGCCCACATCTACCCCAAGGGCACCATGATCAAGGATTCGAAGGACGCCAGGAACCTGGCTTACGCCGTGCGCGCCGGCGCCGAGCTGGGCGTCGACATCGTCAAGACAAATTGGTCCGGATCCCCCGAGACCTTCCGGAGAGTCATCGAAGCCTGCCCCGCCCGGGTCGCCCTGGCCGGGGGCGAGGTCGGCGACAGGCTCGAGGACTACTTCAAGATGACCCGCGACGCCATCGACATCGGCCTGGCCGGAGTCACCTACGGCCGCTTCGTCTGGGGGAATCCCAACCCGACCGCCGTCATCAAGGCCCTGCGCGCCGTCATCCACGAGGGCGCGGACGTGGAAAAGGCCATGCGGGTGCATGCCGCCGCCCTGAAGGAAGAAAAGTAGCCCTGCCCCCGGCCCCGGTCCTCGGGCCGGGGCCGGGGCCGCCAGCCAGGCAACGCCGCGGTTCGCCGTCCTGAACGGGGCGAATCCGCGGCCGGAGGAGAACCTCATGAAAGCCGCCCTGCTCAAGGCTCCCGGCGATCTCCAGATCGTCGAGGCGGCGACCCCGGCCGCCGGCCCGGGCGATTTGGTGATCCGGGTCGAGGCCGCCGCCTTCTGCGGTACCGACATCCGCATCATCAACGGCAAAAAGAAAAGAGGCGTCCGCTTCCCCTCAATCATCGGCCACGAGTTTTCCGGCGTCGTGGTTGAAGCCGGCGTCGGCGTGGAACGCTTCAAGCCGGGCGATCGCGTCGCCGCCGACCCGGTCATTCCCTGCCGGGGCTGCGCCTACTGCCGCGCCGGCCGCGAAAACGTCTGCCTCAACCGCAAGGCCATCGGCTACGAATATGACGGCGCCTTCGCCGAATATCTCCGCATTCCCGCCATCGCCTTGGAGGCGGGCAACGTCCTGAAGCTTCCCGACGGCATGTCCTTCGCCGCCGGCGCCCTCGCCGAGCCCCTGGCTTGCGTCCTGAACGGGCAAAGGAACGCCCGGGTCGGCTTGGGCGACGCCGTGCTCATCCTCGGTTCCGGCCCCATCGGCCTCATGCACCTGATGCTGGCCAAGGCGTCCGGCGCCGGCCTGGTCGCGGTCAGCGAGCCGAACGCCGAACGCCGCCGGCGCGCCCTGGAGATGGGCGCCGACCTCGCCGTCGATCCGGCCGCCGAGAATCCGGGGGAAGCCGTGCGCCGCCGCACCGGCGGCCTCGGCGCGGACGTGGCCATCCTCGCCATCGGCGTTCCCAAGCTTGCCGCCGACGCCCTGGGCTACGTCCGGAAGGGCGGCCGGGTCAACCTGTTCGCCGGTTTTTCGACGGGCGATATGGGCGTCCTGGACGTCAATCTCATCCACTACAACGAAATCTTCGTTTCCGGGGCCAGCGCGCTCAGCCGCGACGGCTACGAGAAGGCGTTCAAGCTCATCGGCGGCGGGGCCATCCCGATCGAGAAACTGGTGTCCCATCGTTTCCGGCTCGACGACGTCAAGGACGCCGCCGCCCTCGCCGAAAGCGGCGACGCCCTGAAAATCCTGGTGCGGAATGGCTGAACTGCTCCTGGGGATCGACTCCGGCTCCAGTTCGGTGAAGGTATGCGTTTACGCCCGGAGCGGCGGGCTGCTTGGCCGATCCAGCCGCCGGATGCGCCTGGCCCATCCCCGTCCCTCCTGGGCCGAAATGGACGCGGACGCGATCTGGAGCGAAACCGCCGCCGCCGTGCGCGAGGCCATGAACGGGGTGCGGGGCAAGGTGGCCGGCATCGGAGTCTCCACCGCCTGCCCGACCACCGTTTTCCTGGATGGGAATCTCAAGCCGCTCCGCCCGGCCATTGTCTATCTGGACGGCCGCAGCAACCGGACGGTCGAACGTTTCGGCGAACGCCACGGCGCCGCCGGACACTTCGCCCGGACGGGGAACCGGCTGAGTTGTTCCACCAGTTGGCTGGCGAACCTGGCTTGGCTGCGCGAGAACGAGCCGGACACCTGGAAGCGGGTTAGGCGCGTTTCGCTTCTCGGCGGCTACCTCACCCTGCGCATGGCCGGCCGGCCGGTGGTGGACTGGACCCAGGCGTCCTATTCCGGCGGTTTCCGGGTGGGCGACCCCGGGGCGGGGTGGGACGAAGCCCTTCTCGCGAAATGGGAAATCGACAAGACCCTCCTGGCCGAAACGGGCTGGTCCTGTCTTCCCGCCGGCGTCCTGAACGCCGACGCCGCCCGGGACATGGGCATCGAACCGGGCGCGATCGTCGCCTTCGGTTCGGCCGACACCGCCGCCTCGGCCTTCGCCCTGGGGATGCGGAACTCCGGCGAGATTTTCGAATCCGCCGGGACCTCCGGGGTAATCACCTTCTGTCTCGACCGTCCGCTGTTCGACGACGCCTTCATGAACCGCTGCCATGTTTTTCCCGGCCGCTGGCTGGCACACGGGGCGATGTCGACCTTGGGCGGCGCCTTCAACTGGCTGCGCCAGCGCGTTTGGCCCGATCTCGGCGGCATGGAGGAACTGGAAGACCTGGCGGGCAAATCCCCGCCCGGCGCGAACGGCCTGGTGTTCCTGCCCTATCTCGCCGGGGAACGCAGCCCGATATGGGATCCCGGCGCCAGCGGCCTGTGGCTAGGCCTGCGCATGGATCATGATCGCGGCGATCTGATCCGGGCGGTGTTCGAAGGCACCGCCTTCGGCCTGAAGCAGATTATCGAGCGGGGAAAACGCTTCTGGGGTTGCTCTCCCGATCGGCTGCCGGGCGTCGGAGGCGGCGCCCGCAGCCGGTTGTGGTCGGAAATCAAGTCCGACATCCTCGGGGTCGAATACCTCTGCGCCGACGAACCCGACGCCGCCGCCTGGGGCGCGGCGGCGATCGGCGGCGTCGCCGCCGGCGCCTTTTCGGGCGTCGAGGATTCCGACCTCCGCTTCATCGCCGCCAAATCGGCGCAAAACACCGAACCTTCCCGCCCGAACCGGCTTTCCGCCCGCTTCAACCCGCATTCCCGCGAACGCCGCGAGAAATACGCCAATGCCTTCTCCGTTTACGAAACGCTGTACCCCGCCCTCAAGACAGCCATGCACGATCTCGCGAAAAACGGACTGGCGACGGCTTCACGGCTTTCGCTTCCGCGATGAATTTTGGCGAGGCCGCCCGTTTTCCCCGAGCCGGCGGCTTCACGGGACGGGCTCAATGCCATGGCCGCGCACCGCCCCGGCCTGTTCCCCGTCGTTTTTCGCGAGATCGTGCATGACGGGCCTCAGCGCGGGATAAAGTTTTTCGTAATTGCGGAACGCCTTGTCATAGGCGCGCTTCCGTTCCAGATCGGCCAGGCGCATCCGTTCCGAACGGCTGGGGGAGGCGAGGGGGCGGTTGGGGAGGATGAATCTGATCCGGGCATCGTCGGGACCGGAAAATTCCCCCGAGGCGATTGCCCCTAGCAGGGCGGCGCCCCAGGCTCCGGCGTCGGGCTTTTCGGCCAGGCGGTAGTCGAGGCCGGTGACTTCCCGCTTGATCCGCGCCCAGAAGCGGCTTCTCGAGCCGCCCCCGACGCTCAACACTTCGCGCGGGACCAATCCCCAGCGCTTTTTCGCCCGTTCCAGCATCTGGCGCAGGCCGTAGGCCGTGCCTTCGAACACCGCCCGCGCCATATCGGCCCGGGTGCTGTCCAGGCGCAGGCCAATCCAGGCCCCGCTGGCGTCGGGATCCCAAATCGGGCTTCTTTCGCCGGCGAGGTAGGGCAGGAAGATCAGGCCGTTGGCTCCGGCGGGCGATTCGGCGGCCAGTTGTTCCAGCTCGGCGACGCTGACCGATTCGGGCCAGACCTTGTTCTTCATCCAGGCGAAGGCGCCGCCGAGGGTGGACATCGCCCCGTGCGCCAGCCAGCGGCCGGGAAGGATGTGGCAGCGGTTCATGAACGCCTCGTCGAAATCGGGGCGATCCAGGCAGAAGGTCAGGACGCCCGAGGTGCCGGAGGTTTCCAGTACGTCCTCTATCCGGCGCAGGCCGACGGCGAAGGCGGCGGCGGCGGTGTCGGCCGAACCGAAGGCCACCGGCGCGCCGGGGACGACGCCCATATCCCTCGCGGCTCCGGGCAGCAGCTCTCCCGCCGCCCGGTGGGAAGGCCCCAATTCCGGCAGCATGTCCGCGTCCGCCTTCCAGTCTCGAAGCAACCCCGGGAGCCAGCCCCGTTCCGGCCTGGAGATGTCGAAGCCCCCGGAATAGGATGCCTGCGTCCAGTCAAGGGTGAAGGAGCCGGCGAGGCGCTGAACGATGAAAGAGCCGAGCAGACCGATTCGACGGGTTCTTTTCCATACCTCCGGCTCGTATTCCCGCAGCCAGCGCAGATTGCCGAGCCAGCAGGTGGAACTGGAGGGGTGGTTGCCCACCCGGCGGAAAAGCTCCCGGCCGCCGCCGTGTCCGCCGGCGAAGGCGCGGACCAGCTCGTCGCTGCGGCCGTCGAGATACAGAATGCCGGCGCGAAGGGGGCGGAAGCCGGCATCCATGAAAATGGTGGTGGGGCAGGTCGCGGACACGCCTATGCCGTCGACCGGCCCCAGGCCGTCCAGCGCCTCGCGGATGGCGGCGAGCGCCAACTGCCAGTAATGCTCGACGTCGATTTCCGCCCAGGCGTGGCGGGGAGTGATGATCTGCACCGGGCGCTGCGCCTTGGCCAGGATTTCGCCGTCCGCCGAAAAGGCGCATGCCTTCAGGACGCTGGTCCCGGCGTCGATTCCCAGAAATACCTTGGACATGGCTTCCCCTGATTCGATCCGTCCCGCCGCCGCGGCCGCAATCGGACAGGCACGCGGACGCGCATGAATATAGCGGCGGCGGACAGGCCGGTCAAGCCCCGGCAATTCAGTTGACAGGAAGCGGAACCCGGCAAAAATGGAATCGGCTCCACCGGGGACGGATTGCGGGAGGATTGAGAAACGCGCGCCTGCGCATGATCGGAAAGGATGTTCCAGCCCATGCCCGCCAGCGACGACGACATCCTCGGCAAAATTCTCAATCTGATCCTCAATCTTTCCCCCGACGCCAAGGGCGAGGTACGGCTGCCCACGGAACGGAAGCTTGCCGAACAATTGAACATCCAGCGCCCAACCGTCCGCGAACGCCTGTCGACCCTGGAAACCCTCGGTTTTGTCAACCGTACCCAGGGCAGGGGCACCTACCTCGCCATGGCGCGATCCTCGGTCATCCAGTTTTATTTCGAAATTGCCATGAAGCTGGGCTATATCGGGGTCGAGGAGATGCAGGGCGCCATGGAAATGATCGTGCGCGAGGCGGCGGCGTCGGCCGCCGTGTCGGCCAGCGCCGACAATATCCGCCGGCTTGCCGAGGCGGTGGAAAAGCCGGCCCGCGACGACTCCATCGACAGCCTGGTCACCTCGCAGTTCGAATTCCATTCCGCCGTGGTCCGCGCCTCCGGCAATCCGGTCATCGCCTTGATTTTTGAAGGGATAGCGAAAGTGGTGCGCGAGGTGTTGCGCCGAAAAATTCGCGTCATGCAACTGGTGTCCGGCGCCTTGAACCGCAACCTCGAAGCGCGGCGGTATGTCGTGGAAGCCATCCAGAACCGCGAGCCGGACACCACTCGGACCGCCATCGACGAATACTTCTGGCTGTGGCGGCGGGAGGAAGCAAAAATCTCCATCCTCAATTTCGGGGAGTTCGGCGGCGGCGACTGATTGGGCGAAAAAACGCGAAAACGCGGTCCGCGGAGGGTTCGGGGGGGCCGCCGGTTTTTTCGCCGGATCCCGGCGAAAAAACCGGCGGGCAGTTTAAGCTTTACAATCGCCATTCGGTTACGTAAAATTATCGGTACTAGTGGTCTGAAAAGGTTGGCCTTGCGAATTCCGGGACGTTTGCCCCGGAATCGGGTTTCGGCCTCGAACAACGAAGTATAAATATGGAGCGGTTATTTTTGCGCGAGTCCCTTGGCGGGCGTTGGCGATCGATCAAAGGACGGGGATTATGGCGAAAATCAAGACGCTGGTCGTCGACGATTCTTTGGTGGTGAGAAACATCTTGTCCCGGGAATTGGCCAAGGATCCGGAAATCGAGGTAATCGGTTCCGCTCCGGACGCCTTCATCGCCCGGGACAAAATCGTCACCCTGCGGCCCGATGTCATCACTCTTGACATCGAAATGCCTAAAATGGATGGCCTTACATTTCTCCGAAAACTCATGGAATGGTTTCCCATACCGGTCATCATCGTATCCGGACTTACCCCCAAGGGCTGTTCCCTGTCACTGGAGGCGCTGGAATCGGGGGCGGTCGACGTCATAGAAAAACCCTCCCTGGACAATGAGCGGGCCCTGAACGATTTTTCCACCCGGCTAATCGACACGGTCAAGGCCGCCTCCCAAGTCCAATTCAGCAAAACCCCATTCCCGCGCCTGGTTTCCAAGCTGGGCGCCCCCAAACCGGGCGGACGTACCCTGGGCAGGCGCACCACCAAACTGGTGGCCATCGGCGCCTCCACCGGCGGGACAGAAGCGTTGAAGACGGTGCTGGGAAAAATGCCGGTCGATTGCCCGCCCATCATGATTGTCCAGCACATGCCGGGCACCTTTACCCGGGCCTTCGCCGATCGCCTTAACCGCCAGACGCCGATCGAAGTGCTGGAAGCCGAGGATGGGATGGAGGTTAAGCAGGGACGGGCCATTATCGGCAACGGAAGCCTGCACCTGCTGATCCGCAAAGCCGCGGGCGCTTGGCAGGCGGAAACCCGGGAAGGGCCACTGGTTTGCCGCCACAAGCCGTCGGTCGAGGTTTTATTCAATTCCTTCGCCCGGCAGGTGGGTTCCCTGGGCATCGGGGTAATGCTGACCGGGATGGGGAGGGACGGCGCCGAGGCCATGAAAAACATGCATGACGCCGGCGCCCGGACCGTGGCCCAGGACGAAAAGTCCTGCGTGGTTTTCGGAATGCCCAAGGAGGCGATAAAGACTGGAGGGGTGGAAAAGGTCGTCCCGCTTGACAAGGTTACCGATATGGTGTTATCCTTGTTGTAGGGGAGGATGGGGGATTGCCGGCGGCCTGGCCGGTGCGACCAGTGGAGACCGAGCAATGAAAATATTAGTGGTGGATGATTCCTCGACCATGCGCCGAATTATCTCCAATATACTTAAATCCAATGGGTATACCGACATAGTCGAAGCCGGGGACGGAGTGGAGGGATTGAACCAGCTTAAGGCCCATCCGGACGTGAAAATGGTCTTGACCGACTGGAACATGCCCAATATGAACGGCCTGGAGTTCCTGACGAAAATCCGGGAAACCACCCCCAACACCGAATTGCCGGTGGTCATGGTGACCACCGAAGCCGAAAAGGCGAATGTGGTGGCCGCCATCAAGGCCGGCGCCAACAACTATATCGTCAAGCCGTTCACCCCGGAAATAGTCAAGACCAAGCTGGAACCGTTCTTCGGCAAGGCGTGACCGCCTCCCCTTACGGGGAGAGGGGTTCCTCCCCGCCGCCGAAAGGCGGGAGGCCTACCCCGGGGCGAACTCGAGTTGGACAAGACCATGCAAGTCATAACCGTATCCGAAAGCCTCGCCACCCCGAACATGATAAAGGGATCCTTCGCCTCCCGGAAAGTCCATGGCCTCGATTTTCTGCACGCCCGCAACAAGGCGGAGATGCTGGCCGCCATCGACGAAAAATCCGTGGTGCTGGTCGATTGGGAAGGCGAACCCGGAGAGAGGGCGGAATTGGTTTACGCCGCCAAGGAAAAATCGTCCCGGGTGCCGGTGTTGCTGCTTTGTCCCCGATCCCGGGCCGGCAGCGTTTTTGCCGGCATCAAGGCGGGCGCGGCCGGGGTCATCAACAAGCCCTTCGATCACGACGACGTCATCCGCTCCGTCGCCGGGGCCCTGAAAATCGGGCAGAAGACCCGCCCCACCGTTAACGTGGAGTTCATCAACCCCTTCATCGACGCCACCCGCAACGTCTTTTCCTCCATGTGCCGGACCCAGATAGCCCGGAAAAAGATTTTCGTCAAGGACGACTACAAGATGCTCGGGGACATTTCCGGGGTCATGAAGCTGTCCGGCACCGCCGTCGGCACGGTGGTCATCAGCATGTCGACCGAATTGGCCTGCCTGATGGTGGGAAGGATGCTGGGGGAAAAACCGGGCGACAAGCTTACCCGGGAAATCGAGGACGCCGCCGGGGAATTGATCAACATGATTTCCGGCCAGGCCAAGGCCTCGCTGGTGAAGACCAAGTACCATTTCACCATCTCGATACCCGAGGTGGTCACCGGGCCGGACCATGAAATCGAGCACCAGCCCGGGGTCCCCAACATCGTGGTGGTTTTCGAGGGGGAGGGGCACGACTTCTCCCTCCAGGTGTGCCTGGCGGCGAACGATCAGGGGGCGGTCCGGAGCTGAGCCGGCCCGCGGGCCCACTGGTCCGAAAAGGCGAATCTTGTGAATGCCGAAGTCCGTTCGCTTTGGAAGCAACCTCCGACGCCGGAGGGGAATTCACTTCCCCGGAAGCGGAAACCGGACGGGCCGGGGGCACTCCCCGTCAAGTCCAAATCTTCTATTTGGACTTGACGGGGCGCCACGACGGGAGGAAGATGCCGGACCTGAAAAGGATGTACCGGGAAGTCATGGACGATCACTTCCCCGAAGACCTGAGCATATCCTTCGGGGATCAGAAGTTGGTCTACCGGAAGCGCACCTGGGCGATTGGCGAAGGGGGGGAACGGATACGCAAGGGGCTCCGCTACGGGGAAAACCCGGGACAGGAAGCCGCCCTCTACGAATTGGTTTCCGGCAACCTGTCCCTGGGCGGCTGCCATTTCATAGGTCCCGGGCGGGGCCTGGTTTCCTGCCTTTCGGAAGCCGGGCTGCTTCAGTTCGGCAAGCATCCCGGCAAAACCAACCTGACCGACATCGACAGCGCCCTTGCCGTCATGCGTTACCTGGACCGGCGGCCGGCCGCCCTGATAATCAAGCACAACAACCCAGCCGGCGCCGCCCATGGCGCCTCGGCGGGCGAGGCCTATGCCCGGGCCAACGCGGCGGATCGCTTGGCCGCCTTCGGCGGAGCCGCGGTTTTCAACGTCGCGGTGGATCGGGAGGCGGCCCGGGCCCTGGCGGAAAATTACCTGGAAGTGGTGGCGGCGCCGGACTACGACGGGGCGGCCCTGGAGATATTTTCCCGGAAACGGAATCTCCGGGTCATCCGGATTGACCGCCTGGATCGCATCCGGGATTACGCGCCCCTCCGCTTCGTCGATTTCAAATCCCTTCTGGACGGCGGGATAATCGTCCAGCAGTCTCCCCTGAACCGGGTGGCTTCGGCCGCCGATTTTCTTCCCGCCCGGGCGACGGGGCGGGACGGTACCGAAATCGAGGTCCGCCGGCAACCCACGGAAAGGGAAAAGGCCGATTTGCTCTTCGGTTGGCGTTTGGAACTGGGGGTGACCTCGAATTCGGCGCTGTTCGTCAAGGACGAAGCGACGGTGGCGATCGGCTCCGGCGGCCAAGATCGGGTGGGAGTGGTGGAGGCGGCGATTTTCAGGGCCTACAAAAAAAAGGCCGACGATCTTGCCCACGCCCGGCACGGGATCCTGTTTTTCGAGGTGGAACTAGGCGAAAAGGCCGGCCGGCTTCCCGCCGGTTCGGCCGACGCCATCCGCCGGGAGGTGGAGGAACTCAAGGGCGGGCTGGCCGGCTCGGCGGCGGCCTCGGACGCTTTTTTCCCCAAGCGGGACGGAATCGACGCCCTCGCCCGGCAGGGGGTGACCGCGGTTGTCCAACCCGGCGGTTCGCTGGCCGACGCCGAAATAATCTCGGCGGCGAACGAGCATGACATAGCCATGGTATTCACGGGACAACGGGCATTCAAACATTGACCTTGGAAGTTGACTTTTAAGGAAAATGAGCCATCCGCCGCTTAATTTCCTTTAAAAGTCCTCTAGGAGCAGGAATCATGAATCACGAAACCCCCGCCCCTTCAGGCCAAAATGGGAAAGAAGGGGCTCGCCGCCTTTCCCTGGAATTGACCGGGGATCGAGCCAGAGTGACCACCCTGTCGCTGGATGGCTCCCGGCTGGTTCTGACGATAGAGGCGGAATTGTCCGACAGCCAAATAACCGCCGCCGGACCGGAATCCAGACAGGAACCGGCCAAAATTCGTCCCTTCGCTTCGACCCGGGCGGAGACCGCCCCTCCCGGGGAAAATCCCGAAAAACCAAACGAAACCATTTACCCCGGCGCCTTCGCTTCCGGTCAGGCCGGGCTTGCCCCGCCTCCCCCATCCGGCATGCCCGATTCGAACGTTTGGAATTATGAACCCCCCGAACAGGACATATTCGGCGAACTGCCGCCTCCCCAATTTGATCAGGAACCGCTGGAAGAGATTAAACCCGACGAATCCGGGCTTGCCGCCGGTCCGCCGGCGCCTTCGGCGATTTCCGCCAACCCGCCGCCCTCCCCGGCTTCGGCTTTCGCCCCGCCGGGAACCGATATTCCCTTGGCTCCGGTTCCCAACCTCGGCTCGGGAATCCCGGCCCCGGCCGCCCCGGGGATCGGAATTTCCCTTTCCCCGGCCCCGGCGGCCAGCCTGGGGACTCCCTCCTCGGCTCCGGCTTTCGCCCCGCCGGGAACCGATATTCCCTTGGCTCCAGTCCCCAACCTCGGTTCGGGAATCCCGGCCCCGGCCGCCCCGGGGATCGAAATTTCCCTTTCTCCGGCCCCGGCTTCCAGTCCGGTGATTTCCTTCCCCGCTCCGGCTCTCGCTTCTCCGAGAACCGATATTCCCCCGGCTCCAGCATCCGATCTCGGTTCGGGAACCCCGGCTCCGGCCGCCCCGGGGATCGAAATTTCCCTTTCCCCGGCCCCGACTCCCAGTCCGGTGATTTCCTTCCCGGCTCCGGCTCTCGCCCCGCCGGCAACCAATATTCCCCCGGCTCCAGCACCCGATCTCGGTTCGGGAACCCCGGCCCCGACCAAGAAAACCGACGACGGCCCCGCCGATTCAGATTTTGCTTTCGGCGCCCCGGCGGAAAAGCTGGCGGCGGCTTCCACTCCTCCGGCCTGGGACATCCCGGCCGATCTCCAAGCCGGGAAAGACAAATCCCCGGCCGCCACCACGTTTCCCTCCCTTTCCGCCGCTTCCGAGGAAAGCAGCGTAATAGGAGGCAACCGGCACGGCGAACCCGTGCCGTCCCTGTCCTTTGGAACGCCTTCCGCTCCCGCTCCGGTTTTTGAACCGGCGGCTAAATCGGAACCCCCTCCCCAACCCTCCCCGGCGCCGGCCGCCCCGCCCTCCTCTTCCGAAGGCGAGGAAAAAAAGAAACGGGTTGAAACCGGCAGCACCACGGTGCTTATCCGCTATACCTGCCCCAAGTGCAAGACCCAGGGAATGCAGGCGGTGGACAAGGTGGGGGCGGTGGTCAATTGCTCCAATTGCGGCAAGGCCATGCGGCTGGTCATGAAAAAGTGAAATATTATTTATGGACGACACTTAAACCGGGGGCGGGCGCCTGATGCGGCGGCAAGGCTACAAGTCCAGTCTGGCGATTTGGCTTCCCTTGGGGCTTAAACGCCTCGATCTTTATTTCGCCTGGTTCTACTGCAAAACCTTCGTGTTGATTCTAGTCGGCCTGATTGTCCTGGTCTCCATCGGGGATCTTTTCCAGCGGTTCGACGAATTGGCCGATCTGGCCAGGCAGGATGGCCTGGAACTGGGCGGCACCATCGGGTTGTTCATCGGGTTCTACTCGGTTTTCGTGCCCCAGATAGTTTTCCAGTTCATGCTTCCCACGGTCATGCTCCTGGCCGCCGCCATCACCATAACCGCCTCGTATTGCGGACCCCGCGGGAACAATGAATACACGGTCATCCGGGCCTCCGGAGTCCCGGTCCTGAGGGCCTTTTTGCCCCTGCTGCTGCCGGCCCTGCTCCTGGGCGCCGCCTTCCAGTACACTCGGGATCATTTCCTGCCCGACATGGTCCGCGGCTACCAGACGCTCAACAACCGCCTGCGTTCCCGCCTCGGCCTCCCGACCAGCCTCTCCCTGATGGACCGGGACAGCTTCCAAACCGCCACCATCGGCAATTTCGACGCCGACGGGGTGGCCCACAACCTGCTGCTCGAATTCCGCGACGCCGCCGCCTTCAGGCGGGGCGACGCCGGGCGGGGGGACAACGACTTCGTGGCCCACCGCGCCGCCGCCGCCGTCCTGGAAAAAAACCCCTCGGGGGGATACCAGTGGACCCCCCTCTCAAAGGGGGAAATCCACACCTACACCCGTTTCATCCGCCAGTCCCGCCCCTGGACCCGGCCGGTTCCCACCGGCATGACCAGGGCCATGATCGAACGCCAGATCCTCAGCGACGCGGTTTGCTCCTGGTCGGATCTCCTGACCCTGCGCCGGGACAACCCGGGCGCCGATTTTGAATTCCATTGGCGGCTGGCGGAACCCGTCTCCTGTTTCCTCCTGGTGCTCTGGGGCGCCGCCCTGTGGATGGGCCGGATGCTCCGGTTCACCGCGGCCGGCTACATTCCGGCCGTGGGGGTCTCAATGCTCGCGGCGGTGCTGTTCTATGTCCTCCGGGTGACCGGCAGGACCTTGTGGGAAAACGGCGTCCTCAATCCCGAACAGGGGGTGTGGCTGCCCCTGGCGGCGGCCGGGGCGGTGGCGGCGTTGACCGCCTGGCGGATGGAGCCCTAGGGATCCGCTCACGGTTCAGCTGGCTTCCCCCGCCGGAGAATAATGCCGGCCGAATCCGCGCCCGCCCGGTCCGGGCCGCCCCGGTTTTGCCCTGACCGGTTTCTCGGCCGCCCCGGGCAAGACCGAACCAATGGTTTTACAACCTTAGCTTCGCCAAATAGTTGCGCCGCCGCTAACCTTCCCCCGGCCGCAAGGCCATCCTTCATCCCCCCATAATTTTCCCCCATTGGCAGGAAATTTGCATTTCCTCCGGCAGGTTGATTCGCCATTGTCGCCGTCCGGAGGGATCGTCATGGGTTTTCACACCTTGGCCATCGGGACCAGCGCCCTGCTCACCGCCCGCTACGGGCTGGACGTCACCGGGCAGAACCTGGGCAACATCGACACCCCGGGCTACAGCCGCCAGCGGCTGACCCAGGAGGGGATCAAGGGATGGACCGCCGGCCTGGGCAATTCCATCATCGGAGCCGGGGTCTGGACCCAGTCGGTCAAGCGAATCGGCAACGAATACGTCGAGAAGCAGTTGCGCCAGGCCAGCTCCAGCGACACCTACTACGGCGATCTCCAGGGCTGCTACTCCAACCTCCAGTCCTTTTTCAACGAATTGTCCGGCAACGCCCTTTCCGACGCCGTCAACACCTTTTGGGACGGGCTTGCCGACTACAGCGCCCACGTGGAGAATCTTTCCATCCGCACCACCGCCGTGACCGAGGCCGAACAGCTGGTCAAGCGCTTCAACAGCCTGGGGAATCAACTGGCGGAATACCGCAAGGACGTGGACAACGAAATAGCCGAATCGGCCGTCCAGATCAACCGCCTGCTCAACGCCATCGGCCAATTGAACAAGGTCATCGTCACCAGCGAGCTGGGCGGCGCCTCCAACCGCGAGGCGAACGATCTCCGGGACCAGCGGGGGGAGGCGGTCAAGGAACTCTACACCTACCTGGACATCGACGTGGTGGAGGAGGAAAACGGCTCCTTCATCGTCTCCATCCACGGGAGGAACCTGGTCTACTACGACCAGGTCAAGGAAATCTCCCTGGACAAGACGGCGGCTCCGGACGGAACCCTGGTGAACACCCCGGTGTTCGACAGCGATCGCTATCCCCTCCGACCCTCGGACGGCAAGCTGGCGGCGCAAATCGAGATGCGCGACGTCGTCATCAAAAGCTACCAGGACGACCTGAACCAACTGGCCGGCAACTTCATCTGGGAATTCAACCGGGAGCACTCCCAAACCCGCGGCCTGGAAAGCTTCTCCAGCCTGACTTCGCTCAATCCCCCCACGAATCCCGCCGACACCCTGGACAAGCTGGCTTACAAGGATTTAATCCCGTCCGGAACCTTCCAAATCCAGAACGGCAATTTCGAAATCATCATCCACAACCGGACCACCGACGAACCGACCACCGTCAATATCGAGGTCGACTTGGACGGCCGCCCCGGCCCCAACGGCGAACCCGACATGATCCTCTGGGATCCCGATCATCCCGAAGCGGCGAATTCCCTGATTAACCGCCTGCAAACCGCCCTCGACCTGGCCCTGCCGGGCGGCTTCGAGGTAAGCATCGACCGCCAATACCGGGTCACCATCGAAGCCAAGACCGAGGACTACGGTTTCTGTTTCGGCGAGGACAGCTCGGGAGTGCTGGCGGCCCTGGGCCTGAACGTCTTCTTCACCGGCCACAACGCCGTCTCCATGGGGGTGAACTCCCAACTGGCGGAAAACCCGGCCTGGCTGGGCGGCGCCAAAAGCTTCGAAAAGGGCGACAACAGCGGGGCGCTGGCCCTGCTGGCGATCCGGGACAAGACGGTGGAAAACCTGGGGGGAATGACCCTGGAGGGCCATTACCAGGCGGTGGCCGGCCGGCTGGCGAGCGAAGCCAACCGGACCAGCAACCTGAAACTCCTGTCCGAGGACATCCTGAACAGCATGTTCACCCAGCGGGAATCGCTGGCCGGGGTGAACGAGGACGAGGAGGTCGCCAAAATGATCACCTACCAGCGGGCCTTCCAGTCGGCCGCCAAATTCATCAGCACCATGGATCAGCTTTACGAGACCTTGATCAACATGTAGTCGCAGCGGTTTGGACAAGGAGGCCGGGCATGCGCGGCACCACCAAAATCACCAACAACAACGCCCTGTACTACATAAACCGGAACCACAACGCCCTCTCGAAGGTAAGCAACCAGATATCCCTGCAACAGCAGGTGATCAACCTCGAGGACAACCCCCTCGCCGCCAACATCGGCATCCGCCTGTTCAACACCATCTCCCGGAGCGAACAGTACAACCGCACCGTCAAGACCGGGATAGCCGCCCTCAACCTCACCGACGCCTACCTGGGCGAAAGCAAAACCATCATGGACACGGTCAAAAGCCTGGTGGTCGGGGCCGCCCAGGACACCACCACCCCCGAACAGCGGGCGGCCAACGCCATCGAAATCAACGAAATCCTCCAGCAACTGGTGATGTCGGGCAATTCCCAAGACGGCGAACGCTACATTTTCGGCGGCCAGCAGACCACCACCCCGCCCTTCACCATCGTCAACGGCCGCTATGTCGAATACACCGGCAACGACCAGGACATCAACGCCCTGGTGGACAGCCAGACCGTCATGGCCATCAACGCCACCGGCTCCGACGCCTACGGCGACATGATAACCTCCCTGCCCAGCCGCGACCTGAACCCCGACGTCACCCTGGCCACCGACCGTTCCACCCGGCTGGCGGATCTGAACGCCGGGACCGGGGTGCCCAAGGGCAAGATCACCGTCTACTACAGCGCCTATCCGGACGGCCTGGAAGTCGATTTGTCC
>JAISYL010000059.1 GCA_031269935.1 Planctomycetota bacterium
ATACGAGATAATCACCGCCAGGCTGGCGCTGGCGACCACGGCCGCCGCCAGATCGCAGTAAAACCACCAGTTTTCCTTCCAGGCCACGGCTTGGAGGATTTTGCCGGGGCAGGCGCCGATTTTCCGTACGATAAATCTCCTGGCCCGGAAAACCAGCCGGCCCGGGAAGCTTTCGGGTTCGGTTTCCTCCGCCTCCCCCGCCGATCCGGTTGTCCCCGCCGCCGCCGCCGCCGGGGCGGCGTTTTCATTCCCGCCGGCGGCTTCCTCCCCGTCCCCGGACAGCATGGCCTTCATTTCGTCGTCGAGGGAGTCGTCCCCGGAAAAATCCATTTCCCCGATATTGGCGAAGACGTCAAGGGGATCGACCGCCGCCGCCGGTTCGGCGGGCGGGGAGACGGCAACCGGATCGGCGCCGCCGGCCGCCTCCCCTTCGCCGGCATTGGCTAAGACCTCAAGAGGATCGGCCGCCGCCGGTTTGGCCGGGCCTGGTGGAACCTCCGCCGGTTCGGATTCGGCTTTCTCCGGCCCTTCGCCGGCCGCCGGAAGCGTTCCCCGGTTTCCGGGAAGGGCGGCTTCGGACTCCGCTTCCGGTCCGGACCCCGCCGCCGGGCCGGCCGGGGGAAGCCTTGACTCCGGATCCTCGGACGAAAATTTCATCGCGCTTGCGGAAGCGGCCATCCCCTTCGAATCGGCCGGCGGTTCGTCCGCCGGCGCGGTGGGCGAATTTTTCCCGGAGGGCGGAGGACTCCCGGGGGAATCGGCTTCGTCGGCCGGAGCGGCCGCCGGCGATTCCGGGGCCGGATCCGGCCGGGGGGCCGTTTCCGCTTCGTCCGTCCCGTCCCTTTCCCCCCCGCCGGTTTCCGTTTCCTCGTCGTCGTCCAGGAAGGCCAATCCGTTCGAAGGCGAATCCGTTTTTTCCCGGCCGGCTTCGGGCTTTCGGCTTCCGCGTTTTCGCTTGCCGGCGGAGATTCCGGCGGAAGCCAGGCTTTCCCGGGGGAGGATCGGGGTGTCGGCCCAGTTCGTTTCGGTTTTTCCCCGGGGAAGGCGGCCGGCGGCCGGCTCCAGGCGAACGGTTGATCTTTCCCGTTCAGGCTTCAGGATGATGGTTGATTTTCCCCGTCCCCTCGGGAAGGGGGACGAGCCGTCCGGCTCCGGCGATCCGACCTTCTCCCGCCAGGCCGCCTCGATATCCAGATCCCCGAAAACATCCAGCTTGGCGTATCGGCGGGTGGAAATCCGGGTGGACCTCCGATCCGGGCGGCGGGCGGTTTTTTCCCGCCAAAGCGAATCCAAATCCAAGTCGGCGAACATGTCGCCGCCGGGGGAAATCCGGGTGGATTTTCGCCCGCCGGGGCCGGCGGGCGCTTTTTCCCGGGGAAAAGCCGGATCGGAACCGCTCTTCCGGAAGAGGTTTTCGGCCGCCGGGCCGGCCGGTTCCGGGGAGGGGCCGTCCGTTTCTTCGGCTTCCTCGTCCCGGGGATCGGGAAAAACCTCCAAAAGTTGTTCGGGGCCGGATTCCGGAGGTTCGTACCAGGAATCGCGGCTTTCCGGAACCGTTTCTCCGCCTCCGCCGGCCTCGGGGGGTTCATACCAGTTTTCGGCCCGTTCAATTCCCCCCAAGCCTATGATCGGCCGGGCCGGTTCGGATTCCGGCTCGGATTCCAGGGTCAATTGGGACAGGATGTCGATTTCCGCATCCCCGAACTCGCCGGCCGCGGGGAAAACGGGGAACGCCGGCGGCGGGACGGCTTCGCCGGGCGGGGGCGAAACCGGTTCGTCCGGATTCGGGGGGGATTCACTCGATCCCGGGTGGGATTCACCCGGTTCCGGCCGGGATTCACCCGATTCCGGGTAGGGTTCGTCCGGTTCCGGCCGGAGATCCCCCTCTTCGTCCTCCTCAAAGTCCAAATCCAGGGATTCGGCGATATCGAGGATGCTGGCCAGGCGGTGCCGCGAATCCGTTTCCCCGGCCGTAAGCGCGGTTCCGGCCGCCCGGACGCCGGGCCCGGGCGGAACCAGGTCGGTAAGGTACAGGCGCCGGTTTCGGGTGGAATCAGCCATGCCGGATCCTTTTCCCCGATCCGTGGGGGCTCGTAAAGAAATAAAGTTTACAGATCCTAAGCGGCTTCGCCCCGTGGACCCCGCATTTATATTATCGGCTCCGGGGACGGATTTTTCCAGTGGCGGGCGCGAACCGCCGGCCGGGAAGGGGGGAATCGGGGCGGTTTCGCGAAGCGGCCGCCGCCTCCCCCTTCCGGGCGGCGGCGAAAATGAATAAGATTTTCGGAAGCTCCGGGTGGATCCTAATAATGATCTTCGTTTTGGACGACTGGGTTGTCAAATTTTCGCCCCGCCTGCTGGAGGAGATGGCGGCTTTGTGGAACCATAACGCGATCGGGAGGCATTCCTTCCAGGTTTGGAGCCGGGAAGCCCTGGAGGGGCTTCTGATCGACGGAAAGGGCTGGGGAATCGGCGCCATCCGGGCCGCCCGCCTCCCCTCCGGCGAGCTGGCCGGCTGGATCCACGTGAGCCTGTCCGCCGAGACCCACCGCCTCCGGACGGGGGTGGTGGAAATGCTCCTGGTGGATCGCCGCTCCCGCCGCCGGGGGCTGGGCGGGCGGCTGCTGGCCGAGGGCCTGTCCTTCCTGGCCGGCCAGAATCCCCCTCCCGTCCTGGTGGACGCCCTGGGGTCCTGGCCGTACGGCTACGTTTACAATTCCCTGGCCGACGGCTCCGAACGGTCCGGGGTTTTTCTTTCCGAACCCGAACTCCTCCGCCTTTTCCGCCGGGCCGGCTTCTCCGCGGTCAGGAGGAGCCTGATCATGCGGGCCGATCTGGCCGTTTCCCGGCCTCTCCGGCTGCCGCCGGACGCCCGGATCAGTTGTTCGCCCCGCCGTTCCCGGACCTGGCTGGATCAGGTGTTCCGCGGCCGGGAACTCTGGAATCACAACCTTGAATTCCCGAACGGCGAGGTTTTGTCCCGGGCCATTTTCTCCTTCATGAAGGGGGAGTCGCAAACCGAGGGCAGGAGCATTTTCAGCCTTTTCGGGGTAAACACCCCGCCGGATCGGCAACGCCGGGGCTATGCCCGGGCCAACCTGGCCAACCTGATGGCCGGGGTGGCCGCCCGGGGCGGGGATGTCCTGGAAATTCACGTTTACACGGACAACGAGCCCGCGATCACCCTTTACCGGAGCCTGGGATTCCGGCAACTGGGGGAAACGGTCATGCTGCATCATTAGGGTCTGTCCATAAGTTATTTATGGACGGACTGTTACGGGCCGGATCTTGGAAAACCTGCTGAAAAGGAGTGTAGATGAACGAATTCGTCGCGGCCGCCGATCCGGAAATCGCCGCCGTCCTGGCGGCCGAACTCGGCCGCCAGCGCGAGGGGCTGGAATTGATCGCCTCGGAAAACTTCCCCTCCCTGGCCGTTCTCCAGGCCCAGGGTTCCTGCCTGACCAACAAATACGCCGAAGGCTATCCCGGACGGCGCTATTACGGCGGCTGCGAAGAGGTGGACAAGGCGGAGACCCTGGCGATTGATCGGGCCAAGGCCCTGTTCGGGGCCGAATACGCCAATGTCCAGCCCCACGCCGGGAGCCAGGCCAATATGGCGGCCTACCTGGCGCTGATTAATCCGGGCGACCGCATCCTCGGGATGGATCTGGCCCAGGGCGGACACCTGACCCACGGCTACCGGATCAATTTTTCCGGGCGCCTTTTCCAGACGGCCTCGTACGGGGTGCGCCGCGGGGACGAGCGGATCGACTACGACGCCCTGGCCCGTACGGCCCGGGAATTCCGGCCGCGCCTCATCATCGCCGGCGCCTCGGCCTATCCCCGGATCATCGATTTCGGACGGTTCGCGGAGATCGCCCGGGAAGTGGGAGCCTTTTTCCTGGTCGACATGGCCCATATCGCCGGGCTGGTGGCGGCCGGGCTCCATCCCAGTCCCGTGCCCCATGCCGATCTCGTCACCTCCACCACCCACAAGACGCTCCGCGGCCCCCGCGCCGGCTTGATTCTGGGCCGGGCCGAACACGCCAAAAAGGTGGACGCGGCGGTGTTCCCCGGCCTTCAGGGCGGCCCCCTGATGCATGTCGTCGCCGCCAAGGCGGTTGCCTTCCGGGAGGCGGCCGAACCCGCCTTCCGGGATTACATGGGGCGGGTGGTGAAAAACGCCGCCGCCATGGCCGAAAGGTTCGCTCGGGAAGGGTTCCGGGTGGTTTCCGGCGGCACCGACAACCACCTGCTGCTGGTGGACGTCCATTCGCGCGGACTGACCGGCCGGGAGGCCGAGGAGGTCCTGGCCGGCATAAGCGTGACCGTCAACAAGAACCAGATACCCTTCGACTCCCTGCCGCCGCTCAAGGCTTCCGGCATCCGCCTGGGAACCCCGGCCGCCACCAGCCGGGGGATGGAGGCGGAGGAAATGTCCGAGGTGGCCGGAATCATTTGCGAAGCCTTGGAAAACCGTTCCGACCCCGGAAGGCTGAGGAAATGCCGGGAGCGGATTAGGGAACTGGGGGCCGCCCATCCCCTGTATCCGGAGTTGGGGTCCGTCCATAAATAACTTATACATGTTTAGACAAGGAACCGAGCCGCCGCCGTTCGAGGAGAGGACGAGTTTGGGCTTCACCTTCGACGACATCTCCAAGGCCAAGATAAGCGCCTTCACAAAAGAAGCGGGCATTCGCGTCGGCCGTATCGCCGTGCCGGACTTTCCGCGCGGCCTTAATGTGGCGGACGCGGCGCGGGTCAAGAACGCCGGGGCATCCTCTTCTTCGCCAAGGATGCGTATCGGCACCTCCCCCAGGCCCAGATGACGCTCCCGGCGTTCAAGGGAACGGACCGTCCGCGCGTTTATGATCGGCGCGATGTGCGGGACGATTTGCTCACCCAGTTCAATGGGGCGGTGGCCTTCCTCAAAAGGCATTTGAACGTCCGCGGCGAAATCCGGGGCGTAAACCGCGAGGACATCTACGAGATTCCGCTCGAAGCGCTACGCGAAGCCGTGGTGAACGCGCTCATGCACCGCGACTACGGCATCACGGGTACGCGGTTGAGCGTGGAGGTCTATGACGACCGGGTGGAGATCGTGAACCCCGGCGGTCTGCCTAACGGCCTGTCGATCCGGGAATTCGGCACGGTTTCGATCCGCAGGAACGAGGTGATTGCCGACCTCTTCTTCCGTCCGCGTAAGGTTGAGCGCATTGGTATGGGCATCCAGAAAATGAAGGAGGTCATGATCGCGGCGGGACTCCGCGAGCCTAGTTTCGAGCCGGATGGATTCTTCAGGGCCGTCTTCCATCGTTCGCCGGAGTTCGCCATGAAGGAAGAGGTTACTACTAGGGGAGACACTAGGAGAGAAACCGAAGAAACTAGGGAGATGATTCTCGGTTTGATCCGCGCCAACCCGGGGATCACGAGGGTGGAGATGGCGGAGAAGATTGGCCTGACCATGAAAGGCATCGACTGGAATATCAGCCGGCTAAAGAAAGCGGGCCGCCTCCGCCGTGTCGGCCCCACCAAGGGCGGGAACTGGAAGGCGGAGGAGAAATGACAACGGTTTCGGCAAAAGTTTACTTTTAAGGAAACCCGATGCTATCCGTCCATTTCCGGGGGGGTGAAAAGCGGACATTGACCCGCCTCGCCGTTGGATGGCAAAGGCGAACTCGGGAAGGCCCGTGGCGGGAGGCGGATTCGCGGGGGCGTAAAAAAACTTGTGCCCGGACCCGTCCGCGCTTATACTTCCTTCCCCATAGCCGGCATTAGAAAGGCACGGGCCTGTAGCT
>JAISYL010000108.1 GCA_031269935.1 Planctomycetota bacterium
ATCTGCCTTCTGTCCCGGCAATTGATTGACGGGGTGAACTTGGTGGGCGTCGCCAAGCCGTGTCTCAAGAAGTTATGCGACATTTCCCAGGAAACGGTGCATCTCGTGCTTCGCGAAGGCAACTACACGGTCTACCTGCACCGGGAGGAGTGCTTCAATTCGCCGATTCGGGTCATTTCCAACGTCGGGCTATACCGGGCGCTCCACACCACCGCGGTCGGGAAAAGCATCATGGCCACCATGAGCGACGACGAGATAGCGGACTATTGGCGGCGGATCGACAAAACCAAGGTGACTCCCAATACTATAGACGAGCTTTCAGTTCTCCTCCGGGACATAGCGGAGGCGCGTTTGCGCGGCTTTGCGATCGACAACGAGGAGAACACCCTCGGGGTACGCTGCATCGCCGTGGCCTTGGTCGATTACACGGGAAGCCACAACGCGGCCATCAGCATATCCGGCTACAAGGACAGGATGGACGACAAAAGAATGCAGGAGTTGAAGCCGGCGATTTTTTCCGCGCGCGACACCATCATGACCGGCATGGGCTATGTGAAATGACGAGTTTTCGGAATCCATTCACGGAGTTGATTTTCAATCCGGCAAAAGATCGCCCGCGGTTGTTTTTGGACGAGTCCTAACGCGATTTTCCCCTGTTCCATTGCCTTATAGCGAAAGAGTTTTGCTTTTCGGACAGCCGTCTATCCCAAGCGCACGCAAGGGTTAGGGAACAAGAACAACCGAAGAGCATATGCGCTTGGGTATATGCCGACTCTGCGACCCCACACTGCCCTGACAATCCGTTTTTCGTAAAGGTGCGGTGAAAAACCGCATTTCGGGAAGTTTTCTTTGGCAACGGGAGGGAGCAAAAATGAGGCGATTCCTTGTATTGGCGGCGGCGTTTGTCATTGCGCTGGTGGTCGCGGGAAATGCCGGGGCGGCGAGTCTGGCCCACCAGCCGGATGTCAGTAAACTCGATCCGATAGAATTGACTTTTTGCACCATGTCGATGGGTTCTTCGACAAACGTGATGACCAGCAACATGGTTTCGGTGATTGAGCCGTATCTCCCCAAGGGATCCCGCATCAACGTAACCACCGATATGGCGGGCGGGGCGGTGGCGCCGTTCATGATTTCCACGGGAATGGCCGATTTGGCCATTGGCGACTCCACTCCGAACGAATGGGCGGCGGCGGGCATCACTCCGGGGCGCGAGGGGCAGGTCGCGGAAAATGTGGCGGCCTTTGGCGGCAGCATGTTCTATTCCACGATTATCGTTTTGTTTGCCGAAGGCTTCGAGGAAAAGAGCGGCTGCTCGACCTTGGAGGAGTTGGTGGCGAAAAAGTATCCCATCGTCTTTGCCACCAAGGTATTCGGCTCATTCGGAGCGATGTCGATGGACATGATCTTCAAGGTTCTGGGTATTACGGAAGAGGATATCAAGTCCTGGGGCGGGGATGTCATCCGCGTCGATACCATGCAGGCCCTGGACATGATCAAGGACAAACGCGCCCACGTGTATATCGATCATAACAACCGCTACCACGGCGGAGTAATTGAATTGCTCATGACCTCCAATGTCAAATTCATTCAACTTGCCGATTCCACGCTCAACGGATTGGAAAAGCTTGGGTACGCGCCCGCTAGGATAGAGGCGAAATCCTTCACGGCTACCCAGCCCGCGACCGATATCGACACCGCCGCCAGCGCCCAATGCTTCATCATGAGCGCCAAACTTCCCGACGAATACGCCTATCTGATCACCATGGCCGTCTGCGAAGAAAGGGACAAGCTGGTCGCCATGAACGCGAATTTCACCACCTTCGAGCCGGCCAAGGCATGGGTAAGAAACGGTTTGGGATTTGATCTCCACCCGGGAGCCTTGTTATACTACAAGGACAAGGGGTACATAAAATAATTCGGCGGAATAGCCGGAGCGCCGGGTTTTCCGGCCGTTTGCCCTGCTCCAGCGCCATGCTGCCAATCGCGATTTCTTCTGTCAGATCCCACAAAATGGAAGTTGCTTCATAACCGGACTTTTGCAAATTGGGCATTTGCCCCGCCAAATGCCCAATTTGCCGGACTTTTCACTCAAGTTCGACGGCAAACTGGAGTTGGGGAACGGCATCAAGGGAAACCTGCCGGATTGGCCAAGGATCGGCAACTTATGTTTGGACTCCAGGTACGATGGCGGCGTCGGGAAAGTTCCCGAACTCCATTTTTTCGTTCGTTTCTTCAAAAAAGTGAGACGATTTTATGGACCTGTTCGCAAAGGCGCGGGGCGCAATCAAAGAGGCGGGCGTTAGGCAAAGCCTCATCGTCGTTGCAACTATTGTCTTTGTTCTTTTCCAGAGTTACCTGGCTTTCATTCGTCCGTTGCACCCCTTGTTGCAAACCCCGCTGCATTGGGTAATCGCCTTGATCGTGGCGTTTCTCATCCACCCCATATACAAGCGGCCCGAAGGCGCTCCCGAAAGTTGGAAGGACAAACTTTTCATCATCGACCTCGGGCTGTTCGCGGCGCTCATTTATTGCGCAATCTATTTCATTTCCCAGTCGAATCGGCTTACCCATCGCGTCGCCTACCTCGATCCGCTTTTGCCTATTGACTACATCACCGCCGTTATCGCGGTGATAATCATTCTCGAAGCCGTCCGGCGGGTACTGGGCTGGAATCTGGTCGTATTTGTCGCCATTTTCATGGCGTATTTCTGGCTTGGCCCGTACTTGCCCAATTTATTGCGGCATAGGGGAACCACCATAGCCAGGTTCACCGATCTGATGGTGATGGGCACCGACGGCATATTCGGCCTGACCGTCGCGGTATCGGTGAGTTTCATTTACCACTTTGTCATATTCGGCTCCCTGTTCGCCGATATGGGCGGCGGCAACGTTCTCACGGATATCGGCTTTTCGGTATCGAAGGGGACCGCGGGGGGGCCGGCGAAGGCGGCGGTCATCGCCAGCGGCCTCCTGGGCATGGTCTCGGGCAGCGCGACCGCGAATGTGACAACCACCGGGGTCATTACCATCCCCATGATGAAAAAGCAGGGTTATCCCGCCCATGAAGCCGGGGCCATAGAAGCGGTCGCCTCGACCGGAGGCCAGATCATGCCTCCCATCATGGGCGCCAGCGCCTTTCTCATGGCGGAAATCGTCGGGATTTCCTATCTCTCGATATGCGTAAGCGCCATCATCCCCGCCCTTTGCTATTATTTCAGCGTTTTTGTCCTGGTGACGTTTCTCGCCAAGCGCCATCGCGCCAGGCAATCCATGGCCGCAGTGATAAAAACCCCTCCCATTCTGCCGCGGCTGTTCCTTCTCATTCCCATGCTGGTGCTCATATATTGCGTCCTGACCGGCTTGTCCCTGCAACGGTCCGCCATATGGGGCGTTTTCGCGGTTATCGCTTTCAATTTTCTCAGGGGCGGGAAGCGGGTGCGGTTCGGACAAATCATGGAATCCCTGGTGCAGGCCACCAAAAACGTCGCCAACGTGGTTATTCCGACCAGCGCCTGCGGCATAGTCATAGGTTCCATCACCGCCTCCGGCCTGGCGAACCGGATCTCCACCATTCTTGAGAGCGTGGGGGGCACTTCCTTGTTTTACGCCCTGGTTATCGCCATGCTGGGTTGCATGGTGCTCGGCATGGCCCTGCCCACCCTCGCGGCCTACATTATCGCCAACATCCTGTTCGCAACGCCCCTGGTTCGCCTGGGCATGACGCCCCTCACCGCGAATCTGTTTTTGTTCTATTTCGGCATTTTCGCCCAGATAACCCCGCCGGTCTGCCTCGCCTCCTTCGCGGCGGCGGGCATTGCCGGGGCCAATTCATGGAAAACGGGATGGACGGCTTTTTTCTTCGCCCTGGTGTCGTTCCTCGTTCCCTATGTTTTCGCCTATCATCCGGAAGTGCTTTTGGGAGTAACCGCCGACTATCATTACACCGGGTACCTGATAATAACGCTTCTTTGCGGATCGGTGATTGCCTGCGCCGCGATAGCGGGGTGGATATATGTTCCGCTCAACGCTTTTGAACGCGTCCTGATGGCGGCGGCGGCGGTGGCGATCATTGTTCCGGAAACGCTGTCGACCGTCCTGGGTTTGATTGCGGGCGCCGTCTTTTTCGCCATCTGCCATATGCGGAAAAAGCGAAGGATGGCGGGCGAACTCGAAATCGGCCAATAAACGCCGGACGGCGGGAGGATTGTTCCCGGCGAACCGCGCCGTCCAACCGCCGGCACCTTATCGACCTTTGCTGGATTGGGGAGTCATGAAAATCACGAAAATAGAGGTTGTTCCCATGGTTGCCCCGCTTGAACGCCCCATGTTCGACGCGATCAATAAAAACACGTTCCGCAAACAAATGCTGGTGAAAATTCACACCGACGCCGGACTAGTCGGCTACGGGGATTCCGCCTTTGTGACCGCCGGCGGCACCCCCCGCGTCGAAAGGATGGTCATCGAGGAGGAAATCGCGCCCCGCCTTATCGGCCAGGATCCCCTGCGAATCGAGCGGCTTTGGCAAATGTCCTATACCAGATCCTTCCAGCACGGCCGGGGCGGCATTTTTTTCTGCGCCATGGGGGGAGTGGATATCGCCTTGTGGGACATCCTGGGGAAAGCCGCCGGCTTGCCCCTTTACCGAATACTGGGCGGATATTCCAACCGCATAAAGGCGTACGCCTCCGGCGGCTTCTATGGGGAAGACAAGAGCACGGACGATCTTGTCGATGAGGTCAAGGGCTATCTCGCCCGGGGATTCAGGGCGGTGAAGATAAAAGTGGGTTGGAACGACACGCCCATGAATCCGTCCGGATTGAATCCGCTGCCGTACAAAAAACTGACCCTCCGGGAGGATCTGGATCGGGTCCAGGCGGTGCGCGCGGCCATTGGGCCCGATATCGCGCTGATGGTTGACGCGAATTGCGCCTGGGATTTGCATACCGCGCTCAAAATGGGCCGCGAATTCGACAAGCTGGGCGTCTCCTTCTTTGAAGAGCCGCTGCGCCCGGACTATTGGCGGGAAAGCGCCATCCTGGCCGATAAGCTTGACGCGGACATCGCCGGCTACGAGACCGAACGGCAGGTTGTCCGCTACGCGCAGTTGATAGAAAGCCGCGCCGTGGATCACGTGCAGCCGGATCCCAGTTATGCCGGCGGCATATCCGAGTGCAAAAAGATCGCGGACCTGGCGTATGCGCATAATATCCAATACAGCCCGCATGTCATCGCCAATAAATTGGTGCTCGCCGTGGGCGCCCATCTCCTGGGCGGCGTCTACAACGCCGGCCTGCTGGAAGTGGACGGCACCCCCAACCCCCTGAGGAGCGTGGTGAAAAATCAGCTCGAGCCGGACGCGGAGGGGTATGTCAACATTCCGGAGTCGCCCGGACTGGGCGTGGAGTTGGATGAAGGCGAGATAGGGCGCTTCCACGAGGAATACTTGAGAATGTTCGAGAAAAAAGCCTGAGGAAAAGGGTTTCATCGATGAATGTCATTTACGCCGACGTTCTTGTGGTGGGGGGCGGCGGCGCCGCCGATCGGGCCGCCATCGAAGCGCACGACGGCGGCGCCGAGGTGATAATGGCCACCAAGGGAAGGTTGGGGGCCAGCGGGGCCACCGCGGCCGCTCTGGCCGATGTCGCCGGGCTCGCCGTGGCCGACAAGGCGCTGGATCCAGCGGACGCGCCGGAATTCCACTCGCGGGACATCCTGGAAGCCGGTCTCGGCATGTGCGACCAAAAACTTGTGCGCATCCTGACGGAAGAGGCGCCGCAAACCATTCCCGATCTCGAAAAGTGGGGCGTCCATTTCGAACGCGACGGGGCGGGGAAGTATCTCATAACCAAGGCGTGCTTTTCTTCCCGGGCGCGGAATTACAAATTGATGGGGCATGGGAAGAAGATAACCGACGCCTTGACCGCCCAGATACGGAAGCGCAACATCCGGGTGCTGGAAGAAACCATGCTGGTGGATGTCCTGTGCCGCGACGGCGCCGCCGGCGGCGCCGTACTGCTGCAAAGCGACGGCACTATTCTGTTGATAGCCGCGGCGCAGGTAATACTTGCCACGGGCGGGGCGGGCGAACTCTTCCATTTCAACATGAACCCTCCCGACATAACCGGCGACGGTTGCGCGGCGGGATTCCGGGCGGGCGCGCAGCTTTTCAATACCGAGTTCATCCAATACGGCTTCGGCACCCTGCCGCGAAAATCCGTTTTCGCCTTCTGGCTTTGGGCTTTCCATCCTCTGTTGACAAACGGGCGGGGCGAGGAATTTCTGGAAAAATACCTGCCGGACGGAATTGCCGCCGATATGGCGATGGACGAACACGGCGAGCATTTCCCCTTCAGCAACCGGCTGGTTTCCCGGTGCTTGGAGATAGCGGTGCACCGGGAAATCGGCGAGGGGCGCTCGTCCGCGAATGGCGGGGTGTATGCGGATTTCAGGGGAAAGCTCCATGAACGCGGCGATTTGCCCGACACCGCGAGAAAGCTGTGGCGGACGACGCGGGATTGGTACATGTCCATCGGCATGCCCATGGACGAGAAACCCGTCGAGATGGCCTTGTACGCCCACGCCATGAATGGCGGCCTGAGAGTCGACGAAAACGGCGAAACCCGCGTCCGGGGCCTGTTTGCCGCCGGCGAATGCGCCAGCGGTCCGCACGGCGCCGACCGCCTGGGCGGCGGCATGCTTACCGCCTGCCAGGTATTCGGAAAGAGGGCGGGACGCGCGGCGGCGGCGAGAAGGGAGAAATCCGAAATTTCGCCGTTCATGAAGACGCAATATGAGGAAATAGAACGTATTGTTTCCGATTTCCGGGCGGCGAAAAATGACACTCCCGTCCCGTTGAGCGGGCTGAGGGGTAAAATACAGGACTTCTCGGCAAAGTATCTTATGCTCGACCGCAACGACTCGGGTCTGCGGACATACCTCGGCCATTTGGACGCGCTGGAGGAGGAACTTCGCAAAAGCGCGAAGGTGGAAACGAATCTCGATCTTTTCAACGCCCTTGAGTTGAGAAATCTCATATTGGTCGGCAGGATAATGGCCGAAGCGGCCATGGCCAGAAAGGAAACCCGGGGCAGTCATTTGCGGACGGATTATCCCCACATGGACGGGGAGACGCGATGGATACTGGTGGACAAATCCGAAACGGGTCTCCCGCGGGCAAACTGGACGACCCCGGCCGAATAGTACAGGAGACGGGATGCTTCTCACCGAGGAACAAAAAGGGATTATGAACGGGAAAAGCGGCGAATTTCCCGCCAAATGCATGAAACTGCTGGTGGACTGGGGGATCGCGATGGGCGCCGAGCGGCTGGTTCCGGTTGAACAGACCATGCCGGCATACCTGACGGCGCCGGGGCACACCCTGAAAAGTTCCGCCGCGGCGATAAACAATTATATAAATTATGTCGGCGAATTCCTTGAATACGAGACAAAATGTCCGGCGGCCTGCCATATCGCGCGCTTCGATCTGGACAAGCCGGAGGTCATGCGGATAAGCCCGGAATCGGTCGCGGCCCAGAAAAAGCTTAAGAACCTGGGACGGAACGCCGGGATAAGCATGACCTGGTCCTGCGCCCCCTATTTGTGCGGGCATATTCCCATGCCCGGGCAAATATGCGCCTGGACGGAATCGCATGCCGTCGTCCTGGTGAATTCCTTTTGGGGCGCGAGGACGACCCGGAACAGCGGCGAGACCGCCTTGGCCGCCGGCATCACCGGCTGGATTCCCGAGTTCGGCGCCCTCGCCGACGCCGGCAGGAAAAAAGCCGATCTCGTAATTGACGTGAAGGCAATACCCGGGAACGACCTGGAATGGGGGCTCCTGGGTTATTGGGCGGGCAAGCACGCCGCCATCAACACGCCCGCTTTCGTCGGCCTGGAAAAAACCCGTCCCCGCCTGGAGGCCGCCCGGCAAATGTGCGCCGGCCTGGCCGCCAGCGGCGGTTCCACCATGCTGCACATTGTCGGAGTCACTAGGGAGGCCCCGACCCTGGACGCCCTGAAATTTCCGCAGGACAAGCCGGAAGCGCATGAATACGGCGAAAGGGAAAAGGAATCGCTGCTGAGCCGCTACGGGGCGGATTCGGGAAGCAAGGTGGATGTGGTCTATTTCGGCTGCCCCCACGCCTCCATGCAGGAATTGATAGAAATCGCCAAGCTGGTGAAGGGGAAAAAGGCGCATCCCGGCACAACTCTTCTCATAACCTCGAATCATCCAATTCTTTCTTTGGCGAAGCGCACCGGCTTCGCCCAAATCATAGAGGATTTCGGTGGCTTGCTGCTGTCGGATACCTGCCCATTGCAGGCGCCCGGATTGGACTCGTTCAAGGCGTGGAAATGCATGGCCACCAGCGACATAAAACAGGCTCACTACATTCGCGCCATTTTGGGGACGCACTCCGTGGTCGGTTCGACGGAAAAATGCGTGAATGCCGCGATTACGGGAAGATGGGAGGGATGAAATGCCGACGGGATCCTCTTTTCTGATTCATGGCCGTTGCATCGTGCCCGGCAAGGCGGCGGCGGAAGCCGTTGTCTGCCCGACCCGGATTTCCTTTTGGGGCGGATACGATCCGGCGAACGGCACGGTGACGGAAAAGGACAATCCGCTTGAGGGAGTGTCGCTTGACCATAAAGTCGCCTTTTTCGTCTCGACCAAGGGGTCATCGGGCACCGCCAACTGCCTGAATCTCGCAAAGCGTTACGGCAGGCAACCGGCGGCGTTCGTAAACACGGAACTGGATTCCCTGGCCGTCATCGGCTGTCTCGTGAACGGCATACCGATGATGAGCGATCTCGACCGGGATCCCTTTGCGGCGATAAAAACGGGCGACTGGATAGAAATGGACGCCGAAGCGGGCGTTATCAAAGTCACCTTCAAATAGGCCCGCGCCGGAGGAGGCGAACACGACTCGGCCGTCCCGCGAACTTTCATGATTTTCGAAGGCGCCGTTGGCGCATCACGACGAAGGATCGGCATCTTTCAGAGGAGAGGCAAATGCAAAAAAAGTGCTTTGGAATCATTCCCCCGATTGTGACCCCGATAGACGAGAACGAGCGGGTGGTGGAAAGCGAACTGCGCGCAATGGTGGAGCATTGCATAAAAGCGGGAATGCACGGGATTTTTGTGGCGGGCTCCAACGGGGAGGGAATGAGCCTCATCCAAAGCGAACGGGATCGGGCGGTGAAAATAACCCTGGATCAATGCGGCGACCGCCTGCCCGTATTCGCCGGGGCGATGGACACCAGCACCAGGCGCGTCATCGAGAACGTCAAGCGCCTGGAGCAAATGGGAGGCAGATGCGCGGTCGTCACGCCGGAATTTTACGCCCGCCACGCCACTCCGAAAGAGACGATACGCCATTTCGAGGCGATTGCCAGGAACACCAAGATCGATATCGTAATTTACAACATTCCGCTGTTCACCAACTGCACCTTAAGGGCGGAATCCATTTTCAAAATAGCCGAGATTGACAACGTGGTGGCGTACAAGGACAGCGCGAGCATGGTCGGGGAAACCATCAAGTGCATCAATCATTTCAAGAACACTCCCTTCGCCGTTCTGCAGGGGATGGTGAATCTCTCCGCCGTATCGATGCTGTTGGGCGCGGACGGGTTTGTGCCGTCCATCGGCCCCTTGTTTCCGAAAGCCTGCCTGAAAGTGTATGAACACGGCAGGAAGGGCGACATTGAAGGGACCATGTACTGGAACGCCATAATGACCGAGGCGCAGGAGATCTGCAATCTGGGCAAAAACGCCACTACCTCCATGAAGTACGCGATCAGCCTGCTTGGCTTGACTAACGACCGGATGACTCTGCCTTTCGAGCCGTTGACGGCGGAGGAAAAGGACGAGATTCGTTCAAGAACAAGACAGATGATGGAGTTCCTGGAAAAAGATGATGATCCCACCCCCAAATCGTGAGGCGGGGTTGGCGGAATGTCCTCTCCTGCTGAAAAGGAATCACGTGAACGGTAAAATCAGATTCGGCATCATCGGTACGGGGGTCATTTCCTATACCCACGCGTCGGCAATCGGGAATATCGAGGATGCTGAATTGGTCAGCATACTTGAGCCCGTAAAGAAAAATCGGGAAGCTTTCCTGGCCAAGCACAACGTCAGGGCATATGAAAACATGGATGATTTTTTGGCCGATCCGGAGTTGGACGCCGTTACCATCGCCACCCCGTCCGGCATCCATCTGGATATGGTTCTTCCCTCGGCCAGGGCGGGTAAACACGTTCTATGCGAAAAGCCTCTGGACATCACTCCGGAGCGGGCGCAGTCGCTTATAGACGCCTGCCGCGAAAACAAGGTGGTTTTGGCGCCTGTTTTCCAGTATCGCCATATCCCGGCGACGATCCTGATCAAAAAGGCGCTGGACTCGGGGCGCTTCGGGAAGATCCTGCTGGCCAGCGCCAGAATCAAATGGTACAGGCCCCAGGAATACTACGATTCGGGAGGATGGCGCGGGACTTGGAGGCTGGACGGCGGCGGCTGCCTAATGAACCAGTCGATACACGCGATAGATCTCATGATTCACTTTGCCGGCCGGCCGGTCGAGGCATACGGCTATACCGGCACGGTTGATCATGCCGGAATCGAGGCTGAAGACAACGCCGCCGCGGTGGTGAAGTTTGACAGCGGAGCCTTCGGGGTAATAGAGTCGAGCACCTGTTGCGCCCCGGGCTGGCCGCTGAAGGTGGAAATTTCCGGCACCCGGGGAAGTGCCGCCGTCGAGGCGACGTCATTGGCGAAATGGAGTTTCGCCGACAGGGAGCCGCTTGACGACGAAGCGGCAAAACTGATAGAAGATGCGGCCGTCGCCGTCGCCGCCGATCCCCGGGGAATTGCCCCCAAGAACCATCAGGCCATTATTGAGGGCATGATCAAAACCATCAAGACCAGGCGAAAAGGATTCGTGATTGAAGGGGAGAGCGCCAAGCTGGGTTTGGAACTGATATGCGGAATTTATCGGTCGATGAAGGACGGCAAGCCGGTTAAATTCAGCTAATTCCTGGCGACTTAAAAAGGCCGGCCCCGCGAGCGGCGATGTCCGTCCGCCCCGGAATCGGTCTCCGCCGCCGGAGGGGAGTTCATTTAGCCGGAGGCGTAAACTGGGCGAACCGGGGGCGTTTCCGGCAAAGCCCAAGGCGAAGATTTAGACTTGGCGGGGCGCCAGGGCCGTCCCCCTCCCGGCCGCGGCCCAGGCCGCCAGTTCCTCCCGGCGGATTTTCGCGTTGTGGCGGATGTCGGTGGGGAAGCCGGGGTGGAAGAAAAGCAGGCCGATCCCTTCCCCGAGG
>JAISYL010000112.1 GCA_031269935.1 Planctomycetota bacterium
GCGGATAAGATCGGCCGCCAATTCGGTCCGGGCCAGGAAATGCCGGGCCAGCCGGTCGTGCGGATGCGCCAGCCGGGGATTGTCCATAATCCAATACCCCCATTCCTGAATTGATTGGCCCGCCAATTTCCTTAGAGCTGGTTGGGGCTAGTCCAAAAATAACATTTACAACTTCGGCCTGAAAAAGCCCTGCGGGCGTTGAACCGCCGCGCCCCGGCGTAACCGTTATTTCCTTACGCGATCTTACGCCAAAACCCGATTCAACAATCATAACCGCCCGCGGCCGGCTAGTCAACGGAATCCGGGCGGTCAGCTTTCCCGCCGGCTTATTTCGCCTCCCTTCCTTCCCGGTCGATAGACTCCAAGCGAACGCCTGAATTATACCGCCTTGTCGCCGTTTCCGCCAACATTTTCGGGCGGTTTCGGGGCCGGAATCGCTTGGCGCGCATCCCTAAGAGTTTGCCTAAAAATAACTTGGGGGTCTGTCCATAAATAACTTATACATGTTTAGACGAGGAACCGAGCCGCGGCGGTAAATTTTCGCCCGTGGTTGGGCAAAAATTTACGGGAGCGACGGTGGTGACGCGGCATGAACTTGTATAAGTTATTTTTGGGCGAGCCCCAACCTCCGGTGGAGGAAAAAATAATAAGGAAAATATTCCTTTTTTAATTGCGAAAACATTCCTTATTTTGTAGCATTCGCATCATTGCCGACTTTTGAAGAAAATCAATCGGACCTCCGATCGATTTCCCTCAAAGTTTCAGGGCGTTGGTTTCAGCGCCGCCTTTTTTGCCATGCCGCCGGCTGGGGCCGAGTTGGCTAAAAACACCCCATTGAAACGAAAGCGGTTTAATATTTAACAACACGCTCCAAGGGAAATCGGCCGGCGGCTGGCCGGATTCTCTTTAAAAGTCCACTCATTCCTTATTTCGCGACATTTCCCGGCCGGGCGTCCTCGCCGGCGGGGAACGGGGGGACGGGCCATGGATCGCCGGGTGGACGTTGAACTGTGCCTGGGGAGCTCCTGCTTCGCCCGGGGCAACGGCCGGCTTCTGGAAAGCCTGGAGGCGGCCGTCGCCAGGAACGGTTGGGGCGGGCGGGTGGTTTTGTCCGGCCGCCGCTGCGGGGCGATCTGCGGCCGGGGGCCCAATCTCTGGATCGACGGGGAGGTCCACTGCGGCCTGGACGAAAAATCGCTGCTTGAACTGCTGACCGGCCGGCTGGAGCGGGAGGCGCCCGGAGATTCCCCGCCGCCTCCGGGCGGTTAGGGCTCGTCCATAAATAACTTATACATGTTTATACCGCGTCACCAACGTCGCTCTCGTAAATTTTTGCCCAACCACGGGCGAAAATTTACTGCCGCGACTCGGTTCCTTGTCTAAACATGTATAAGTTATTTATGGATAGACCCTTAGGCCGGCGGGGGAGGATTCGCCATGCGGCCCTTCCCGATCCACACCAGGGAAAAAGACTGCCACGACTGCTACAAATGCGTCCGGAACTGCCCGGTCAAGGCCATCCGGGTGGAAAACGACCACGCCAGCGTGGTCCCCGAACGCTGCGTGGCCTGCGGCCGCTGCATCCGGATCTGCCCGTCCGGGGCCAAGCGGGTCCGGGACGACGCGGCCGCGGCGCGTTCCCTGCTCGCCGGGGCGCTTCCGGTCTATGTCTCCCTGGCGCCAAGTTGGGCGGCGGCGCACCCGGAGTGGAGCCCCGGGCAATGGCTGGCCGCCCTCCGCCGCCTCGGCTTCCGGGGGGCGGGCGAAACCGCCGCCGGGGCCAGGGAAGTGTCGGCGGCCGTAGTCGGGATGCTGAACCGGGCCGGGCCGGGCCTCCACATTTCCACCGCCTGTCCGGCCCTGGTCGCCCTGGTGCGCAAGCACCATCCCGCCTTCGCCGGCTCCCTCATCCCCCTGGCCTCGCCCCTTCTTACCCATTGCCGGATGCTCCGCGACCGGCTGGGCGGGGAAATCAGGGTGGTTTTCATCGGGCCCTGCGCCGCCAAGAAGGGGGAGGCGGACGAACATCCGGAATTGTTGGATCTGGCGCTCACCTTCGCCGAACTGGACGAATGGCTGGCGGCGGCGAACGTGCGCCCGGACCTGCTTTCGCCCGATCCGGAAGACGTCTTCCTGGACGCGGGGGAGGCGGGGGAGGGGGCCCTTTATCCCCTGGAAGGCGGGATGATCGAAACTTTCCGTTATTGCGGCTGTTCCGGGGAGGTTCGCGTCCAGTCGATCTCCGGCCTGGGCCGCCTCCGGCAATCGCTGGAAAATCTCGGACCCGGCTCTTTCGATCGGCCTTTTTTCCTGGAAGGCCTGGCCTGCCGGGGAGGCTGCGTCAACGGCCCCTGTTCCACCCGGGATCCCCAGCCGCTGGCGGGAATCATGGCCGTCCGTTCCCGGGCCGTCCCCGGCCGGCCCGGACCCCGCCCCGGGCTGGAGGTCCGGATGACCTACGACCCCGCCGGGGAGGCGGAGACGGCCTGGACGGAGGCGGAGGTGGCGGCGGCCCTGGCCCGGGTGGGCAAAACCGGGCCCGCCGACGAGCTCAACTGCGGCGGCTGCGGCTACGACACCTGCCGGGGACTTGCCCGGGCCCTGCTGTCGGGCGACGCCGAAACCGGCATGTGCGCCTATTACATGCGGACCATCGCCCAGCGCAAGGCCAACGCCCTCTTCCGCTGCATGCCCTCCGGGGTGGTCATCGTCGGCACCGACCTGCGGATCATGGAGGCGAACGACGCCTTCGTCCGCCTTTTCGGGGATCGGGCCGGCGAACTCCAAACCGCCGGCCCGGGACTCGCCGGAGTCCGGGTGGACGACATCTTCCCCTGCGGCAACCTGCTGCGGGCGGCCCTGCGCTCGGGCCGGGAAATCCGCCGCGAGCGCCTGAAAGTCGGCGACCGGCTTTTGGACATCGTGGTTTTCATCATCGAGGAGTACAAGACGGTGGGGGCCATAGTCGAGGACGTCACCCTCACCGAAATGCGCCGGGATCGGATCGCCCGCCGGGCCCGCGAGGTGATCAACCGCAACATCGCCACGGTCCAGGAAATAGCCAGCCTGCTGGGCGAACATATGGCCGACACCGAGGTGCTGCTCAGTTCCATAGCCGAAGGCTATGGGGAAGGCGGGGGGACGGCCTCCGGGGGGGACGGGGATGGATAGCGCGCTTTGCCTCGATCTCGATTTTTGCTCCCGCCGCAAATGCAACCAGTCCGCCAACGGGGACGCCTTCGCCTCGCAAAGGATCGAAGGCGGGAGGCGGTTGATCGCGGTGTTGTCGGACGGCCTCGGCAGCGGCATAAAAGCCTGCCTCCTGGCCACCTTGACCGCCCGGATGGCCCTGCGCTTCGCGGCGGCGGGAGCCGATCCGGAGCGTTACCTGGAGGTGATGCTGGATTCGCTTCCGGTCTGCCGAGTCCGGAAAATCGCCTACGCCACCTTCACCATCGTCGATGGCGATTCGGAAGGGCTGGTCCGGGTGATCGAGGAGGGCAATCCTCCCTTCATCCACCTGCGGGGAAGCTCGCCGGCGGAGACGGCGGGGCGGACCGTTTTTTCCCGGCGCTATCCCGACCGCCGGATGCTGATTTCGGAACTGGGGCTGGCGGCCGGGGATCGGCTGATCGCCTGTTCCGACGGGGTGACCCAGGCGGGGATGGGAACCCAGCGCCTGCGCCTGGGCTGGCGCCGGGAGGGGTTGCGGGATTTCGCCGCCTCCGCGGCCAGGGAGAATCCCGGGTTGTCCAGCCGGGAACTGGGCCGGCGGATCGTGGAGCGGGCCATCGAACTGGAACCTAACGGCGAGCCCCTGGACGACGTCAGTTGCCTGACTCTCCATTACCGCCGCCCCCGCCGGCTCCTGGTGCTGACCGGCCCCCCCTACGACCAGAGCCGCGACGCCGAATACGCCGGGCGGCTGGACAGCTTCCCCGGGCGCAAGGCGGTTTGCGGCGGCGCCACCGCCAACCTGGTGGCCCGGGAATTGGGCCGCCGGCTGGAATTGGACCTGGCCTCGTTCAACCGCCGATCCCTGGTTCCCCCGGCTTCGCTGATGGAGGGGGTGGACTTGGTGACCGAGGGGATAATCACCCTCACCCGGGCGGCCGGACGACTGGAAAACCCCGAGGCCGAACACGAGGAGGACGCGGCCGGGCGGCTGGTCGATCTCCTGCTGGACAGCGACTCCGTGGAGTTTCTGGCGGGAACCCGGATCAACGAGGCGCACCAGGATCCCAGCCTGCCGGCCGACCTGGACATCCGCCGCAATATCCTGAGGAGAATTTGCGAGGTTCTGAAGACGCGCTACCTGAAGGAGGTTTCCCTGGCCTTCATTTGATTAGGGCCCTTACGCCCGGAAAGGCGCCGAGCATGGGCGAGGTTTTCGATTTCTGGAACGCGTATCCTCCCCGCTCGGCCATGAAACGCCCCTCCTCGCGCCGCCGACCCCCGGGACCGCGTCCATTTCAACCTTCGGCGGGACATTCAGGAAAAATAATTCGAGAAAATAATCTTGACATGACAATATATTGGATATAATATTCTTTAATTCACCAAGCATTCGGGGAACCCCACCCCCGGCGAGAGGCGAAAACCCGGGCCGGGCCGGGGCGCGGATCTTGACGCGGACGGCGTTTTCCCCGGGGAGAAATTGAAAACGGGGTCCCGGGTACCATTTTGGGACGGGGATGGCGGCGTGAAGCCAAAAAAAATGCCTGAAACAGCGATGAATTATTACCCCGGCTGCACCTTGAAGACCAAGGCCAAGCAGCTCGACGCCGGCGCCCGGCGGACGGCGTCCGCGCTGGGCGTGGAAATGCGCGAATTGCCCGAATGGCAATGTTGCGGAGCCGTTTATCCCTTGGCCGAGGATGAAATCTCCGGCCGGCTATCCGCCGTCCGAACCCTGTCCGCGGCCTTGGAAAACGGCGGCGGCCTGGTGACGGTGTGCTCGGCCTGCCACCACGTCCTGAAGCGGGTCAACGCCGACATGGCGGACAACGAGTTGATTCGGCGGCGGGCCAACAACTATCTGGCGCTGAAAAAAGCCTACGCCGGCGAAACGCGCGTGGTTCATTACCTGGAGTGGCTGCGGGACGACATCGGCTTCGAGGAAGTCAAAAAACATGTCGCCAGGCCCCTTGACGGCCTGAAAGTCGCCCCATATTATGGTTGTCTCCTGCTTCGCCCCAGCGACGTCATGCGCTTCGACCGGCCGGACAATCCTTCCATTATGGAAAAACTCGTCGAGGCGCTCGGGGGCGTGGCGGTTCCTTTCTCCCGCCGTTCGCGGTGTTGCGGCGGCTATGTTGCCCTTGACGACAGGGAATCGGCTCAGGCCATGACGGAGAGCGTGTTGTCGTCGGCCGTAAAGGCGGGGGCCGAAGTGGTGATCTCCGCCTGCCCCCTGTGCATGTACAATTTGAAAAACGGCGCGGGCGAAAACAAGTTGCCGGTCCGTTATTTCACGGAACTCCTGGAGGAGGCGTTCGGCCTTGCGGACGCCGCGAAGGAGTAATCATGCCGATTGGCGGCGAAGCGACCGATTTCCTCGACGTCGAGCGCATCAGCGGCGTGAACGCGAGCGTATGCATGCACTGCGGCAAATGCAGCGCCAGTTGCCCGGCTTTCCATAAAATGGATATCCATCCCCACCGTTTCGTGGCGCTGGTGGCGGACGGCGATTTCGGGCCTTTGCTCCGGAGCGTTACGCTTTGGCGCTGCCTGTCCTGCTTCACCTGCGTGGAACGCTGCCCGCGGGCGGTCAAGCCCGCCAACTTGATCGAGGCGGTCCGGCTGCTGTTGATCCGCAAGCCGGGCGGAAATCATCTGCCGCCGCAACTGGTTCCGGCCCGGCTGGACGAGGAGTTGCCGCAGCAGGCCATTGTGGCGGCGATGCGCAAATACAACAAATGACGGGGCACTTTTAGCCGGGAGAGGACGGTCGTGCCGAAAATCGGGGTGTTCGTCTGCTGGTGCGGCGGCAACATCGCCGCCACCGTGGACGTCAAGGAAGCGGCGAAGGAGCTGCGGAAGGAAGCCGGAGTCGTTTTCGCCGCCGACTATCAATACATGTGTTCCGAGGGTGGCCAGGCCGCCGTCCGGAACGCCATTCGCGAACACAAACTCGCCGGAATCGCGGTGTGCGCCTGTTCTCCCCGCATGCACGAAACCACGTTCCGCAAGACCGCCGCCGCCGCCGGCCTCAACCCCTACATGGTGGAAATCGCCAACATCCGCGAGCAATGCTCCTGGATTCACAAAAAAAAGCCGGAGACCACCGCCAAGGCGATTGTTCTCGGCCGCGCCGCCATCGCCAAACTGCGCCTGAATGTGCCGTTGACCGCCCGGGAAAACGAGGTGGTCAGGCGGGCGCTGGTCATCGGCGGCGGCATCGCCGGCTTGCAGACGGCCCTGGACATTTCCGACGCCGGATTTCGGGTGGACGTGGTGGAAAAAAATCCGACCATCGGCGGCAGAATGGCGCAATTGGACAAGACCTTCCCCACCCTGGACTGCGCGGCCTGCATCCTCACCCCGAAGATGGTGGATTCCTCCCGGTCCGAAAACATCACCCTCTACACCTACAGCGAGATCGAGTCCGTCTCCGGCTTTGTCGGCGATTTCACGGTCAGGATTCGCCGCAAGGCCCGCTATGTCGACGAAAGCCTCTGCAGCGGCTGCGGCGATTGCATGGCGAAATGCCCGGCGAAAACCGCCCCGAGCGAATTCGATCAGGGACTGCGCAAGCGCGGCGCCATCTACATTCCCTTCGCCCAGGCCATCCCCAACGTGCCGGTGATCGACCGGGAAAGCTGCCTCAAATTCAAGACCGGCAAATGCGGCCTGTGCCGGAAAATATGCGGCGCCGGAGCCGTGAATTACGATATGGAGGACGCCGTCGTGGAGGAGCGCTACGGCGCCATAGTCGCCGCCACCGGCTTCGAGACCCTGTCGCCGTCCGCTTTCGGCGAATTTCACTACGACGAATACCCGGACGTGATCACCTCGCTGGAATTCGAGCGCCTCTGCAACGCCGCCGGCCCCACCGGCGGGCATTTGACCCGGCCGTCGGACGGGAGGGAGCCGAAGCGGGTCGTGTTCGTGCAGTGCGTGGGCTCGCGCGGGGCGGCCGGGTGCGCCAGGCCCTATTGCTCGAAAATCTGCTGCATGTACACGGCGAAGCATGCCATGCTGGTGCGGGACAAATATCCGGACTCCGAAGTTTACGTCTTCTACATCGACGTACGGACGCCGGGAAAAAGCTTCGACGAATTCCAGCGCCGGGCCGTGGAGCGGTACGGCGTTCACTACGTCAAGGGCATGGTGGGGCAAGTCGAGGAAATGGACGGCGGGTTGGCGGTGCAGGCCTCGGATCTGCTTTCCGACCGGCAAATGCGGATTCCGGCCGACCTGGTGGTGCTCGCAATGGCGATTAAGCCCGATGCCGGCGCGCGCGGCCTGGCGACCATGCTCACCGTCGGCATGGACACCAACGACTTTTTCACCGAAGCCCAACCCAAATTGCGTCCGGTGGAAAGCCCCACCGCCGGAATATTCCTCTCCGGCGTCTGCCAGGGCCCGAAAGACATTCCGGAAACGGTGGCTCAGGCGGGCGCGGCGGCCTCCAAGGCCAT
>JAISYL010000159.1 GCA_031269935.1 Planctomycetota bacterium
CTCCAAACCCGGGACGGAGAGGTGCGACGGCATGAACAAGCCCACAAAGCGGCGGGCGGCCGGTATGCCGGGGCGATTTCCTATGAATATTCCCGGGGTCCGGACGGCAAGCGCTACGCGGTCGGGGGCGAGGTCGGCATTGATATTTCCCCGGAACGGGATCCCGCCGCCACCATCGCCAAGATGCGGCAGGTGAAAGCGGCCGCGCTGGCCCCGGCCGATCCTTCCGCCCAGGATCGCGCGGTGGCGGCCGAGGCGGGACAAATCGAGCAACGGGCCAGGCGGGAATTGCGCTTGGCGGCAACCGAATCGGCCTCCGCTTTCCCCGGAGCGGGAAGAGGGGAAAATGGTTCGCAAAAAGCCCCGGACAATTCCGGCCGCCCGAGCGATTGGAATGGCCCGGCCCAAGCGGAAGCCACGGGTCCGGCCGCTTCGCGGAGCGGCTCGCCCGGCATCCGCGATTCGGCCGTTTCCCGGATTTCGATACGCCGGATGAGCGGCGGAATCAATCTTTTGGCTTGATGTTCGGGACCGGGCTCCGGATTCAACCGGGCGGCCGGGGATTTCCCGGGGACAGTTCGGCCAGCCGTTCCGCCACCGCCGCCACCGCGTTGGCCGGGGCGATTACCACCAGCCGATTAGCCAGGCAGGTCAGGACGGTGGCGGGATCCCGCCACAGCGAGGGGAACACCTCGCGGCGGAGCCGTTCCGCCAGCGCCGCTTCTCCGCCGTTTTCCACCGCCGCTTCGCGGGCGTCGAAACCGGCCACTGACATGCCGTCCCAAAACAGTTCCCGGCTGCGGCTGTCGAACGCCACTTCCTCCTCCAGGGGGGCGTCGACGAAAAGCACGACTCCCGCCGCCAAGAAAATCCGTCCCCGGTATTTCAGCCGGAACGCCAGCAAGGCCGTAATCTGTCCCAAGTTCATGCGCCCGGACGGGAAAACGGCGGTTCCCCCTTCTTCGGCCGGGCGGCAAAGAATGATGGCGGTTCCGGTCCGGGAGGCGATTTCCGCCAGCAGGCGCCGGGGAGAGGCGGTCACCGCCACCTCCACCGGTCGCTCCAGGAGGCCGGGCCAATTTTCCGGAGGGAGTTTGGCCCGAATCGCTCCGGGGGCGGCGGGAAAATCGCCGGCGGCTCCGGCCAGGCAGGCGGCGGCCTTTTCCAGATAATCGGCCAGCGCCGGCGGCAACGCCGCCACCGCCCGGAGCGCCCCGGGATTTCCGGGGAGGGGATTTTTTTCCATCACCAGGGAATAGCCGCCGGGAACGAGGGACAGCGGCTTGATGAATTCGCCCAGCAGTTTGCGCGGGGCGGCCGAGTCGTCCAGCCGGATTCCGGAGAGGTCCAGGAAGCGAAGCGACGGTTCGTCCCCGACCCAGTTGTATCCCCGGGATATTTCCACCCGATCGGGCCCGGCGACCCGGTAGCGGAAGGAATAACGCTTGGCCAAACCCTCCAGGATGGTTCTGAGTTCCACTTGGCCGCTCACCAGGTACAAAGGTCCGGAATCATCTTCCCTGGGGAAGTCGGGAGGATGGATAAGCGTCTCCACTCCGGTTTTGGCCTTGATTTGCCCAAGCGCCCCGAAGAGGCTCCCTTCCCACAAGTTGAGGCTCAGGGTGCGATCCAGGGGCGAGGCGAATTCCCCGGCGGCGCCGGTACGGACGGCAATCTGATTCGACACGGCAAGGGCGGCGAACAGGATGCCCGCCGGGATTCGGCTCGGGCGGTTCATGGCTGGGATCGCCCCGGGTTCATCCAGTTTCCGCCTCCGGGGAAGATAATTCCCCTTCGGCGGCGGAAGTCGATTCCGGAGGAAACGCGCTTCGGCATTCGCAAGGTTAGCCTCTTGAGACCGCTATTGCCTGTCTCCGGCCAATTCCCGGGCCAGCTTGTCCGCCGCCGCCCGCGCTTCCGCGTTTGTGGCCAGGCGGGAAGCGCGCCGGGCCAAATCCAGGGCGTCCCGGCGGTCGCCGGTCCGGCCGGCTAGCAGATAGGCCAATTCCAACGGGGCGTCCGACTGGTCGGGGAACAGCCGCATGACCCGGCGCCAATGCGCCTCATCGTGGTCCGCCGGCCTGGGCCGGGCTGGCTCCCGGGTTTCCGCCGCCGCCAGGATCAGCCCAATCGCCAGGGCGAGGAAGGCCAGGAGGGAGCCGGCCTTCAGCAAAGCCGCCTTGGCATGGTGCCGGCGGACGATTTCCGGGTTTCTCTCGGCCCGGCGCAGGAAGTTGGTCCTTTCGGCTATGCCGTAATGATGCCAGGAGGCGGCTAGGCGGATGCGGCCGGCCGCCAGTCCCAATTTTTCCAGGGCGTTGACCATGTCCCGGGAATTGCCGGCTTTTTCCAGGGCGAAAAGATCGGCCTGCCTTTCCAGATTGCGCGACAGCCAGCCGAAAATCAGGCGGAAATAGGCCAACAACAGGAGCGCCGCCAGGGCGAAACGCTCGCCCGGTCCGGCCAGGGGGGCCAGAGCCGCCAGTATGACAATCGAATTGACCCCGGCGAGCGAACCGAGGAAATAGGTGAGCAGGTGGCGGTGGCGCACGTGGCCGAGTTCATGAAGGATGATGGAGTCAAGTTCCCGATCATTCATTCCCCGGAGAAGCGCCGGGGTGACGAACAGGTAGCGGAAGGGGCGGATCAGGCCGACGGCGGCGGCGTTTTGGGCGTATCCTCCCCCCGGTTCCCAAAGATAGATCCGGGAAAAGCCAATTCCGGCCGCCTTTTCCAGCTTGGCCACCCGCGCCAGCGTTTCCGGATCGTTAAGCCGGCGGCAGCCCCAGGCCCGGGTAAGGATCAGCGGGAACATACAGGCGGCCAGCAAAAAAATGGCTGGAATGGCCAGGAAAAATTCGGACAGCCAGTCGGTCAAGACGGCGAAGGGAAGCCAGGACAGCAACAGGACCAGATCGTAGCGGGCCTTGTGGACGAGAAACGATAACCGGGTCCAATTCCCCGGATTAAGTTCCCGGTGCCAATTGAACATGGGGAGCCAGGCGAAGGGGAACAGCAGCGGGAAGGGGAGGATCCCGAACAAGTGGAAGGCGGGGGATGCTCCGGAAATTTTCCAGCCCAGGGCGGCGGAAAGGCTCCACGGCAGGGCGGAAGCTTCCAGTCCCGCGGCGTAGGCCAAGACCAGGATCGCCCTTGGTCCTAGGTCCAGGCCGGCGGCCAGCCGGCGGCGGTCGCATCCACCCCTTCGCAATCCGGCTAGGCCAAGGAGGTTCAGAACGGCGGCGGCCGTGAGCAGCGCCCCGGCCGCGATCGCAAGGGCTAAAAGGGAGGCGGCCGGACTGATCGGGGCGGCGGCCGGCGACTCGCCGTAATAGCCGAGATAGAGCACGGCCGCCATCATGTCGAAAGGTATGGCTATTTTAAGGCGCTCCTTGCCAATCGGATGGCTTTCGCCAGCTTTTCATCGGCATTTCCCTTTTCCGCCCGGTCGAAAAATTTGCCGGCGAGATCGGGGTTGCCGGTATAAAGGTTCAACAAGCCCAGGCGATATTCGAACCAAGCCAAATCCCCGGGGGGAAGCCCGTCCAGCAGCGCCTTGAGATAGGCTTGATTCCATTTATCGGCGATATTATGATAATGCCCGGCGTAAACCCGATCGGCCTGCCGGTAGTTTCCGCCGTCGTCGCGAGCGAAGACATGCCCCCAGAGGGGGATTTCGCCGGATTTGCCCAGCCGGTCGGCCAACGGACCGGGCAGGGAGGGAACCGCGAACAGCAGTTGGCGTTTCTTCCAGCCGGATTCCGGATTCTTGTCCAAATTGACGGCCAGGAAACCGGGGGTCTGTTGCCAAAGCGAGGTTTCCAGTATCTTGCGGAGGGCGCCGCCGTTTTCCAGGGAATAACCCGCGTACCAAACTCCTCCCGGGCGGGTCTCCCCCCAGAAATAAATCACCAGATCCACTTTTGGGGAGATTGGATCCGGGATGATTTGGGCTCCGACGTTCATCAGGGGAATTTCGGTCGCCTGATCCAATTCGCTTTCCGGCCGGGGCGCCCCGGGAATCGGATTGCCGGCGAACAATTCCGTCCGGGCGATTATCCGCCGAGGCGAATCCCTTGCGTTCGACAGGATGAGCAGATGGGCGGTTTGGATGTTGCCGGGACGCTTCCGGGTGCCGTCCTGGATCGTGACAACCAGAGCCTCCTCGTCGGCCTTGCCGTCCCCGTTGAAGTCTCCGCTTATGCTCCCCCTGGCATAAGCCCAATTCCGGGAATCGCCGGAAGGAAGGAAATCCCGCAGGATCTCCCCGTAAAGGCTGGCGCTTTCTTCCGGACCCAGGCGAAGAAAACCCAGCGAACAGCCGGAGAAGATCAATCCCAGGGACAGGCCGGCCGCCAAGCCGCCCGCCCGGACAAACCAACCCCGGCGGCGACCGCCAAACGGATCCCGCCCACCGGCAAGGTGGGTTTTTCCCCTCCGCGTTCCCTCCGGCATCGCCCACCTCCCGTCAGGCGAAAAGGATTAGCGAGGTTGATTGGGAGAACACGCTTACATAAACCTCGCCATATGAATCCAGGATGGCGGCGTTGACGTCCTTGAACAATTCGCCGTACTCCCTGACGCTGTTTTGGGTATGGGCAATCATCTGGCGGAGCATGCAGTTGCATCCCATGACGGCGGAAAGGCTCCCCAGTTCCCTTCGTTTGCGGTCCAGGGCGTTCCGGGTGGATTCAATCAGGTTGGTGGTTCTGGTAATGCTGTAGCGCAGACCTTCGATGGGCGGCAAATAAGTGCGGATGCCGCCGTTCTCGGCCGCCGCCACCGCCACCCGGATATAGGGTTCGCCCCCGATTATCAGGGCTAGCGGCCATTCTATCATTTTTTCGACCAGCGCGTCGACGGTTATCCCTTCCCGGGCGACCGATTCGGGTTCGGCCGCGAGGCGATTTTTGCTGAACACGTTGTGCAGAAGTTCGTGGACGCTTTTTTCCTTCTGGTCGAAATCGCCGTTGATCAGGTTGAATCCAATGGCTTCGGCGAAGGCGGGGAGGGCCGGCTTTTCGTCGAACTCCCAGATGATCCTCTGGTTCGAATCGGCCCAGGTGGCCACCAGCGACTTGCCTGTCGGTTCCACGTTTTGCGTTTTCAGGAAGGCGAATCCGCGGCTCGGCTTCATGAGGGCGAAGACCGCCCCGTTGTCGAGGGCGGCGCCGTCGTGGAAGACCGGGGTTTTCCGGAAAAGGCCATCGTCGCTGGCGCAACCGCCGCCGATAATCACGTCGGTGAGTTCCCCCATCCGTTCCACCAACTGATCGTTGTACTTGGCCAGGCCGTCCAGGAGAAGGAATCCGACATATTCGCGAAAATCCAGGTCGCCCATGTTCAGGCCGGTGCGTCCGGCCATTTCGGCGAACAGCCGATCCGCCGCCGCCTTGTCCCGATCGCATCCGGAGGCGCTTACCACCTCGATCATTTCCAGATCGTCGGGGCCGAAGGCCATGGCGGTCACGGTTTGCCGCCGCATGGCGCCCTTGGTCAATTCGCCGCCGCTGGCGCAACCCCAGGTCTGGGCGGAAGGAAAGGCCGTTTTGAATTCCCGGGCGAGTACCAGGGGGTCGTAATTGGTGGCGGCGAAGAAAAAAACCGAAATCGGCTTCAGGCCCTGGAAGTCGCCCCGGAGCTTGGCGACCGCCCGCCGGGCGTTGTCCTCCCGGTCTTCCCCGGTGAATTTGGCGTAACCCGTGTCGAACCCCATCATCTGCTCCATATTCGCGGGACAACAGGCGGCCCGCAATCAACCGGAAGGATCAAGGCGATTATAATTCGCGGGCGGAAAGTATACAAGGAAATTTGCGCCCCCCGATCAACCGGCGGAGCCTGCCGCTTCGCCAAGTCTAAAGCGCGGATTTAAGCTTGGCGGGAAACGCCCGCGGTTCATCCTGGAGGCAAGGGCGCGGAAACGCCTGAACAACCACCGCTTTGATCGGCGGTTGTTCAGGTACGCGATCCAAGGTAAAATCATCCCTCCCGGGCGGTCCGGCGGATGACGTCGATGATCTCGCCCAGCGAATTGGCCACCGGGATTGGACGATTGGCGAAAGGAGACGCGGTTACGCCAAATCCGCCGAAGTCGGAGCGGAGTTTGTCTTCGGGGTAGCTGTGGTAGGCGACGGTGGCGTGCGGATCCTTCAACTGATGGCCGGTAAGTACCGCGACCACCAGGCTGTCCCTGTCCATGATCCCCCGTTCGACCAGGATTCGGGCGCCGGCCAGGGAGGCGGCGCTGGCCGGCTCGCAACCCAGTCCGTCCCTGGCTATCCAGGCCTTGGCGTCGAGGATCTCCTGGTCCGAGGCCTCGACCACCACCCCGTTGGTCCGTTCCAGGGCGCGCAGGCATTTTTTCAGGTTGACCGGGCGGTTGATTTCAATGGCGCTGGCCAGGGTCCGGGCCTTTTCGCCCCTGGCGTCCAGTTCGGAATAATAGGCGGCGATGGCGTCGTCGTCCACCCGGCCGCCGTTCCATTTTAGCCCGAACCGGTTCACCAGGCGGGAAAGAGTGGGGGCTCCGGACGAATTGACCACCGCCAACCGGGGCAGTTTTGGAATCAGGCCGTGGTCGTAAAGCTCATACAGGGCCTTGCCGAAGGCGGAACTGTTGCCAAGATTGCCGCCGGGACAGACCACCCAGTCGGGAATCCGCCAATCCAGTCCCTCCAGGATCCGGTACATGGTGGTTTTCTGGCCTTCCAGGCGGAAAGGATTGACGGAATTGACCAGATAGATGCCCTCGCCGGCGCAAACTTCCTGGACCCGCGCCATGGCGTCGTCGAAATCCCCCTTGACCAGCAGGGTTACGGCTCCATAGTCCAGCGCCTGGGAAAGCTTGCCGTAGGCGATCTTCCCGTCGCCGATGAAAATGATGGCGCGCATCAGGCCGGAGGCGGCGGCGAAAGCGGCCAGGCTGGCCGAGGTGTTGCCGGTGCTGGCGCAGGCGGCGATTTTGGCGCCGGCCAGACTGGCATGGGTGAAGGCGCCGGCCATGCCGTTGTCCTTGAAGCTGCCGGAAGGATTGAGGCCTTCGTACTGGAGGCGGAAATTTTCGCTTTTTATCCCGGCGAAGGCGGCGGCGCGGGGGGAAACCCGGAGCTGGGTATGGCCTTCGCCGATGCTTACCCGCCGGCCGGCCGGGGCGAAGGGAAGGAGCGCCCCGAAACGCCATACCCCGGAGACCGCGGCCAAGCCGCCGGCCGGCCATTCGTCCACCCGGCCAAGCCGCCCAATCCGATCCGGCAGGCGCATTTTCCCCCAGTCGTAATCGGCGTCCAACAAATTGCCGCATTTCGGGCATTTGGATAAAACCCGCAACAGATCGAATTCGGCGGCGCAGGCCGGGTTTATGCAGCGTTGAAAAGCGATTGTCATGTCCATCTCCGCGAAGCCCGGGCGTCGATTGTTGCCGAACGGGCGGAAAAGTCAAAATATTCCATATTGGCGCATCAATCTTTCGGCCAACACTTGATCCCCGAGTCCGGACAGGATGCCTCGCGCCTGTTCCCGGCTCCGTTCGTTCTGGGCCGGGCTTGACGACATGATGGTTTCGGCCGCCTCCAGCCGGGCGGAGTCGGCTTCACCGGCCTCGTCCGGGTGGGAGGCGAAAACCTCGGCGAAGGCCCGGACGGCGTCGCCGGTACGATTCTGCCTCCGATAAATCCTGGCCGTTTCCAGGGTGATTCTGGCGGCGTCCCGCGAATGGGATGCGTCCCGGCCCAGCAATTCCAGGGCGAGATCCAGTTCCGTCAACGCCGCTTCAAATTCTCCCCCGGCCGCCAGGGCCTTGGCGGCCAGGATGCGCATGCCCCGATGCAGGGAGGGGGAGCCCCCGGGAAATTCCAGGAAGGCCGCGGCCAGGCGGCGGGCGGCCCGCCAGTCGCCGGGCGGGGAAGTTATCAGGTTGTCGCCCAGCAATTCCACCAAGTTCACCGTCCAGGCGCCGCCGGGGTTGGCGATCGCCGATTGCTCCAGCAGATCCCGGGCCAGGGCGGATAAGGCGGCCGGATCGGCGAGGGGATTCGCCTCGGCGGGATTGGCGAAAATAAGCTTCGCCGCGAGATAAGCCGCCTCCCGGCTTCGTTCCGGGCTGAATGGCGGCAACGCCGGGGAGCCCGGGCCGGCGGCAAACAAATAGCGACGGCAGGCTTCGGCGGGATTGCCGGAAGCTTCGGCCAGTTTGCCGGCCAGGAGAGCCGTCTCGGCGTCGTTGTCGGCGAAAACCGCCAGCCGGGGCAGCGCCTGGCGCGATTCCCCAAGCTCACCCATGCAAACCGCCCAGCGCCTGGCCGCGTTGACTCGAAGCGCCCGGGGAAGCTCCGGGTTGTTCATCAACGACAGGAAATCCGCTCCGGCCAGCCGCCAGTCCTCCAGGAGTTCCCGGGCCCTCCCGCGCAGCCACCTGGCCCGGCGGGCGGCGCGGCTGGAGGGGGGGGAGGCGGCTATGGATTGATTGAAGGGGATTAGAGAGGCCGTCACCCGCCGGCGGGCCTCCTCCCGCCAGTTCAGCGCTTCGGCCGCCCATTGACCCTGATTCCAGCGGTCGGCCAGCCGGAGGAGAAAGCTCCCGGAACCCAGACCCGTCATTCCCTGGTCCAGGCTGTCATGAATGGAATAGCCGCCGGCGAAGGCTTCCTGAAAACAGGCGGAAGCGGCGGCGAAATCGGCCAGGGCCGATTCGATGGCGGACAGGTCCGGAACAGCCGCGGCCAACAGCCGATCCGCCTTGGCATTGGCCAGGGCTTGAAGGGTGTCGCCCTGGCGGGAGGCGAGAACGGGGTCGGCGATTCCGGGGGGATTGCGCCGGCGCAAATGGGAAATCATGCCGAGGGCGAGTTCCAGTTTTCCGTTCCCCTCGCCGGTCCAATTGTAGGCGGCTTCGATCGCCACGGCCACGTCCTGGGCGCTGTCCGGGTCGCCGCCGCCGATCAGCAGCCCCGCCAGGGCGGAGCCAAGCCGCCGAAGGCTTTCCGCGCCCATTTGTTCCGGCGACGCCGGGAGCGTGCCGGTTTCCAGCGTCAGCATGTCCTCTTCCCCGGCCGGGGATGGCTGTCTTCCCGAGCGGCCGAGGGCGAGCAAAGTTTCCATGGCCCGGAATTCCAGGTTAAGCAGGGAGGAAAACCGCATCTCCCGCCGGAGCATCCGGGACGCCAAATGGTTCAAGGCCAGCGTCAGGCCGTAATCGCCCCGGGAGCCGGCGCCTTCGGCCATGGCGACCAGGGCGGAATAGCGCAGAAGGTCGTCGGGATTGGAGGGGTGAATGGCGGGCCGGAAAAGATCCATGGCTTCGGAGGTCCGGCCCCTGGCCAATTCGGCCGTTCCGGCCGCCAGCCAGGCGGAGTGCCGCATCCCGGGAGCCGCCAGGACCGGGGCGAGTGTTTCCAGGGCGGCGGTGGGCTTCCCGAGATAGATCAGTACATTGGCTTTGACCACCCGGGCCCCGTCCCAGCCGCCGTTGCCGTCCGTCCCGGCCAGGGTTTGCTCCAGCGCCTTGTCGGCCTGCTCCCAAAGCTGTTTTTTTTGTCCGCCGCCCGCCGATTCCGCCATTTCCATCAGGGACAGCGCCGTCCACAATCCGGCGTTTCTTCGGTCGGTTTCGTCCGGAACCTCCTCGTCAAGAACCCGGCGAAACCAGTTCACGGCCTTTTCGGGATTGCCCAGGAGCGATTCGGCCTGGCCCCGGTAGAACGCGGCCCTGGCCCGGAGGCGATCCCGGGCCGGATTGTCGGACATGAAGGACTCGGCTTCGGAAATGGCTTCACGAAGATATTGCGGATCGCGTCTGGCCAACCGCAGGGCCACCAGGTCCAACTCGATTTCCCGGCGGCGATCACCCTGGGGAAAGGCGAGGCGGGCGTGGGCCAGTTCATTTATGGCTTGGTTGAGCAGGTGATCGCGGAGCTGTCGGTCGTCCAAATCGCCGGGGTAGGGCAATTCCTCCGCCAAGCGGCGAAAACAGCGGGATGTCCTCCAGGCGGCCTCCCCCTCCATGCCCGGGGGGAGGGAAAAGCCGCCCACCCGGGAATACAGCCGCACCGCCTCGCGCAATTCGCCTAGTTCCTCCCGGGCCCGGGCGGCCCAGTAGGCGGCCTGGACATGATAGGCGGGATCCGGGAGGCGATAACGGTTATCGGCCAATTGGGCCAGGGAGACGGCCGCGTCCAGCAATTGTTCCCGGGAAGACGCCAACCCCAGAAGGGAACGATCCAGGACGAATCTGGCCGCCTCCCGGCGGCGCAACCATTCGCCGGCGTCCGATCCGGACCATGCTTGCGCCTCGGGGGCGTCAAGAATGGCTTGGGCGATTTCTCCGGCGCGATCGAACACCCCTCCCTCGATCATGCGAAAGGCCACCGCCAGGCGCTCGTCCGCCTCCGGGAAGGTAAGGGCGGGTGGATCACCGGCGAGGGAGTGGGGGAAGGGGAAAAACAGGGTTGATGCGATAAAAACCAGAAGGAACCTCAGCAAGGTCCTCCCTCCGCATAGGATGCCAGGGAGGCCCGGAGCTTGGCGGGTATAAGCCGGGGCTTGCCGTCCGCGTCGACGCAAGCCAACTCCACCTCGGCCGAAACCAGCGGTTTCCCCGATTCCCCGCGGAAAATGTCCGTGGCGAAGACCAGGGTGGCGTGCCGGAAACGGGTGATTCGGGTCCGGCAAAGCAGCAGGTCGTCGTAAACAGCCCAGCCGAAATAACGGGCCCGGCAACGGCGAACCGGGAAGAAGAAACCTTCATCCTCGATTTTTCGGTAGGGGAAACCGGCGGTGCGCAGCAACTCGCCTCTGGCCCGTTCGCAAATTTCCAGGTAATTGGCGTAATACACCCGATCCATGCGATCCGTGTCGCCGTAGGAGACCCGGTAGGTGAATAGATGCGCTTCCGGCATCCTTGCTCCCAAGCAGGTTTCGCGGAGGGGCGGATTTTCGCGAAACCCGGGATGAATGAAAATCGCGGGGTGGATCGTTAAGCCGGCTTCTGTCGAGGATGGCTATTTATCTGGGACGGGCGTCGCCGCCCGCCTCTAGCGCGCTACCCGGGGTTTCTGGCGGGGCAGGCAACCCCGCGTCGGCCAATCCCTGGGGAAGGGCCGCCTCACCCCCTATTTGCGTTTGCACCGGAAGGACAGTCGCCGTGCCGCCGGCGTTACCGCCGGCGCGGTGGGCTCTTACCCCGCCATTTCACCCTTGCCGCCCCCAAACGGGAACGGCGGTTTGTTTTCTGTTGCCTGCCCCTGGAGTCGCCTCCGGCGGGTGTTACCCGCATTCCTGCCTTGTGGTGGCCGGACTTTCCTCCGAGCTAGGCCCGGCAGCCATCTGAACCGCCCCGCGAAAAAAGATAGGAAGTCGTTGACTTTTAAAGGAAATCAAAAGGTCGTTTATACATCGTCCAGCGGAGCTTTGCTGCTTTTTTCGCCAAATCGCCGGCGAAAAAAGTCAGCCGCTCCCGGAGTTTCCCCGGGCAAATTATCGGGCCAAATCGTCCTTCAACCTGGACAGGCGGTGACGAATTTCTTCGCCAAAAGTTCCGGCCCGCTCCAGGTCGGGCGCCAGGATCCGGAATGCCTCGTCCACTTCCAGTCCCCGGATCAGCAACAGTAAGGCGCCCTTGAAGAAAACGGCGCCCCCGGCTTCCGGCAGGGCGGCGATTAATAACGGCGGTCGATCCGTCTCCATCCCGCTCGCCGGATATTCCGCTTCCTTGAGGCCAAGCCCTGAAACGGGAGCCTCATTAACCAGGTAAAGAAGGTGTTCAACCGCATCAATCCCAATATTATTCATTCCGGCGGGGAAGATTTCAACTTTCAAATTGTCGGGCATATTTTTCCCGGCCTCCCAAATCTGATTGCCAACTTCAGGTTCGGGTACCAGAAGAATCAGCCTATTGATTTTGGGAACGGCGGCTAGCCCGGCCGTTATATCTTCTCCGGCGGCCAGCCAGAACACCCTCCCGTCCATACTTTCCAACCCGGCAAGGGGCGGAGCGGGAATGAGGGTTCCTTCAATTGATTCTTCCGGGATTGACGGGGTTTGCTTTTCCGGATCGGCCTCGGTCGGCGCGCCTATCGGTCGAGACGCTTCCGCCGGGGTTGGCGGTTCGGCAAGCGCCGGAGTCTCCGCCCCGGCCGGAACTTCCCGGTTTTCGGTCAAACCTGGAGATGCCGGAGCGGTTTGGTTGGCCGGTATGGTTATAGCCGGCGTGTCCATTGGTTGGGTTGCCTCCGGCGAAGGGGAATCCGGCCGGGCGGGCGGCTCGGCAAGCGCCGGAGTCTCCGTCCCGACCGGGGTTTCCAGTTTTTCGGTCGGGCCTGGAGATGCCGGAATGGTTTGGTTGGCCGGTGGTACGATTATAGCCGGCGTGTCCGTTGGTTGGGTTGCCTCCGGCGAAGGGGAATCCGGCCGGCTGGGCGGCTCGGCAAGCGCCGGAGTCTCCGCCTTGGCCGGGGCTTCCAGTTTTTCGGTCGAACCTGGAGATGCCGGAATGGTTTGGTTGGCCGGTGGTACGATTATAGCCGGCGTGTCCGTTGGTTGGGTTGCCTCCGGCGAAGGGGAATCCGGCCGGCTGGGCGG
>JAISYL010000244.1 GCA_031269935.1 Planctomycetota bacterium
CTCGATGCTCTGGCCGATGTACGCCAACAGCTATGGCGCGAAAGAATTAATGCCATGTCGTCTTCCAGCTCCGACCTTACAATAATTCAGGAACTCCTTGTGAATGCCCTCGTTTGGGCCGCATAATTTCCAAAAGTCCACATGACATGAAATGAATAGACCAAATCGAAATTGCTTTCAGGCAGGTCAATATTCTCGATGGCTCCGCAAATAATCGGGATGCCAATCAAAGAATTGGATTGCGCTACAATTTCATTATTAACCTCGATACCGATCACGTTATAGCCGCGATGCTTCAATTCATGGAGCAAGCCACCCTCTCCACATCCAAATTCAAGGATATTGGAATTTGGCGCCAGACCTTCAATCAGCCCAAAATACCCAAATTGCTTCATCCGACTGTCAATGAATCTCGAATATTGCTGGAGTTTTTCCAAATCAAAGATTTTTTGGGGATTCATATTTTGATGCCAATATTCTAAGTTCGAATATTTATCATTATTTGTTTTTTCTAAATTTGGTACGATTTTGCGGTATGAATGGGTGCAAATTTTACACTTAATTATATTTTTCTCTTCGTTTGCGATGACCAACTTTCTTCCTGACGCATGACAGACAGGGCAATGATCAATCTTGATATACCCATCTGGAATATGTTGAGTTGAAGATTTGCCATTGTAAAGGATAAAACGACGTAGAGATTCAATTCCATCCTTAAATTTGGATTTTCCCATACGCCCCTTTCCCATCAAATTGTAATGGCATATATATAATCTATTACCGAAATCAACATCAGATTCGACAATACTCGAATCTCAATTCAGCCATCTTGCCTCGATCATATTGGTTGCGACCGTCAAAAATAATTCTCTCCCGCAACCGTTCGCCCATTCGGGCGAAGTCCGGCTGCCTAAATTCACTCCATTCGGTCAGGAGCAACAAGGCGTCCGCCCCGATCAGGGCTTCATACTTGTCATGAAGGTATTCGATATTCACGGCGTCCCTGAAATGGAATTCCCTGGCCTTGGCTTCCGCTTTTGGGTCATAGGCCTGGATGCGGGCGCCCAGCCCAAGAAGCTTGTTTATGATGGTCGCCGCCGGCGAATCCCGCATGTCGTCGGTCCCCGGCTTGAAGGCGAGGCCCCAGACCGCGAAAGTCCGTTCCTTCAGGTCGCGGCCGAAGCGGCGGATTATCTTTTCGACAAACAACTCCCGCTGTCGCCGGTTCACCCCCTCCACCGCCTCCAGCAACTCCGGCCGGTAGCCTTCCCCAATCGCGGTCCGGATCAGGGCCTGTACGTCCTTCGGGAAGCAACTCCCGCCGTAGCCGATTCCGGGATAAAGAAAGGAATAGCCGATGCGGCTGTCGCTGCCGATGCCCAGGCGGATCCGATTGACGTCGGCTCCCACCCGCTCGCAGATGTTGGCCATTTCGTTGATGAAGGATATCCGGCAGGCCAGCATGGCGTTGGCGGCGTATTTGGTCATTTCGGCCGAACGCACGTCCATGGCGATAAAACTGTCGTGGTTGCGGATGAAGGGAGCGTAAAGCTCCCGCATCAGGGCCAGGGCGCGATCGCTCTCCGCCCCCACCACCACCCGGTCCGGCTTCAAGAAATCCTGGACGGCCGCCCCCTCCTTCAGGAACTCCGGATTGGCGACCACCTCGAAAGCCAAGCTTTTTCCCCGCGCCGCCAGTTCCCCGGCCACCGCCTCCCGAACCCGCTCCGCCGTCCCCACCGGCACGGTGGACTTGTCCACAACAATCAGGGGGCCGGCCATGTGGCGGCCAATGCTTCGGGCCGCCGCTAGCACCTGCGACAGGTCCGCTCCCCCGTCATCCCCCATCGGGGTGCCGACGGCGATAAAGCAGACGTCGCTACCCGACACCGCTTCGCCGAGGTCGGCGGTGAAGGAGAGGGCTCCCTCCTCCATGTCCTCCCGCACCAGTTCCTCCAGCCCCGGCTCGTAAATCGGGATAACGCCCCGATTCAATTTGTCCATCTTCTCCGCGTCCTGATCGGCGCAGATTACCCGGTTCCCCATCTTGGCGAAGCCGGCGCCGCTGACCAACCCCACGTACCCGGCACCGATCAGGGAAATATTCATGCTTCGCCGCCTTGATTCAGAATCGACTTGAAATAGGCCAAGGTGTTTTTCAGGCCGGCCTCCAAATCGACTTGGGGAGACCAGCCCAATTCCCGTTGGGCCAGGGAAATGTCTGGCCGGCGCCGGACCGGATCGTCCTCCGGCAGAGACCGCCGGACCAGCCGGCTCCGGCTCCCGGTCAGGCCAATCACCTTTTCGGCCAGTTCAAGGATGGTGAATTCCCCGGGATTACCCAGGTTGACCGGACCGGCAAAATCGTCGGGGGCCGCCATCAGGCGGACAAAACCCTCGATTAGGTCCCCGCAGTAGCAGAAACTCCGGGTTTGGCCGCCGTCCCCGTAAATGGTCAAGTCCTCGCCCTTGAGGGCCTGGACAATGAAGTTGCTCACCACCCGCCCGTCTTGCGGATGCATCCGGGGACCGTAGGTGTTGAAGATTCGGGCCACCTTTATCCGGGTTCCCCGCGAGCGCCGGTAGTCGAAAAACAGGCTCTCGGCGCAGCGCTTGCCCTCGTCGTAGCAGGCCCGGACCCCGACGGGATTGACCGAGCCGCGATAGGATTCGCCTTGGGGATGCTCCAGGGGATCGCCGTAGACTTCCGAAGTGGAGGCCTGGAAAATCTTGGCCTTAAGGCGGGTGGCCTGCTCCAGCAGGTTCAAGGCTCCCAGGACCGAGGTCTTGGTGGTCCTGACCGGGTCCGACTGGTAATGGACGGGGCTGGCCGGGCAGGCCAGGTTGTAAATCTCGTCCGCCTCCAGGGAAACCGGCTCAATAATGTCGTGCCGGAACAGTTCGAAACGGGGATTCTCCAACAAGTGCCGGACATTGTCCCGCCGGCCGGTGAAGAAATTGTCCAGGCAAAGCACCTCGTGTCCGTCGGCCAGGAGCCGCTCGCACAAGTGCGATCCCAGGAAGCCGGCCCCGCCGGCCACCACTATCCGTTTACTCATGGCAAATCCGGAGTTCCTCTCCCGGCCGGCGACCGGCCTCCGGCGGATTATGGACGGCATAATCCCCGGACACGGGGGTATAGTTAATTTTTTTCCCTCCGCCGACAGCGGCCGGTTTTCCTTCCATTAGGCCGATCCGCAACACCGTCCGCCATTTCCGGCGAAAATTCCGGGCGGGAATCATGGCCAGAAGCATTTTCAGCGGGCCATAAGCGCGGCAAAGCCAAGGCCGGCGGCGATAATGGTAAAGGGCATAGGCCGCCGGATAGGCGTCGCCCCCGCGATACTCGGAGGGAAAGCCGGTGTCGGCCAGCAATTTCTTCGCTTCCGAAATGACTTCCCGTTTGTTCGAATAGGGCATGAAGCTGGCGATCTTCTCTATCAGCAGAGCCTGAAAGCTTTCTTTGCCTTCCCGGTAAAGTGAATTTTTGCCGAGAAAACCGTAAATATTGCGAAGACAATCCAAATAATCCCGGTAGCGGGACTGGAATGATTCCCCTCCCGAATCGACGCTTCCCATGGTGGAGTCGTCCCGCCGGCGATATACATACAGACATTCGTCCAGTACATAAGTCTCGGGATGCATGTAGAAGAATTTGTAATGGAATTCGTCGTCCTCGGCGTAGCGCCCGCTCCCCCACTCAATCTCCGCCCTCGCCAGGGCTTCCCTTTTGAAAAGCTTGTTCCAACTGAAAACCGGAATCCCGGCTTCGCCCCGTCCCGGGCGGTTGACGTAAAAACCTCCGGGAAGGTTGTTGAATTCCCTGAACTCGTCGTCCAGGACGTAGCGGCCCTCGCGCTCCAGATAGCAGACGAACTTGAAGGTCACGCTGCTCGCCGGGTTGGCCCGGGCGGCGGCGTAAGCCCTTTCCAGGGCCGGCGGCAACAGCCAGTCGTCGGCGTCCAGGCAGAGGAGGTATTCACCCCGGGCTTTCGCCAGAGCGGCGTTCCGGGCTCGGCCCTGGCCGGCGTTGGCCGGCTGCCGAATAATCTTGATCCTCCCGTCGGCGGACCGGTAGCGCTCCAGGATTTCCCCCGAAGCGTCGGCGCTGCCGTCGTCCACGCAAACAATCTCGAAGTCCCGGAAAGTCTGGGCCAGAACGCTGTCCAGGCATTTTTCCAGATAACGGGCGGCGTTGAAAGCCGGGACAATCACCGATATCCGGGGGCCGGGATGGTCAGGCATCGGCCGCCCATTCCCAATTCGGCTGCCGGCGAAGATTCCGCCAATGCCACAGCTTGCGGAAAAGATATTTCGCCCGCAGGGGCAGGGGAGCCATTTTCCGGACGCGCCGAAAAAACCGCCGCCTCGCCCGGCCGTCGTTATTGATTCGATCCCTGGCCAACAGCGACGCTTGCGCCAATTCCTTCCGCAAGCCGACAATCTCCCGCTCGCAGACGAAAAACTGAATCGCCCCATGCAGGGCGAACTGCTTCCAGTCGTCGCACATTACCTTGAGCGGGGTCTGAAAGCGTAAAATGTTTTTGGCTCCCTCGCCGGTGACGACATAGCCGTTGCCGCCGAAGCCGTTCCAGCCCCGATAAAAGCTCATGCCGCCGATGTTTTCCGGCCGCTTGGCCCCGATATGGATATTGTTGCGCCGGGTCAGCAGATATACCTCCGGCCGATTCGCCGACTTCCGCGCGAAACCGGCCAACAGCGGCCTGGGGTCCAGGCTGAAGACGCTGTCGTCCTCCAAAACCAGGGCGAAGGGGATATTCCCCTCCCGCATCCGGCGGTAAATTTCCAGATGGCTGAGGGTGCAACCTATCTCCGACGGTCCCAGCGGATTCGCCTCCGGCTCGAACACCAGATTGCGAATTTGTTCCCGGGTAAGACTTCCACCGTCCACCCCCGGCACCATCTCCGGCTCCAAATCGAAGCGGGCGCATTCCCGGAGGATGTTTTCCCGTCGTTCCCGGCTCTGGGGGAGGTTGATGACATAGATCTTCATCCCGCCCGCCTCGCGCCTAGGCTCAAACCCGCCAAGCCGGCGAATTCGTCCATGAACGCCTCCCGCCCGGGGTCGTAATTCAGGCAGCGGGCGAGGTCGCCCAATCCTTCCCGGTCCAGGTCCACGATCCGGACGATCGCCGCCGCCAATTCTTCCGGCCGCTCCGGCCGAAAAGTGGATAGCGCCGGTTCCCGCACCGCCTCCCCGCAGCCGGCCCGGGAACTAACCAGCGCCGGGGTTCCGCACAGGGCCGATTCCACCGCCGCCAAGCCGAAAGCCTCGTAGCGCGAGGCCAAAACCACCGCGTCCGCCGCCTGGTAGACGCTTTCGATATCATTCACGAATCCGAGATTCCGAATCCTTCGCCCCGGCGCCGCCGGCTTTCCGGCAATCGCCAGTTCAACCGGCAAAGCGGTTTCCGCAAAAAAAGGCCGGAGGAAATCCAACCC
>JAISYL010000221.1 GCA_031269935.1 Planctomycetota bacterium
TCCGGCAGAATCTGGCTGGTATGAGGCGAGGCATTTTCACGGAAGAGCCGGATGGTCGAAATGTCCTAGTCCGGATCTGGAGAGGGGCGGGGCAGGGAAACCTCTCCGCCTACTCGACAGGCCAGGGCGTCCGACACTCCCACCCCCATCCCGCTGTTGTACAGAAATAAGGGGACCCAGGAGCTTGCCGCGTCGGTTAAAATGCCGACTCCCTCGTTGCGGGAATTGAATTCCCGGCTAAACCCCGGGTGGCCGTGATCGCCAAAAACAACCACCAGGGTTTCCCGCAGCAAATCCAGTTCCTCCAGATTGGCCAAAGCCATTTTGACGACGGTGTCGGCCCGGCGCAAGCGATTGCGGAAACTTTCGGAAAGGTCGTCGACAACGCCAACCTCGGCCGGATTTTCAAAACCTGCGGACGTATGATCAATATCATAAATATCATGCAAATAGACGGCAAAGGACCGGGAGGAAAGGCGGGCATTTTGGAAAAAATCCCCGGGGAAATTGCTTTTCTGATTTATTTCCTTGAATTCCAAACATTGGGGTATTCCGAGAAAATATCTATGATATTCGAGCACGTCGGGAAAACCATAATCGGAAAAGAGCGATGCCATGATTTCATAGCCATGATCGTCGCGTAAAATCTCAAATAAGTCCCGGTCTTTTTTTATGGCAATATTTTCCCAAAAGGAATATATGCGGTTGCAATCGTTGCAATCCATACATTCGACCGATCCCTGGGATACGCTGCAGAGGGCGAATAGCGTGGAAGTGCCGGTGGCCTGGCATTTCCGGAAATACAGGGAGCGGCTTTTCAGGTCCCAGAGCGCCGCCAGTTCGCATTGATATTGCCAAAACATGGTTTGGGAAAGGCAATCCATATGGATAACCAGGAGGTTCTTGGGCATTTTCGCTCCCCGGGTCTTCAGATGAAATTCACGTGCGGCGGCGGCCGCCGCAATTCATCCAGCCAGAGGTTAATCTGGTGGTGCCGGCAGTTGGCCTGGCAGCGGTTTTTGTCGTAATGGCGGTTCAGGCGCCGGATGGCCGCCTCCTTCCCGGCCGATTGCCAAAGGGTCGCGAAATCCAGTTCCAGAAGGTTTCCGATCGCCGTTTGGGGATCGTCCTGGTGGGAAAAACAGGTGTAGAGCCCGCCGTCCTCCCGCAGGTAGACGAAAAACGGCAGTCCCAGGCATTCCCGATAGGGCCGGACCCGTTCCAGTTTTTCCTCTCCCCGGACTATCCACTGGAAGCCGGTATCCGACAATTCCCCCGCCCGCCGCTCCAATTCGGAAAGAAAGCCGGGGGCCAGGCCCGCCGGATCCGGTTGATAGGGATTATCGGCATGGGGATAGAAATGCTTGACGGAAAAATAATCCGCCCCGGCCGCCTTGACCCGGCGGGCCAGTTCCGCCACGGTCGCCATATTTTCCGAGATCAGCACGCATTGGGTTCCGATGGTCAGGGCTGAGCCTGATCGGGCCTTGTGGGCGGCCAGGCGTTCCAGGTTGGCCAGGACCCGGGCGAAATCGGCCGGGTCCGCCCCTTGGCTCGCGGCATAAGCTTTGGGACTGCCGCCATTTATGGAGAAGCGGCTCCAGGTCAGGAGTTCCGCCATTTCCCGCAATTGCCGGTCGCCAAGCGGTGCCCCGTTGGTGCTCAGGGCCGCGTCCAAGCCCAATTCCCGGGCCCGGCGCAGGGCCGGGAAGGTGTCCGGGTGGAGGCTTGGTTCCCCGGCCCCGGCGAAGACCACCGCCTTGACTTCCGCCCGCTTCAATTCGTCCATCAGGGCCGGCATTTTGCCGGCGGGAAGGCTCCGGGCGGCATGGCCCAGACAGTTGAAATTGCAGAAGCGGCAGCGGTGGTTGCAGGAGGAGGTGGGGGATATTTCGGCATTGATTGGCCAAACCGGCCGGCCGGCCAGGAAATCGGCCACCCGGTCCGGGTGGTATTGAAGTTTGTGGCCGTCCAACCGCAATTCCGCCATTCCGACTCCGTTGTTCTTCAAGACCACTTGGGGTCAACCGCCAGGGCCAAGAGGTAATGCGCCATGGGATAAAACCCCGTGTGCACCATTTCGTCATTCATGGAGAAAATGAAAACATTATGGAAATGCTTGGCCAGCAATTCCTTGAGAGTCGCCTGATCCTTGAGGTTGACGTGTTCCCGGGCGCTGGCCGAACTGGCGTAAGGGGAAGCGGCGTGGTTGGGCGTTCCCACCACGCAGGCCGCATGGGGAATTAGCGAAGCCGCCAGATTGCCGACAAACCGGTCCTCGAGTTCTGGGGGGATGTGCTCAATCACGTCCAAGGACAGGGCGGCGTCGAAGCGGCGCTCCAGCGGCGCCTTGATTAGGTCATGGCAAGCGTAGGAAGCTTTCCCGCCCCGGGCGGCATGGAGGTTGGCATGGGCGATCGCCTCCGGCACCACGTCGATCCCGAACACCCGCCCGACCTCCTGCAACAATATGGGGGTCGCGAAGGCGTCGCCGCAGCCGGCCTCCAGCAGGGTTTCGGCGCCGGCCAGCATCCTGGCCGCGAATTTATAGCGGGACAGGCTGAAAAATAGGTGCCGAGGGTCTTCCCGCCAGGCGTAGGCCGCGTAAGGTCCGAGAACGGTCTTGGTCCGGGCGGCGTATTGATCGCAAATCTCCGGGAAAAGGGAATTGTGGGAGTCGGACGCGGGCATTGATTGTCTCCGGTTCGTCAACGCCATTGTTTAGATCGCGTAAAGAAATAACGTCTACATCGAGGCTCGGTGGTTCAATGCCCGCATGGCGATTTCATGCCGAAATCGCAAATGGTATTTATTTCCGCGCCCTCACTCCAGTTCAAACCCCTACATCCAGCAGGCGATAACTTCCACCCGGTCATGCGGACAGATACTTTGTATCTTCAGGCAGCAGGAAGCAATGGCCTTGCGGCAGGCAAAAATGACTATGGGGGCTTTTGGATACGGCAACAAGGCTGAGGACAGGCTCGTCAGGTTCATCTTGGTTTCGCCGAGATCCACAGCCAAGCCAATTTCACCGATGGGATCGCCGGTCAACAAACCCAGGATTTTGCTTGAGGAAAACAATGGCCGGTGTTTCTCAAAAATTTCCCGGTCGATTAACCAAAAGAAAACCGCCCGTCCTTCGACCTTGCCGGCCTCGCGCTTCATTAGATCTTTGTTTCTGCCGATTAACCTGTTTTCCAAAACAGGCGCCAATGCGTAAGGATTGGCTTTATAATTCGAGTCGTTATTTATCGTCCGGAAATCATCCCGATCGCAAACAAGCCGGAGTTGGCGCATCATGGCGTCATAAACCGGATTCAATCCCCCCGAAGCAAATTCATTTTCATCGTCGTCGGCGGTTTCATTTACCTTCGCCGCTTCAATCAACGAATGAAAGGTATACGCTTGGGGAAATCCGGTATATACGGCAAAGGGACGTTGGATCGGCTCCGTTATTTTCCCGATATTCCGGGTTTTTTTGGCGGATACAATAATGCACCCCTCCGAGAACGATGAGTAGCGCCCGAAAGGGCCATAGGGCAGGGCAGTTATGGATATGCCGTCCCAGTACCGGCAATTTATAACCTTAAAGCCGTTGCTTTCATAAAAATCGAGGAATAGTTGGGGGGTAAAATTGTAAAAACCGTGCCCGATCAAGTTTGTCGGCAGAAAATGTATTATTAGGGCGCATCTCACATTTGTTATACGGATTTTGCTTGTAATCGCCGAGTGGATTCCGGATAAAGTTGTGTAGGCCACTTTATCTGGAGGAAAGCCATGAAAAAGAAGTTTTTGGGTTCCA
>JAISYL010000296.1 GCA_031269935.1 Planctomycetota bacterium
TCCGGCAAGCTGGACGTGTCGCCGATCATTTCCAAAACCGCCCCGATGGCGGAGGGGCCGGCGATGTTCGCCAAAATGGCCAAGGACCCCGGCGACTGGATAAAGGTGGTGCTGGTGAATTGAGGGTTTGTCGAAAAAAGTTGAAAAGGCCCAAAGTGCCGGTATACTATACGACTGCTGATGCCGGAGGTTGTTCAATTGCAACAACGTCAACACCGGAAAGGAGTTGTATTGCTACGCGATCACCCGATTCCTTGACGCCCGCCCGCGAAAGGTTTCCTCGTGAGTTCTTTGCTGGCCGAGTTGAAACTTGCCCCGCTTCCCCAGCCGGCCGGTCGCCGGAGCGGTGAAAAAGCGGCTCCTTCCCGGCATAAAAAATCCTCCGCCCAGGAATGCCTCGCCCCTATAACAGCCGATCCTTCAACAGAATGGGATGCCGACGAACAGATCCTCATCCGCCAATTGTTCGCTCTTGACGACAGGCTGGACCATGCGCTCATTCGCCGGTTTGGGGGGGAACAGCCTCCCCAGGCGTTGGCGGTAATCATCGACAATGAGCGGAAATCCGTGCCGGTTCCTCCAGGGGAACTGGCGAAAATCCATAGAAAATTATGGCTGCGGGGCGGCATCCCGATTTTTTACATCGGCTGGCCGGACAAGGTGGACGTAATTTCCTGCGCCGATCCGCCCGCCTTCGACGAGGCCGGCGAAGCGCAATATTCCCCCCCCCGCATTATTACCGGCGTCAACGATGAGTTGTTCAGGCTCCACTCGGGCGAGCGGCTGCTGGACGGAACTTTTTGGGATGATCAGGAACACAGCGCCCCCTTTGCCCGGAACGCCGAATCGTCCCATAAAAAACTGCTGGAAAAGATCCTGGATTTCGACCGGCGCCTTGGCGGCGAAAGAAAACCCGCCGCTCGCCGCCTCCTGTTGCAGACCCTGCTGATAAAATACCTCGAAGATCGGGGCGTCTTCGGGGGCGGGGAATGGTTCGGGCGCTTCCGCGAGGGCGCCCGAAGTTTTCTTGCCCTGCTGGACCAGGGCGACGCCGCCCTGGTCGGGCGGTTCATGCTCAAAATGGAAGAGAGGTTCAATGGCGGCATTTTTTCCGGCGGCGATTCCGTTGTCGATTCTTCCTGCGTCAGGGCGCTTTCCCGGCTGGTCGATACAAAGTCGGAAGCCAACGGCCAATTGACGTTCTGGGAATTATATTCGTTCGCGCACATTCCCGTCGAAGTGATTAGCCAGATATACGAACGGTTCGCGGATCGGAAAAAAGGCGCCATTTATACGCCGCCCGCCCTGGTGGATCTTATCCTGCACCAGGTCATGCCGTTTTCCCGCCTGCGCGGAATGGACCTTGCCGACGTCAAGATAATGGATCCCACCTGCGGATCCGGCATTTTTTTGGTGGCCGCCCTCCAGCGGCTGTTCAGAACTTGGCGAATGCAAAACGAATGGGCTCAACCCGAGGCGGAAACGTTGAAGGTCATTCTGCGGAACTGCATTTTCGGAGTGGACATCCAGGCGGATTCGGTGCATATCACCGCCTTCAGCCTGGCGCTGGCGCTTTGCGAGGCTTTGCCGCCGCCCGTAATTTGGGAAAAACTCCATTTCGACGATCTCGCGGAAAAAAATCTGCTTATCGGCGATTTCATGGAAATGGCGTCCGGCGGCGATTCCCGCCTTCCCGAAAAAGTGTCGTTTATCGTCGGCAATCCCCCCTTCCTGACCAGAAAAAGGGAATGCTTGACGGCCGCCGAGAAGGCTGTACCCAGAAAAAATTTCGCCTATGCCGTCCTGAACCAAAGCGAAAGGCATCTTGCCGAGGGAGGGCGGTTCGCGCTGATCCAGCCGGCGGGAATCATTGCGAACGCCGGGGCCGAGCCATTCATGCGGGGGATTTTCCGGCGCCGGCAACTCGATATGGTTTTGGATTTCGCCTCGATTCGCGGCTTGTTCCCAAGCGCCGACCCAAAGGTGGTCGCGCTTATCGGCACCGCGCGATCTCCGGAAAACCGTCACCTCATCTCCCACTATACCTTCCGGCGGACGCCGAGCGCCAATGCGCGAAACGTGTTTGAATTGGACCATTATGACTGCCATGTTGTCCCGCAGGAGGAACTGGAAGAAAAAGGCAGCCCCTGGATTTGGCGCATCAACCTGTTGGGCGGCGGACGATTGAAAAACCTGGCCCGCCGGTTGGCGTCCTTCCCGACCCTTTCGGACTATATCGAGGCAAAAGGCTGGAGCATGGGAAGGGGATTTTTCGTCGGCTCCCCCAAAAAGGACAATCCCGCTCCCTGGCTGACGGGGAAGAGATTTTTGCCGACGGACGGATTGACCTCGGAGGGTATCGCCCGTGGCCGCCTGGGAATCGTTCGCGAACGGAGTTTCGCGGGCGGTTGCAGTGAGCGGCGTTTTACCCCGCCCATGCTGCTTATCAAGGAAAACGAAAGTCTGCAATCCGATTTTTGGAACGACGGGCCGCTGGCGTATACGGATAAAATTGTCGGGATCAACGCTCCTGTTGACGATGCCGCCGAATTGGAGCGACTGGCGAAATCGTTCGCCGCCAAGAGAAAATTCGCGATATTGGGCTGCCGGTTGTTCGGAAAACAAAGTCTATATGGAAAAGCCACCGCCATACTAAAGGCGGACATTGCCCGAATCCCCTGGCCGGTGGACGGGAACTGGGATTTGTCGTCATGGGAAAAGATAGTTGCGGACGATCTGCCGCAAATGGCGGATTACGTGCGAAATGGGCAAAATTCCCCCCTGTTAAGGAACAAGGCGTCTAAAAGCGATATAACGGGCTATATTTCATGTTTTACCGGAGTTTTGCGTAAATTATACCCGGAATTGGCTGCCGGGAAGACAATCTTCGAGAACGGCTTGTTGGGGCAGGTCTTCTTTTTTGGGGAATCGCCGGCCGGCGAAATCCTCAAGGCATCCCAATTGGCGACCTTGCGGCCGGTAATAGAGCATGACGAGCGGCGGTCGCTGCGGCGCATCCGGGTATTGCGGTTTTATGACGGAAACGCCTTTGTGATTGTGAAGCCGGATCGGTTGCGGTATTGGATCAGGTCCGTGGCCATTCGCGACGCCGACGACGTGATCGCCGAACTGCTGGACATGGGGGGATTCTGATGAATTCCCGATCCAGCGGAATCCTGTCATACCGTCCTTCCGTAAAAGCCGCGGAACGTGCGATTGATTTCGTATACCGGCATCTCCCGATTTGGCGGGATCACCCCGAGCGCCCCGCCGGAAAAAGCGAAAACAAACTGACTGAAAGTCTGGCGAAATACTTGAATGACGAGGCGAGGCATGGCGATCAACCGTTTCTTTTTTTTCACCAGCCCTCCGCCGGCGGTCGTAGAACCGTTGACTTCTCCGCCGTGCCATACGGAACGGCCAACAACTTTGCCAAGCCGGCGATCACCGTTTTCGAGGCCAAGCGGCTGCCGGCGCCGGAAAGGCGCCGGGAAAGGGAGTATGTCGTCGGCGTTGACAGGCCGAGCGGCGGCATTCAACGGTTCAAACTCGGAAGGCATGGCTCCGGCTTTCCCCTGGCGGCCATGGTGGGATATGTGCAGAAGGGAACGCCCGCCGATTGGTTGAATACGATTAATTCCTGGATTGCCGAATTGGCCGGAGGTCTGCCGGTCGGGGGATCGCCTTGGGATCGGCGGGAGCGGTTGGAGAACCTTGGACAAAACGCGAAAACCCATACGGCCCACGCCTGCTCGCGGCATTGTCGCATTGATGAATCCGATATCGTGATCCGCCATCTGTGGGTTGTCATGAA
>JAISYL010000018.1 GCA_031269935.1 Planctomycetota bacterium
GCCCCCGCCCAATCCCCGAAGGCTGGAGGAATTGGCGGCGGCGGTTCCGCCCATGCCCGGCGGCGAATACGTGACGGCGGAGGTCATGGCCGCCCTCTGGGGCCGGCTGGACGCCAGGATGCGGGAAGAGGCGGCGGAAGCGGCGGACGGGGTCACCGGCTGGCTCCGAACCCGGAATCCGGCTTGGCGGCTGGTGGGCAAGGTCTGCTTCCACCTGGCGGAGAACAAGAGAAACCCCGAATTCCCCTTCGCCTTCCTCGCCACCTACGCGCCCCGGCTGTCGGGGAGGGGACGGGCCCAGCACGCGCCCCTCGCCGACGCCCTCCGCGAATTCGCCGGCGAGAAAAACCGGGAGGCCCTTCTCCAGCTTCTCTCCCCGGTGCACCGCGCCTCGGAGAAAAGCCCGCTGGCCAAGGAATTGGCCGACTCCGGAAAGGTGTTCCACCCCCAGGCCTGGACTCCGGCCACAGCCTACCGCTTCCTCCGGGATGTCCCGATTTTCGAGGAGGCCGGCCTCGGGGTGCGGGTGCCGAACTGGTGGGCGCGGCGGCCGCGGCCGCTGGCGCGGGCGGGCATCGGGAAAAGCAAGTCCGGCGGCCTGGGCGGCAAGGCCCTCCTCTCCTTCGACCTCCGGCTGTCCCTGAACGGCGAGACCCTGTCGGACGAGGAAGTCGAAGCCATCATGGCGGGGCGGGACGGCCTCGTCCTCCTCAAGGGCCAATGGGTCGAGGTGGACCGGGAACGCCTCGCCCAGGCGCTTGAGCACTGGCGCCGGGTGAAGCGTGAATTCGGGGCCGAAGGGATTACGTTCCTGGAGGGGATGCGCCTCCTGGCCGGCGGCGGCCGGGCCGTCCCCGATCAGGAGGAGGCGGCGGTCCGCGACTGGTCGGAGGTGGCGGCGGACGGCTGGTTCGGGGAAACGCTGGATCGCCTGCGTTCGCCCGAAACCGACGCTTCGTCTCCGCCCGTTCCTCCCGGCTTGCGGGCGAAACTCCGGCCGTACCAGGAAACCGGGGTGAAATGGCTGTCGTTCCTGGCCGGCCTGGGCCTCGGGGCCTGCCTGGCCGACGACATGGGCCTGGGAAAAACCGTCCAGGTCCTGGCGCTGCTCCTGCGGGAGCGCCGGGCCGGGAAGGGGGAGGCCGGCCGGAACCCGGCCCTGGTCATCCTCCCGGCTTCGCTCTTGGGCAACTGGCGGGCGGAACTGGAGAAGTTCGCGCCCTCCCTGGCGGCCGTCTTCCTCCATCCCGCCTTCGCCGGCCCCGAAACGGCGGAGGCCTTGGCGAAGGATCCGAAAAGGATTCTGGCCGGGGCGGATTGCGTTTTCACCTCCTACGGCTTGGCCGTCCGGCATCGATGGCTGGCCGACATCCACTGGCGCTTCGTCATCCTGGACGAGGCCCAGGCCATAAAAAATCCCAACACCCGGCAAACCCGGCTGGTCAAGGCGCTCAAGGCCGACGCCCGCCTCGCCCTCACCGGAACCCCGGTGGAAAACAGGCTCTCCGACCTGTGGTCGCTCTTCGACTTCCTCAATCCCGGCCTATTGGGGGGCGTCAAGGAATTCGGCCGCTTCGTCGGCCGACTCGAATCGCGCCAAACCGACAAATACGCGCCGCTGCGCCTCCTCACCCGGCCCTACATCCTCCGCCGCCTGAAAACCGACCCGGCCATCGCCGCCTCGCTTCCCGCCAAGACCGAGGTCAAGGCGTTCTGCGGCCTGTCCAAAAAACAGGCGGCGCTTTACGAACAGTCGGTGCGCGAACTCGAAGCCGGCCTCGACCGGCCGGAAACCGGGGGAATCAAGCGTCAGGGGCTGGTGCTTTCCTTCCTCCTGCGGTTCAAACAAATTTGCAACCATCCCGACCAATGGCTGGGGCAAACCGGCTACGCCCCGGAAGAGAGCGGCAAATTCGCCCGCCTGAAGGAGTTGGCCGAGGAAATCGCCTCCCGGCGGGAACGCTGTCTGGTGTTCACCCAGTTTCGGGAGATTACTTCCCCCCTCGCCGATTTCCTGGCCGGGATTTTCGGCCGACCCGGTCTCGTCCTGCACGGGGGTACGCCGGTGAGGGAGCGGAGGAAACTGACGGACGCCTTCCAGGCGGACGGCGGGCCCCCGTTTTTCGTCCTCTCGCTCAAGGCCGGAGGAGCCGGGCTCAACCTCGCCGCCGCCTCCCAGGTGATCCACTTCGACCGCTGGTGGAATCCGGCCGTGGAGAACCAGGCCACCGACCGCGCCCACCGCATCGGCCAGGGAAGGAACGTCCTGGTGCACAAATTCCTGGTGCGGGGCACGATCGAGGAGCGGATAGATCGGCTTATCGAGGACAAGCGGGGAATCGCCGCCGGGGTGCTGGAAGGCGGCGCCGAGAAGGCGCTCACCGACATGTCGAACGAGGAATTGTTGAGGTTTGTCGCCCTGGATCTGGGGGCGGCGGCGGCGGACTAGCGCTCGGCCGGGGCCGAATCTTCGGTTTACCCGGCGGGGATTGCAAGGGGGAGGATGTCCATGGCAAGGTGGAGATACGAGAGTTATTGGCCCCCCTACGTTCCGGTGGCGACCAGGATTGCCAGGGCCAAAAAAGCGACGGCGAAGCTCCTGGGAAGAGGGGTCGAGACCCAGCCGGTGAAGCTGTCCGGCCGGAAAATCGCCGCCTCGTTCTGGGGCAAGGGCTGGTGCGACCACATGGATTCGTTCCACGATTTCGAAAACCGCCTGCCGCGCGGACGTTCGTATGTCCGGAACGGTTCGGTCGTGCACCTTGAACTGTCCAAGGGGAAGATCCGGGCGCTGGTGGCGGGAAGCGAGATTTACGAGGTCAATCTCGGGGTGAAACTTCTCGATCCCGCCCGCTGGGATCGGATAAAGAGGCAATGCGCCGGGCGAATCTCCTCGCTCCTGGATCTGCTGAAGGGCCGGCTGTCGGACGGGGTGATGCGGGTGGTGGCCAGCCGCGAGGACGGACTCTTCCCCGATCCGGGCGAGCTCGAAATGTCGTGCAGTTGCCCCGACATCGCCAATATGTGCAAGCACGTCGCGGCCGTGATCTACGGGGTCGGAGCCCGGCTGGACCAGCGGCCGGAACTTCTCTTCCTGCTGCGGGGGGTCGACCACGCCGAATTGGCGGCCGGCGGCGGAGTGGATTCGGTCATCGCCAAGGGCGCCGGCGGGGCGGCGCCGCTGACGGGCGCGGATCTGTCCGAAATGTTCGGGATCGAAATGATCGCTTCGGAAAAATCCGCCGCCGCCCCCGCTCCGGGCGGGGCGAGGGTGGGAGCCGCCGCCGGCAAGCCTCCGGGTCGGGCAAAGCCGGCGGTCGCGGCCAAGGCAAGGAAGGGTAAGGGTCCGGCCAAACCGGGGACGGGCGCCGGCCGGCGCGGGAAAGGCGGCAAAAGGACGGTTTCGGCCGCCGCCAGGGCCGGGGAAGCGGCGATCGCGGCCGGCGCGCCTTCGGGCCGGAAGAGGCCGGCGGACGCGGTCAAGGGAAAAGGCGGCCCGGCCAAGCCGGAGGCGGGCATCCGGAAGCGGGAGCCGGCCGCCGCCCGGAAGAAGCCGGCCGGCTCCCCTTCCCGCCCCGCCACCCCGCCGGCGGCCAGGCGGGAAGCGCCTCCGAAGCCGGAACGCCGGCCCGGAGCCGGGAAGAAAAGCGGCGGCCCGCCGGCCGGGAAGACGGGGCCGGCGCCCGGGCGGGCCGCGGGCGGAAAGCCGGCCCGGCGCCCCGGAAGCGCGAAATGATCCCGCCGCGATCCGAAATCCGCGGCCCCGCCGGCCCGGGACGGCGATTGGCGCCGGCGAAGCCTCCGGAGGGGAAGGGGGCGGCCGGATGAAGCGGGGACTTTCCCGAAAACCGGGGGCGGGGGGGCTGTTCCCCGCGGGTTCGGCGCGGCCGGCCGCGAAGGAACCGGCCGCCCCCGAATCCGCTCCGGAAGCGCTCACCGTAAGCGAACTCACCCGGCGCATCAAGGCGCTTCTGGAGGGTTCCGCCGGGTCCCTGGCGGTCAAGGGGGAGGTGTCCGGCCTCAAGGCCTCGCCTTCGGGGCATGTCTATTTTTCCCTGAAGGACGCCGCCGCCCTGATCGAATGCGTAATCTGGCGCGCCGCCGCCGAGCGGATCGGGAAGCTGCCCCGGGACGGGGATCGGGTCGTCGCCCGGGGCCGCCTTTCGGTCTACGAACCCCGGGGGCGCTACCAGTTGACGGTGTCCTCCTTCGCCGCCGGGGCGGGAAAGGGCGATCTTTGGCTTAAATTCGAGGAAATCCGGGCCCGGCTGGCGGCCGAGGGCTTGTTCGACCCCGGGCGGAAGAAAGGACTGCCGGCCTTTCCCCGCGCGGTCGGCATCGTCACCAGCCCCTCCGGGGCCGCGCTCCGGGATATGCTGAAAATCCTGGCCCGGCGCGCCCCCGGCGTCCGGGCGATCCTGGCGCCCTGCCAGGTGCAGGGGAGCGGGGCGGCCGGGGACATCGTCCGGGCCCTGGAATGCCTGGACCGCTGGGGGGGGGTCGAGGTGATTGTGGTGGGGCGGGGCGGGGGATCGCTGGAGGATCTTTGGCCGTTCAACGAGGAGGCGGTGGCCCGGGCCATCGCCGGGGCGCGGACGCCGGTGGTGAGCGCGGTGGGCCACGAGACCGATTTCAGCCTGGCCGATTTCGCCGCCGACGTCCGGGCCGCCACCCCCTCCGAGGCGGCGGAACGGATTGTCCCGGATCGGGCCGATCTCTTCGCCCGGCTGGCCGCCGCCGCCGCCCGGCTGACCCGAGCCGTTTCGCTCCCGGCCGGGAACGGCCGGGAAAGGCTGCTCCGGGCGATCGCCCGCCGGCCCTATCGGCGCCCGGAGGACCTTCTCATGATCCGCTGGCAGCGCCTTGACGACGCCCTAGCCGTCTTGGCGGCCGGAGCCGCCGCCTTCCTGGCGTCCGGCCGCCGCCGCCTGGAGACGGCCGAGGCCAGGCTGTCCGGCCTTTCGCCCCGGGGGATATTGTCGCGGGGTTACGCCCTGATCCTGGACAGGGACGGCCGCCCCCTTCTGGACTCCGGACAAACCGCCGCCGGCGATTCCATCCGGGCGATCCTGCATCGCGGCGGCCTGGAGGCGGTGGTGGAAAAGACCCTTCCGGCCAGCGATCCCTAAAATCTGGTTGTCAACAGTCTCCAAAGTTTATGCCGGAGGCGTTGATTTCCTTTAAGTAGGTGTTGTTAAATGCCGGATCGTCAGGGTTAGACGAGAAAAATTGGAAACCCCGGAGCGGCGGCGCATGCTGCTGATAACCGGGAACGGCATCATCATATACTCCCCGGACGACGCCCAGCGCGGGAAGGCATTCCAATCGCTGGGCTTCCTCCCGGAAGACGCCGCCGCCGCCGAAGCCGTTCTCGCCGGCGGCGACAGCCTGTTCCGGGAAATGCATTCCCCGTTTTTCGGCGAAAGATCCCTGGTCCATATCCTGAAGGTGACGGT
>JAISYL010000058.1 GCA_031269935.1 Planctomycetota bacterium
GTGGACATCATGATCGGCCAGGGCTCCGGCTATTCGGTGCAGGTCATCGATTCCGGCGGCGCCGACATCGCCATTTCCGACGCTCCCGTCCCCATCAAAATGCGCAACGACGGCGCCAAGGTGAAGATCATCGGCATAATTTTCGACAAGCACCCCAATTGCATGTTTTTCTGGAAGAGTTCGGGAATAACCAAGCCCCAGGACATCGTCGGCAAGACCGTGGCGGTGCCGGCCACCGACGGGCACAAGCTGATGTGGCCGACTTTCGCCAAGGGAATCGGGGTGGACCCGGAATCGGTCCGCTTCATCAACATCGACGCCGCCGCCAAGGCCTCGTCCCTGGCCAGCAAGCGCGCCGACGTGGTGTTCGAACTCTTCACCATGGAGTCGGTCATGGCCAAGGCCATACCCCCCGGGGAGCTCGGGTACTTCCTTTGGGCCGACTACGGATTCAATCCCTACGCCCACTCGCTGATAACCTCCGACGAAATCATCAAGACCCGTCCGGAAATGCTGAGGAAATTCCTCCGGGCCACCTATCGCGCCTGGCAATACGCCCTGCTGCACCCCGAGGAGGCGATAGACATCCTGGTCGAATACCAGCCGGTCAACCGGGACGACATGCTCGCCAACCTCAAGACCGAAATGGAATTTTTCCGCACCGACCGCTACAAGAACAACGGCATCGGCTACATCGATCCCGCCCGGATGCGGGAAACCTACAACACCCTGGAGAACCCGAAGTTCCCGGTGGAGGACTGCTATGACCCGAGCTTCCTCCCCAATCCGCCCTTCAAGTACGATTTCTGAATCGGTCGAACCCCCGTCCCCGGGCGTCCGGGCGGCGGGGGTTCGCCCAACCGGGATGGAAGGGAACGGGAGGTTTGGGGCCTTTAAAAGTCCACTTGGGGGAGCCGGTGCGGCCATGGGCGAACCACGGGAAAAACCGTTGCTGTCGATAAAGAACCTGAAAAAGACCTACCAGACCCACGAGGGGGAGCTGGAGGCGCTGGGCAGCGTCAGTTTCGACATTTATCCCCGGGAATTCGTCTCCATCGTCGGCCCCTCCGGCTGCGGCAAGACGACCCTACTGAAGATTATCGCCGGCCTCCTGGAAAAAACCGGAGGCGAACTGCATGTGGACCGGGATCAGTTCGACCCCTCCCGGGAGGTGGGGTTCGTTTTCCAGAAATCCCTGCTTCTCCACTGGCGCAAGGTGCTGGACAACGTCCTTCTTCCCATTGAAATACTCCGGATGGATCGCGGCCGGTACCGGGACCGCGCCCGCGAACTCCTGGAACTGGTCGGCTTGCGGGGATTCGAAAACAGCTATCCGAACGAACTCTCGGGCGGCATGCAGCAGCGGGTCGCCATCGCCCGGGCGCTTATTCACGATCCGAAGCTCATCCTGATGGACGAACCGTTCGGGGCCCTGGACGCCCTCACCCGGGAACGCATGAACCTGGAACTGCACCGCATCTGGACCGAATCCGGAAAAACCATCCTTTTCATCACCCATGGCATCGCCGAGGCCGTGTTCCTTTCCAACCGGGTGATCGTTCTTTCCGCCCGCCCCTCCCGCATGGTCGCCACCGAGGATATCGATCTTCCCCTGCCCCGAACCCTGGAGGTCCGCGCCTCCCCGGAATTCGGGCGGCATTCCCTGCGCATCTACAAGGAATTGGAAATCCAATAGGTTTCCGGACGCCGATCTGGGGGAAGGAAGAGGCGCGTTCCTCCCCTGATCGAAAATCACAATTTCAAACCTCCGGCGGCATATACCGAAAGCGTTTTGGTTTTCGGATAAACGTCGATCCCAAACCCCAAGCTCGTGCGAGGGTTAAGGAACAGAAACAACCGAAAACCATAGGCGCTTGCGCTTGGGTATATGAATCGCCAATAGTCCGAAATCGCTTTCGAATATGTCTCGCCGGGATGCGCCATGGCGCGTTCGGCATGGCCTCACGCCGGGGCGGATTCGACCGGGATCTCGCGGGTCCGGCCCGGGGCGGGCCGTTCGGCCAAAAGCGAGGCGGAGCCGGCGTCCAGGAACAGTTGGACGTCGGGGTGGCAACGGAGGATGCCGGCCGGATGCCGGTTGCCCACCGGCAGTTCCAGCGCCTCCTTCACTCCCCGCGCCTTGCGTTCGTCCGGCACGGTCGCGATTATGCTCCCCGCCCTCATGATCTGGCGGATGGACATGGAAATGGCCCGGGAGGGGACGTCGGCGACGGTGGGAAACCAGCCCTCCCCCATTTGTTGCCGGCGGCAGGCGTCGTCCAGTTCGACCGTTATGTAGGCTTCCCCGGTCGTGAAATCGGCCGGGGGATCGTTGAAGGCGAGATGGCCGTTCTCGCCGAAGCCGACGAAGGCGACGTCGACGGGGCGGGCGCGGATGGCCTCGCCCAGGCGGCGGCACTCCGCCTCCGGATCGGCCTCGCCGTCGACCCAGGTGAAGGAATTCAGAGGGATCGGCAGCTTGGAGGCGAATTCCTTCCACAGCACCAGGCGGAAGCTGGCGGGGTGGCTGATCGGCAGGCCCACGTATTCGTCGAGGTGGAAGGCGTTGACCCGGTTCCAATTAAGATCGGGAGCCCCGGCCAGGAAGTGGAGCAGATCGAATTGGGAGAGGCCGGTGGCCAAAATGATGTTGGCCTCGCCCCTTTCCGCCAGGGTTTGGCGGAGCTTGACGAGGCCCGCCTCGGCGGCGGAGCGGCTGCAGGCGGCCTTGTCGGCCTCGCAGGTTACGCGCATGGGTTTCCCCCCCTTTCCAAATTTAGGAAATGTCCGGGTCCGGGAGATCCCTCCGGACCATGACGGCCTTGATCGAGATGTCGCCGCCCCCATGGGTGGGGCTGTCCATGAAGCCGGGGACGGGGTGGACGCCGCCGGGGCGCCGGCCGGATTTCGCCGCCCGGCTCGCCGGGAGTATACTCCCTCCTTTCCGGATTGTCCAGGGGGTTCCATCTAAAGCATGTCCGGTCGCGTCCGTTAACAAATTGGCTTGTTCCCGTTCGCCGCTTGGTGTTCCGGGAACGCTCGCCGCACAAGAAATCCAAAGGCCGGGCCGGCGGGCGGGAGATCATGATTTTCTCGGCGCGGAACAATTTCATGACGGCAAATCTCATGCGAAATTTGCATAAGGCGAATTCCGCCATGGGCAAGTCCATGGAGAGGCTGTCCAGAGGCTTACGCATAAACGCCGCCGACGACGGCCCCGCCGACCCGACCGCTTCCGAACGGTTGCGTTCCCGCATAGAGGAATTGGAAGGCGCCATCCGCGAGACCCGGACCGCCGGCGACATCATGGATATCGCCCGCCGCCCTGGGCGAGGTGAACGGCATCATCGCCAACCTGCGCAAGCTTGCCATCCGGGCCATGAACAGCGGCGCCACCGGCGCCGGGCCTGGACGAAATGAGCGAAGGCGAACGCGCCGTCCTCGAATTCCAGCCGCCTGCTTGACGCTTCCCGAGGCGGCCTGGGGACAATCCAGGCGCCAGCCGGCCAGGACGAAAACGGCGACGACCTCGCCAAGACGCTTTCGCTCCGGGATCTGTACGGCCACGGATCGGCCAACCTGCGGGACAACCCCGGGGCGGCCCTGGCGGTCCTGAAACAGGCGGCCGACGAGGTGACCGGCCTGCGCGCCTCCCTCGGCGCCGCCCGCAAGTACATCGCCGAAATCCAGGAGAATATCCTCAACTCCGAACTGGAAAGCCATATCCGCCTGGAATCCCTCCCGCGCGACACCGACCACGTCCGGGAAACAACCGAATTCGCCCGCGCCCGGTTGATCGCGGAGGTGGGAACGCGTCTGCTTCCCGCCGTCATGAACCACGAAAAAGCCATTCTCGATTTGCTGGCTTAGGGCTCGTCCATAAATAATTTATACTCCGCGGAGCCGCTAGTCCCCTCCGGCCAGCCGCCGGCCGAATTCCTCGGCCAGGCGGAACATTTCGGCCACCCCGGCTTCCGGCACCCCGGCGGCCAGGCAAATCCGCTCCGCGAAATCCCGGACGGGGAGATCCCCCACCGTATGGGCGTCGGACCCGAAAATCAGCCGGACCCCGAATCTTTCCGCCAGCCTGGCCACATGGCCGTTGGCCAGCGAATGCCCGCGCTTGGCCGATATTTCCAGCCTCACCCCCTTTTCCGCCGCCAGCCTCGCCTCGTCCGGCGAAATCAGGCCGGGATGGGCCAGGATGTCCGCCCCCGCCTCGATGGCGGCCAGGTTGGTGCCCGGCGCCACCGGCTCGGCCAAGGTCTCCCCGTGGACCACCACGTACCGGGCTCCCAGTTCCCGGGCCAGCCGGACCGCCTCCCCAATCTGGGCCGGCCGGACATGGGTGAGTTCGGTTCCCGGGATGACGGCGAGACCGCTCGGGCTCCGGTTTTCCGCCCGGGCCGCCGCCAGCGCCACCGGCATTTGTCCGGCCAGGGTGGACAGGTCGGAATGGTCCGAAAGCCCGAGGAGGCGGTAGCCGGCGACCTCGGCCCGCCGGGCCATCTCGGCGGGGATGAAGTCGCCGTCGGAAATCAGGGTGTGGGTGTGGAAGTCGAACATCGGGCGCATGGCGGATCAAGCCTCCCCGGGATCTGTCAAAAAACAAGATGTTTAGGGCGAATCGCCGGAGCCGCCGCCCCCGGTCAGGGCCAGCAGGCGCCCCTCGTCAATCGTCGCGATTCCCAATTCCCCGGCCTGGGCGAGCTTGCCCCCGGGATCCCTCCCCACCACCAGGTAGTCGGTCTTTCGGCTCACCCCGCCGGCCACCAGCCCCCCGGCCGCCTCGATTAGCCGCTTGGCCTCGGAGCGGGCGAGGTTCGGGAGGGTTCCGGTGAGGACGAAGATTCTGCCGGCGGCGGGGGAGGCGGAGGAAACCGGCCGCTCCTCCAGGAGAACCCCGGCTTCGCCCAGCCGTTCCAGCAGCCGGATATTGTCCGGATCGTCCAGGAAAGCCCGGAGCGATTTCGCCGCGACCGGACCCAGGGTGCGCTTGACCCGGGAGGCGCCCATCCCGGTCAGGGCCAGCTCGGCCGGGGAAGCCGCGGCCAGGGCGGAATAGCCGCCAAATCTTGCGGCCACGGCCAGGCATTTCTTGCGCCCGAAGGCGGCCAATCCCAGCCTCTCCAGGTAATCCGCCAGCCGTTCGGGATCCTCGGGCCGGCCGGCTCCCGGCGGCGCGTCGGCCAGGGCCAGCCGGAGGCTCTCCGCCGCCTTCCGCCCCAGGGTGCGATAGGCGGTCGATTCGCCCAGCGGCGTTTCGGCGATCTCCCCCTCTCCGGCCACCCGCAGGGCCGCCAGGGTGGAAAAGCGCCTCGCCAGCGCCTGGGCCGCCGTCACTCCGATATCGGGAATGGACAGGGCGAAGAGGAGGCGGGCCAGGCCCCGGTTCCTCGAGGCCGCGATCCCGGCCAGCAGGTTGTCGGCCAGCCTCGCCCCGTCCTCCTCCCCCTCTCCGGGACGCCCGGCAAGCTCGCGGCCGGCCTTGGTCATGGGGAGGATCCGGGGGCGGGTCAGCGAATACAGATCGGCGGGGTCGGCCGCCAGGCCGTGGTCCAGAAGCCAGGCCGCCGCCGCCGGCCCCAGCCCCTCGATGTCCATGGCGTCGCGGGAGGCGAAGTGGACCAGGCGGGCCAGCCGCCGGGCCGGGCAGGCGGGGTGGCGGCAGAAGCGGAGAACCACCGTCCGGCCGTCCGGGCCGGGATTGGCCTCCGCCGCCGCTTCCCGGCCGCAGGCCGGGCAGGCGGCGGGCATGACGAAGACCCGTTCCCCGCCGGTCCGCCGCCCGGCGAGGACGGAGTGGATCTGGGGGATGATTTCCCCCGCCTTTTCCACCAGCACCCGGTCGCCTATCCGGATGTCCTTTTCCCGGATGTGGCTTTCATTGTGGAGGGTGGCGCGGGCGATGGTCGATCCGGAAAGGAACACCGGCTCCAGATCGGCCACCGGGGTCAGCCGCCCGAGCTTGCCGACCTGGACGCGGATGTCGACCACCCGGGTTTCCGCCCTTTCCGGGGCGAATTTGTAGGCCACCGCCCAATTGGGCGAGACGGCCCCCAGGCCCAGCCTTTTTTGCTGGGCGAAGGAATCGACCTTGATGACCAGCCCGTCGGTGCCATAGGGGAGGGAATGCCGCTCCTTTTCCAGTAGATCCCGGAAGGCGAATATTTCCCCCTCGCCGGCGAAGCAACCCCGCCGGGGGTTGACCGGCAGGCCCCACTCCGCCAGGCGATCCAGGGCCGCCTCCTGGCCGGCCAGCCCGAACTCCTCCGCCCCGACCACCTGGTAGAAGAAGCAGGCCAGGCCCCGGCCGGCGATCGCTTGCGGGTCGAGGAGCTTTATGCTGCCGGCAGCGGCGTTCCGGGGATTGGCGAAAACATGGCCGGCCGCCTCCTCCTGTTCCGCCGCCAGTTTGGCGAAGGAGGCGGCCGGCATGTATATTTCCCCCCGCGCCTCCAGCAACCCCGGGGGGGGGGAGCCGGAAAGCCTCTTGGGGAAATCGGCGATCGCCAGGAGGCTGGCGGTGATGTCCTCCCCGGTGGTCCCGTCGCCCCGGGTGGCCCCAAGGCCGAGGCGCCCGTCCCGGTAAAGAGCGGCGAAGGCCAGTCCATCGATTTTCAGTTCGACCACGAAGCGGGGAGGTTCGGGGTCGCCCGCCTGGCGGAGCGCCCCCGCCACCCGGCCGATGAACCTTCGCACCTCCCCGTCGGAATAGGTGTTGGCGATGGAAAGCATGGGAACGGCGTGACGATGGGGGGGAAAGGCGCTTTTCCTGGAGCGGCCGGCCGGGGGGGCCCCGACCTGGCGGGTCGGGCTGTCCGGCGAGTCCCATTCCGGGTGATCCCGTTCCAGGGCGGCCAACTCCGCCCGCAGGGCGTCGAAAACCTCGTCGGACACCTCCGGAGCCGCCCGGTTGTGGTAAAGTTCGTTATGGCGGCGGAGTTCCCGGCGCAACCAGTCGATCCTGTCCCTTTCGGGAGGGGTGGACGGGGGGGATTCGGGTCCCTCGGGCGTTTTCATCTCCCTCTCCATGGACTTTTGAGGGAAATCAATCGGCGGTTCGATTGATTTCCCTCAAAAGCTTTTAGAGCGTGTTGTTAAATGCCGTCTCGTCGGGTTATACCGCGTCAAAAGCCGCTTCTCGGATGATTTTTACCCCTGACCGCCGGCCAAAAATCATCCCGCCAGCGACTTTTTCCT
>JAISYL010000106.1 GCA_031269935.1 Planctomycetota bacterium
CTTGTAGGCATGTAATATGACAAATATTCAGAAATATATCTTGACAAGATGAATTATTGTTGATATATGTTCGGGTATGTATATTCGCCGCCCCAAATGGAAATCCCAAAACGGCAAGACCTACCAGTCGGCCTGGCTCTGCGAATCCTACCGCGAGGACGGGAAAAGCAAGACTCGCTATCTTCTCAATCTCGGCGATTATTCCGAATCCACCCTCAACGCCCTGGAATACGCTCTCAAGCACATCCCGGAATTGGATCGGATGTCCAAGCTTGATTCCCGGGCTGGCGAACCGGACTTCCGCCAGCGCCAGGGGAAATCCCTGGGAGCGGTATGGGCGGTGAAGCGGGTGGCGGAGGAGCTTGGCATCGTCAAGGCCTTGGGCGACGGCCGGGAAGCCCGGCTTGCCTTGTGGCGGATAATAGCCGGGGTAATCGATCAGGGCTCCAGGCTAAGCGCGGCCAGGTTGCATGACATTCATGCCTTGGCGGAAACGGTGGGGCTGGAGGAGGGATTTTCCGAGGACGACCTCTATGGCAATCTTGCTTGGTTAGGCCAGCGCCAGGAGCAAATTGAAGCGAGCCTTTTCCGAAAGCGCCGGAAGGAAGGCGGGAGCAATCTTTATTTCTATGGCGTCACCTCCAGTTGTCTGAAGGGGGAGGAAAACGCTTTCGCCGCCCAAGGGCATAACCGGGACCCGAAGAAGGGCGGGAAGCGGATGGGGGTGGGTCTGCTTGCCGACGCCCGGGGCGACCCGGTATCGGTGGAGGTGTTCCGGGGCGGCGGTTGGGATTTTCAGACCCTGGCGGCGCGGATAAAAGAGACGGCGGATCGCTTCGGCCGCCGGGAGGTGACCTTTGTCGGCCGCCGGGGGATGATCAAAAGCGGACAAATCGAGGATTTGAACCGGCACGGCTTCCATTACCTTGCCGCCCTGGGCAAACCCGCGGTGGAGAGGCTGGTGAGGGAAGGCGCGCTCCCAATGAGCCTTTTCGACGAAAAAATTCGTGAAGCCGGGGAAGACGGCCGGCGTTTCATTGTCCGCCGGAATCCCGGTCGGGCGAAAGGGATGGCGGCCATACGCAAACGCAAGCTCGCCTCCCTGAACGCGAAAATCGAGGAGTCCAATCGCCGCCTCCGGGAACATCCCCTGGCCAAGGCCGATTTGGCGGTCCGGCGGATGAAAGCGCGGGTGAGGAAGCTGGGCATGGACGCCTATTGCCAAGTGGAGTCGTCGGAGCGGACCTTGGCCTTGCGCCTGGATGAAGAGGCGGGCTTGAAGGCGTCCCGTCTGGACGGCTGCCGCGTCATAGTCACCGACCTGCCCGAATCGCTGGCCAACGCGGAGACGATCCACGCCAGATATAAGGACCTGGCCAGGGCGGAACAGGCGTTCCGGATGTCCAAAACCGGGCATCCGGCATGCCCGCGCCCGGCGGAGAGCGTCCGGGGGCAGGTATTGGCGGCGATGCTTTCGTATCTGATCCGGCGTCGTTTGGCGAAGGCCTGGGCCGGCCTGGAATTGACGGTGGAAAATGGCCTGGACGCCTTGAAGACTTTGTGCCCGAATGAAATAACCTGGGGGGAGGCTTCCTGGACGCTTCGAATCCCCGAACCTTCGGAGTTGAACGCCCGCCTCCTCTCGCGCCTGAACGCGCCATTGCCGAAGTCCTTGATGAAAAACGAAGCCAAAGCGGGTATGGGGCCTAAGCCGGCCCCAAGACGATTCCCTTCCTGAAAATCGTAATCCTGCCGGCCTGGTGGGCCGGATGTGTATTGGAGCATCCGATTCAAGGACGGAGACGGCATGGAATGGAAGCGGGTAATTAAAACAGCCATGCCCCATCTCTTGTTCATGCTGGTCGGCCTGGCCTTGACGGTCATGTTGGCGCATTCCTCCATTCTCGGAATTTTGCGACAACACCGCGCCGAAAATCCCTCCTCCAACATAAACATGAACATCACGATGGGCAAGGTCGCCGCGAACCTGACCTTCCTCGGAATCTTGCTGGCCCTGCTTATGGCCGTTATCATCGTCAGGATAAGCGCGAAGAACCTGCGGGCCGACAAGGAGAACAAGTATAAGTCGGATTTTCTGGCGCGAATGAGCCATGAACTGCGCACCCCGCTCAACGCCATCATCGGCATGAGCGAGCTGGCCCTCCGGGAAACGCCGGCGTCGACGAGCCTGTCGGAGTCCCTTATCAGCATCAGCCAGGCCGGATCGAATCTGCTTTCCATCATCAACGATGTTCTGGACATGTCGAAAATCGAATCCGGCAGCTTTAAGCTCACCCTGGCCCAATACAGTTTCTCGTCCCTCATCGACAATGTGATCAATGTGATCCGGGTGAGGTTCTATGGCAAGCCCATCCAATTTTTCGTCAACATTGATTCCCGCCTCCCCAACGAATTGACCGGGGACGAGGTGCGGATCCGGCAAATCATGTTTAACCTGCTCACCAACGCGGTGAAATACACCATAAACGGCTTTGTCAAATGCGCCGTAACGGGGAATGTGATGGATAACCGCATGATTTCACTGCGGTTCGAAGTCTCCGACTCCGGCATCGGCATCAAGGGGGAAGACCTGCCGAAACTCTTCGGCGGCTTTACCCGCCTTGATGACGCCCAGCGCAACCGAAATGTCGAGGGCACCGGCCTCGGATTGGCGATTACCAAAAAACTCTGCGCCGAAATGGGAGGCGACATCGCCGTATCGAGCGAGTATGGAAAGGGTTCGACGTTTACCGCCGTCATTCCGCAGAAATATTCCGAAGGCGTTCAACTGGCGACGGTGAAAAATCCCGATTCAAAAAGAGTGATCCTGTATGGCGAATGTCCCATGCTTGCCGATTCGGTTTCGGAAACGCTGAGAAATCTCGGGGTGCCGGCGGTCAAGGCGGACAGCCCGGATCATTTTTTAGGGGAATTGGAAACCGGCCGTCACGCTTTCGCGTTCATGCCGGTCGGCATCCTGAACCGCGCGGTCGCGCTTGTCCAACGCCTGGAACTCGGCACCACCCTTGTCCTCATGCTCGCCCCGGAGGAAAACATGCCCTTCAGCAGCCTTCCGGTCCTTTCCCCGCCGATTTACGCCACTCCGGTGGCGAATCTCCTGAACGGCGTCCGGCAGACCCGGAAGGAAAAAAAGGTCGAGCCCGGGTTCACCGCTCCCGAGGCCCGGGTGCTCATTGTGGACGACATCAACACCAATCTCAAGATTGCCGCGGGGCTTCTCGCGCCCTATCGGATGAAAATCGACACCTGCAACGGCGGGGACGTTTCCGTCGAAATGGTCAAGAACAAGCGGTACGACGTCGTCTTTATGGATCACCTGATGCCCGGGACGAACGGCGTTGAGGCCACGGCCCGGATTCGCGCCCTGGGGGGGGAGTATTTCGGGCGGATTCCCATAATCGCGCTGACCGCCGACGCCCTGGCGGGGATGCGGGAAATGTTTTTGTCCAAGGGCTTCAGCGATTACCTGGCCAAGCCGATTGAACCCGCCAAGTTGAACGCGCTCGTGAACAAATGGATCCCAAGCGGCAAACGCCGGTTGTCCCATGACCCCGCCTCCGTCGGCACGCCCCAAACCGTGACGGAACGCCTGGGTTTCGTCGAGGGGTTGGATGTGGAGAAGGGAATCGTCATGTGCGGGGGGGTCGAGGTCCTTTACCGGAACGTCCTCGCCCAATATTGCCGGGACGCGGAAAAATTCCTGCCGGGCCTGGGGGAAACGCTGGAAAAAACCGCCAACGCGAAAAAATCGGAAGGGGCGCGTGTCGGCGGTTCCCCCTTGCCGTGGATACAATCCTTCGTCATCCGGATGCATGCGCTGAAAAGCGCCTCCGCCTATATTGGCGCGGAAGCCTTGTCGAACGACGCCTCGCTCCTGGAAAAGGCGGGGAGGGACGGCGACATTGAATTGATAGAGACTCATCTGGAGGCTTTTATCCAACGTTTTTCCGAAATGGTCGTCCGAATAAACGGAATTCTGCCCGAGGCCGGAGACGGGGCCGCATAAAGCCCGTGGGCGCCTTGAGGCGGCGGGGCGCGAATCAAAACCGCGGGACGCCGTTTCCCGCCCCGCCGGAGTCGCCGGGGTTCGCTTGCAAACTTGCGGAGGGGCCGCGTATGGTGTTGACAAAGGAATCCCTTTTTTCCATGTTCCGCTTCGCGGCCCTGCTTTGGCAGGAAAACACCGCCCGTCTCAGCGAAATCGATTCCCGTTTCGGGGACGGCGACCACGGCGTCACCATCGGCAAAATGGCGGCCCTGATTCTGTCGCGCCTGAGCGAGCGGCGGGACGAAAGCGCGAAAAGCTTCATTGAAAGCCTGGGCTCCGGGTGCCTGGAGATCGCCGGCGGCAGCGCCGGGCCCCTTTACGGCGTACTGCTGGAAGGGTTCGCCGGGCCGCTTTCCGACGACGACGCGGAAATTGGCGCCGCGACGCTGAAAGCGATGTTTTCCTCCGCCAGAAGCGCGCTTTTCGAGATAACCAAGGCGCGGGTCGGGGACAAAACCTTGATGGATGTCCTGATCCCCGCGACGGAGGCGGCGGAAAGCGCGCCGGACGACGTTTCGTCCATCCTGCGGGCGGCCGCGGCGGCCGCGTCCCGGGGACTCCGGGAGACCGAAAAACAGGTGTCGAAATTCGGGCGGGCCCGCAACTACGGGGAAAAGACCCTCGGAACCCCCGACGTGGGAGCGGTAAGTACGGCGCTTCTGTTCAAAGGTTTCCAGCGCGGCATCGAAGAACGGGCCCGGGATCGGTGATGTCGAAGAGGAGAAAACGATGAAGATGAAGAAATTCATCAATTCCCCGGAAAACCTGACAAAAGAGCTGCTCGAGGGTTTCGCCTCCGCGCATCGCGATCTTGTGACCCTGAAACCCGGCAATATGGTGGTCAACAACCGGCTGGAAAAAGCCGATCGCGTCGCCATCGTCACCCAGGGCGGAGCGGGGCACGAACCCGCGCTCTCCGGCTTCGTCGGGGAGGGAATGGTGGACGTCAGCGTGGTCGGGGACATTTTCTCCGCTCCGGGGGCGAAAGCGTGCGTGGAGGCCATCCAACTGGCGGACAGGGGCAGAGGCGTCCTGTTTGTCGTCCTGAACCACGCCGGCGACATGCTGGTCGGGGATCTGGCCATGAAGCGGGCCGCGGAAAAAGGGCTCCATGTGGTCAAGGTGGTCACCCAGGAGGATGTTTCCAACGCTCCGCGCGAAAAAGGCGGCGATCGCCGCGGGCTTGTGGGTTGCGTGCCGGTTCTCAAGATCGCGGCCGCCGCCGCGGCCGAGGGTAGGAGCCTCGAGGAGGTGGCCGCCGTCGCCCGGCGTTTCGCGGACAACATGGCGGCTTTGGCCGTGGCGGTGCGGGGAGCGACCCATCCCTCCACCGGCATCATGCTGGCCGATCTGGGGGAGGACGAAATGGAAATCGGCATGGGGCAGCACGGCGAGGGCGGCGGTGGACGGCAGCCCTTGAAGAGCGCCGACGAGACCGCCGAAATCATGCTTAACGTCCTGCTGGCCGATCTCTCCATCCGGGCGGGCGAAAAGGCGATGCTGATTTTGAACGGCGCGGGCGCGACCACCTTGATGGAGCTCTTCATCGTCTACCGCCGCTGCGAACAGCTTCTGAAGGCGAAGAACGTCGAAATCGCGGCGAATTACGTGGGGGAGCTCCTCACGGTGCAGGAACAGGCGGGGTTCCAGATGTTCCTGGCGAGGATGGACGACGAAACGCTCCGTTACTGGAACGCGCCCTGCGATACGCCCTACCTGAAAAGTTGACTTTTAAAGGAAATCGGGCCAGCCACCGCCCGATTCCCTTTAAAGATTCCAACGCCTTGCATCGCAAGGAAATTGGGTGTCTGGTGGCGGATCGGGGCATGCTAAGCGCAAATACCAGGGACGTTCTGGAGAAAATGAGCTGGTTTTATATCCTTGGCGCCAGGATGCATTCGAGCCGGGAAGTCAGGGAAGAGGTTGTCAAGGACGAATCGTCCTTTCGGGAAATCGTGGGCGAACGCCAAAATTCGAAAG
>JAISYL010000115.1 GCA_031269935.1 Planctomycetota bacterium
ACGGCGGCTGGTGGGCGGAGAACTACGCCAGTTGCCGCACCCTCAGGTTCGATTCGGAGGCGCGGTCGGTCGACCTGGACGCCAGCCGGAACGTGGCCGGCTTTTCCCGCCACAACGGCACGCTTTACGTGTCGCTCCTCCCCGGGGATCGGGCCGAGAGGTCCGCCTGAGCGAGCGGGAACCGGATCGGCCGGCCCTGGCCCGGGCCGGCGGGCTAATCCGCAAGGTCGAGCGGGGCGACCACTTTTGGCGGGCCGAATGCCGCAACTGGTCGAAAAGCTTCATCGAACTGTGGGCGCCGGAGGGAAATTGGCGGGCGACGACCAAGATTCCCGGCGGCAAGGACGGCGGCGGCCCCGCCAAGCGGCTGGAAGACGGCCGAGTCCGCTTCGAATTGCCGGCCGGGGCGGGAAAATGGCTGGAGATCCGTTTTGAATATTAACTGGAGGCACATCCTCGTCTTCGTCCTGGTGATTTGCGGCGCCATCTACGTCTCCATCCCGACCAGCGACACCCTGGTCGAGATGACCCGCGAGGCGGACGATTTGCAAAAGCTCATGCGCATACTCCACCAGCGGATTGAAAACGACCCCCGGGACGCCGACGCCTGCCTGGAGCTGGCGGAACTCTACCGCCGGCTCAACGACCCCGCCAACGCCACGAAAATGTACCGGGAGGCCAACCGGCGGCGCCCCGGCGATCCGAAAATACAATATCCCCTGGCCTTGGCCCTGGTGGACGACAACGAAGTGGACGAGGCCCTGGAACTGCTGCCGGAAAAATACCGGGATCGGAACTTCATGCTCCAGGTGGTGGCCTATTACGACAAGGTGGGGGATCTCCAGAAGGCGGAGGAGACCCTTCTGCGGACGGAAAGGGACTACCTGGACAATCCCCAGACCTGGCTAAGCATCGCCCGCTGGCGCTCCGACGACAACAACCTGGAGGGGGAATGCGAGGCGCTGAGGAAAGTGATCGAGCTGGACCCGGAAAATCCCGAGGCCTGGGAGCGCTATTTCCTCAACCGGGCCTGGGAGCTGGATTCCGACGAGGCCATCCGCGCCGCCCACGAACTGGAAAAACTGGGCCTCATGACCAACGAAAACTACGAGACCCTGTTTGAAATCCTGATGTCGAGCCGGGACACCGCCGGGGCGGTGGCCGCCCTGGAAAAGATGGCCGGCTTCAACGAATTGAACCTGTTCCGGAGTTTCGAATACGCCGTCCTCCTCTACCGCAACAACGAATACGACAAGGCCGACGCGGTGCTGCTCCGGCTCATGGAATCGGAAAGGGAGGAGCCGCTTCCGGAGGCCACCGTCCACGGGATCGTCCAGTATCTGCGGGAATCGGCCGAGGAGAAGCTGAACCTCCCCCTGGCCCTGAAGCTGGCGGAAATGCCGGTGGAGGCGGCGGTGCTCCGGGCCAACCGCCTGACCGCGCTCCGGGTCGCCCTGGAGAGGGACGACTACGAGCGGGTCGTCCCTTATCTGAGGGAATTCATCGACGAACCCGGAGCCACCGCCGACGTCATCCTCATGGGCATCAACCTGGCCTACCGCGGCGGCGACTTCGAACTCCTGGCCGGACTGTTCGGCCGCCTGAAGACGGCGGACAACCCCTACGGGGTCGAGATCAACCCCGACGGCGTTTTTTACACCCTGCTGGAAAACCCGGACAAGACCCTGGACCATTGGCGGGCCGAGGTGGAGCGGGAACCCGATTCGACGCAAAAGCTGGTTTGCCTTTCCCGGGCCGCCGTACGCGAGAACAAGCCGCTGGAGGCGGCCCGGGCGGTCGACCTGGCCCTGCCCAGGCTGGAGGCGGCCGATTTCATCGACGCCTTCGGGCTTTTGGAGTCGTTGCTGTTCCTGGACGGCCTCGCCGGCGGGGGAGGGGCCGGACGGCCGAGGAACTGGCTGGAGGAGGCCGATCGCCTGGCGGAGGGCCTGGCCGCCGGGCCCCTGGCCGGCAACCGCGCCTACCTGGCCCTGGTGGCGGACTTGCGGGAGCGCCAGGGCAAGCCGGAGGCGGCGGCGGCCCTGTGGGAGCGCCTGACCCGGGAATACCCGGAGGAAAGTTCCAGTTGGCTGGGCCTGGGCAGGTTCGCGGCGGCCCGGGGGGACGGCCAGGGGGTGGCGGCGGCCCTGGCCCGCCTGGGGAAAACCTCTCCGGAGGCGGAGGAAGGCGTCGCCGCCGAGGAAATCCGGGGGGTGATAGACATTTGCGAAACCATGAACGATTTTTACCGTTCCGACCGGCCGGAGGAGGCGGATCGCTGGCTGGACCGGGCCTGGGAGGTCTACCGGGAAAACCGTAATCTTTTCCCCGATTCCGAACCGGAGAACGTCGTTCTGGAGGCCGGGCTGGTCGAGCGGAGGGGGGATTGGGACGTCTCCCTCGCCTTCTGGAAAAGGGTCGCCGAACTCCAGCCGGACAACTTAAACGCCTGGCTGGGGTTGGCCAGGGCCCAACTGGAAAAGAAGGAGGCCGACGCGGCCTGGGATTCCCTGCTGCGGGCGAAGGAACTAGCGGCCGGCAATCCGGATCTGGAATTGGAACTGGCCGGGCAGTTGCTGGAAGCGGCCGACGCCGCCCCCGAGGACAGTCCCGTCCGGGCCGAGCGGCGGGACGCCGCCTTCGCTTTCGGCGAGGAGCGCCTGGGCCGCCAGTGGGATCCGGAACTGGCCTCCACCCTGGTCTGGTGGGCCCTGGAAATCAACGATTTGGCCAAGGCCAGGGATTTCCTCTCCCGTTCCAGCGATTACGCCACTCCGGCGATGCACGCTTCCCTGGCCGAGGCCTACCTGGCCGCCGCCCTGGGGGAACGGGACAAGACCGGGTTCATGCCCGGGGATCTGAGGGAGTCCGCCCTGTCCGAGGCCCTGGCCGCCTGCGCCGGCCGGGATCGCGACACCATGATGCGGGCCGCCTATGTCCTTTCGGAAGTGAACGAAAAGGAAAGGCTCCGCGAGGTCCTCGGCTGGATTGAGGGCACCGACTGGGCCGGGACCCCGGACGACCTGACTTCCATGATCCAGTTGGCCGACGCCTACAGCGTGATCGGGGATTTCGAGCGCCAGTACGCCCTGGCGGAAAAAAGAGCCCGGCTGGGGGGGGAGCCGGAATGGCTGGACGCCATCGACCGCCATGTCTGGAACGGCGATTTCGCGGGGGCGCTCCGGGTGATGGGGGAGGCGGGGGAGCTTTTCCCGGATTCGGGGGAAATCTTCAGCCGGGAGCTGTCCCTGCGCGCCGACGACAACCGGCCGGGACTGGTGATAGCGGCCTTCGAGCGGGTCCGCAAGCGTTCGCCCGGCATCGCGGAGCGCCTGACCGGGGACGCCCTGGCCGCGATCGCCGAATCCTACGAGGACTTGCGTTCCACCCCCCAGGCCAGGCGCTTCTACCGCCTTTCCCTGGAGAGGCAGCCGGCCAACAAGCGTGGATCCATGGGCGCGGCCCGCCTCCAGCGCCGGGACGGCAACCTCGGCGGCGCCATCCTGCGCCTGCAGGCCTATGCGGCGGCCGAGCCCGACGATCCCTGGGGCTGGCTGGAACTGGCGAATTACCGGGCCGAGGCCAACCAGGTCGGCCGGGCCGAGTATCTCAAGGTGGTGGAACTCACCAAGCCGGACGAAAGCGGGGAAATCCCCAAGGACGTGGTGGCGGCCCGGGCGGTGGCCCTGCGCCAGCTGGGGCGGGAAAAGGAGGCGCTCGCCCTGCTGGAGGGCACCATCCAGACCAGCATCGAAAGCCCGGACGTGGCCTGCGACTACGCCCAGATGCTTATGGAGCTGGGCCGCTACGACGAGGCGGAAAAGGTGTTGCGGGACACGGTGGCCCTGTTCCCCTACCATGTCTGGGCCTACCGCCTGGAGGCCACCGTCCTGGTGCGCCGCCGGCGCTACGACCTGGCGGTGGCCCGCCTCAAGGAGGCCCTGGCCTGGGCCCCGGACGACGGGGAGGTCCAGCGGGATCTGGGCTTCGCGGCCCAGATGTGGGAGCGCACCTGGAAATCGCAAAAGAACTGGCTTTCCTCCGGGGGCCGCTAGCAATCCGTAAAGTCCAACTAGCGGATCCCGGCCGCGATTTTTTTCAGGTTGGCCAGGCCGCGCACCGCGAGTTCTTCGCCGGTGTCGGTGAAGCGGCGCCAAATGGCGCAGTTTCTGCTCAATTCCTCGAAATTCGGGTCGAAGGACTCGATGACCAGCGGCCCGGAATAGCCGACCTTCCCGAGCGCCTCGAAGAAGTCGCCCCACCGCACCAGGCCGGTGCCGGGGATGCCGCGGTTCGACTCGTTGACGTGGACGTAGCCGAGGTATTCCCCGCCGCACAGTTCGACGGCGGCGGGGAAGGAGGTCTCCTCGATGTTCATGTGGAAGCAATCCAGGTGCACCTTCAGGTTGGGCAGGCCGACCCGCTTGCAGTAGGCGACTCCCTGTTCGGCCGTGTTGATGAGGTGCGTTTCGAAACGGTTGACCGCCTCCACCGCGATGATCAGGTCGCCCTTCTCCCGGGCGTATCGCGCCACTTCCCGCATGGCGTCCGCCGACCAGTCGTACTCCTGGTCGGTGGGGGGCTTGCCGGACAGGCAGCCCCAGCCCGCGTAATTGACGCCGCCGAGAATCGCCGACCCCAGGCGGTAGTTGATGTCGACCAGCGTTTTCAGGGACTCGACGCCGTTCCTCCTAATCGCGGCGTCGGGCGAGGCGATGTTGGTGTCCTTGCCCAGGGTGGTGGTGGTGACGGGAATGATGCCGCACCCGGCGATTTCCGCCCTCGCCTTCTCCAGGGGGAAGCTTTCGGGATGGGCGATGGCCAGGTCGAGATAGTCGAAGCCCAGTTCCTTGGCCTTGGGGATGATCCACAGATCCTTTTCGCCGAAAACCTCCGCCCAGATGAACGAGTCCACTCCGAACTTGAATTCCATGGCTTTTCCTCTTTCCGGCCCGGGGATTTTCAGCTTTTCGCCGTCGTTTCATTTGGGTTGGCTTCCAAAGCCAGCCAACCCGAATCAATCCTTGGCGAATACCAGCATGGTGGAGGTCATATTGGCGATGGAAATGTAAATTTCGCCATGCGAGGAAAAGCCGGCGTTGGGATAGCCCTTGAAGAGATCGCCGAACTCCTCGAGTTGGCCCAGCTCCTCCAGCTCCCTATGCCGCAACATGCAATTGACATGCAGAATGCCGGCGATCCCTCCCAGTTTTTTCTCCATGTCCGCCAGCGCCCGGGCGGTGGAGGCGAGGGTCCCCCCCAGGCGGCATAGTTTCAGCCGGCAGCCCTCCCGGATGGCGTGGCCGAATTCCATGCTCCCGTCCGGCAGCGCCTTCATGGGGAAGCGGAGGAACGGTTCATCCCCCACCATGATCCCCACCGGCCATTGGGCGAAGGATTTTTCCATGGTGATCTCCGGTACGGGAGTCCCGATCGCTTCGGCGTACACCTCGATGGCCGGGCGATCATCGAGTGTCTTCAGCAACCGCCGCTCATAATCCGAATCGGTGATGGTAAAGGCCCGGTCCGTGATGACAAGTCCCTCGGTCTTGAGGACCGCGAAGCGGTACTTGGGCTTGATCAGGGCAAGAACCGCGGCGTCCCGGTGGGCCTCGCCGTTTAAAAAAACCTGGATGCATTTATTATCCAGCAAATCGTTCCCGGCCATGCCGCCGAAGAAGGGAACCGAGGTCAAGTCACCGGCCCGCTCCATTATGGGCTCGATGAAATAATTGCTTCCGTCCGCGAAAACCATGAACAGGTACTTGGAATAGTCCAGGTTGTCCATCGAGGGGACTCCCAGCCGGGCGGAAAACCCGGCGAAGGCGTCGTCGACCAGTTTGGCCGGATCGTTCAATTGCCGGTCGGGTCCGGCGTGGGGCAGGACGATCATTTCAAAAATATCGAAAGTGTCCCGGTCGAAGGCCATGGCCGCCACCGACTGGCGGAGCATGACGCCGTTGGCGATTTCCCCGGAAGAGGTGCAGCCGAAGGTGATCGCCCCGGGAAAGGCTTGGCGCATTTCGGCGGCCAGCCGTTGGCCGTCGTAATCGACGCCGGAGAAAAAAACCACCTGGGCCGGATCGAAGCCGGAAAAATCGGCCCGGATCTTGGCTGCCGCCTCGATGGAGTTTTGGATTGGATCGGGGCCGGTGAATTTGGCGTAGGTCGCGAGCAGACGCATGGGATGCTCCTAAGACGGGGACGTATTCGGAAAACGCGGCCCGGGAAATTAGCGCTTCGCCGCGAAGCGAAATCCCTTCCCCAAACCTCCTCCGGGCGGTTTACCACATATTGTACCGGCAATCCCCCAATCGGTCAAACATGTAATTTCCGGCCGCCGGAAATTAACTGGCGCTAGTTTATGCCGCGCCGCCTCGCCGTTCGCGCGAATTTTGTCCCGGCCGCGGACGAAAATATGGGCTAAGGGCTCGTCCATAAATAACTTATACATGTTTATGCCGGGTCACGGGAAGGAGATGTCAATTTGACCTTGGATTGCAGTTCGATCGGAAATACGCGGACCGTCGCCCGCCCGGATTCAGTCAAAGCCGGCGCTTGAACGTCCGCCCGCCCGGAATCGGACCGTCATCCCGGCAAGGGGGAAGGTCTCGATCGAGCCCTGAAAGAAGGGAATGTCCCCTGGACAATCATTGGACGGGGGGTATACTGGACGCGAAGCAAGGGAACGAAAGGGAACGTCATGGGATACGTATTTTATAACCGGGACGACGTGACGAATTATTGCGAGGAATTGTTGGGGCATTGGCATTTCAAAGGCAAAACCGACGAAAAACAAAAGGAGGCGCATGACGCCGCCGTCGTGAGGATGGCGGAACTTATCATAAACCACCAGGGTTTCGCCTATGACGCCGACGCGGTCAAGGTGTTGGACGATATCCTGGGAGCGGGCGAGACGGATTTGGCGGCGATAGTCGACAAATACGGCCTTGACATTTACTACGGATTCTTCCAGTAAATGCCGTCCCTAGCCGCCGCGGTCGCCGGAGACGGTCAAACCCCCGGCGCCTCATTGCGCCACGATCCTTCCGCAAACGGCTTCAAGGTCGGCCTTGTCGTGCGAGACCAGGAGGCAGGTCGCGGCGGAGGAGGAGATGATCTCGCGCACCTCCCCGCGAATGCTCGCGCGAAGGCCGGCGTCGAGATTGGAAAACGGTTCGTCGAGGAGCAGCAGCTTGGGCCGGGGGGCGAGCGCCCTGGCGAGGGCGACCCGCTGCTGCTGGCCGCCGCTCAATTCGTACGGATGGCGCCGGGCCAATTCCGGCATCCGGATCAATTCCAGCATTTCGGCCACGCACCGCTTCCGTTCGGCCCGGGCCAGCCGATGCAGGCCGAAGGCGATGTTGGCGGCAACGGTCAGGTGGGGAAACAGCCCGTAGTCCTGGAACAGCATGCCCACCCGGCGGCTCTCGGGGGGAACGAACCGGTCGGGGCCGGCCACGATCAAGCCGTCTATTTTTATTGTTCCCCGCAGCGGGCGTTCGAGTCCGGCGATGAGCCGCAGCAAGGTGGTCTTGCCGCAGCCGCTGGCTCCCGCCAGGCCGACCACCTCGCCCTCGCCCATAGCCAGGGAAAAATCCCGCAGGACCGGCGGCGCCGACCGGCCGTAGCGGAAGGACAGACCCTCGACGCGGAGGAATGCTCCCCCCGGGTCCCCCGGCGTCACGATTCGCCCCCCTTGTCCCACAACCGCATGAACACGACGAAGGCGGCGCCGATCACGACGATGGCGAGCGCCGGGAGGGAGGTTTCGGGAATGGCCTCGTTGTTGGCGAACTCGTAGACCCTGGTCCCCAGCGTGTTGAAATTGAAGGGCCGCAGGATCAGGGTCAGCGGCAGCTCCTTGACGATGTCCACGAAGACCAGTATCGAACCGCCGATCAGCGCGTTCCCGAGCAGGGGCAGTTCAACCAGCAGGAAGGTCATGACGGGGCCGCGCCCCAGGGTGCGGGACGCCTCGGAGGGCAGCCGGCCCATTTTCAGATACCCTCCCTCGACCGCCTGGTATCCGACGGAGAAAAAACGCACCACGTACGCGTAGAGCAAAAGGCAAATCGTCATTCCCAGCGGCGCCCCGGGGAAGCCGGGCGCGAAACGGGCGGTGGCCCGGTCGATCCCGGCGAAGAGCATGACCGCCCCGATCGCCAAAACCGCCGCCGGAATGGCGTACCCCATGCTGGCGGCCTGGGCGGCGAGCCGCGAGCCGCGTCCGGGGCGGGCATGGCCCGCCAGGGCCGTCGCCGCCGACAGCGCCATGATGATGGCGGTCGCGGCCCCGGCGGCGAAAAGCGTCTGCCGGAGATGCGGCGCGAGCGAGCCCACCGTCCCGGCGTCCCAGGACAGGCGCGCCCAGGCCAGCATCTGCCCCACGGGAACCAGGAAGCAAACCAGCGCGGCGGCCAGGCACAGGGAAAACGCGCGGGCGGCGGCGAATCCGGCCAGCCTTCGCGGACGGCTCCCCTTTTCCTTCCCCGACGCCAGGCGATAACGGCCGGCCTTTTGCAACGCTTTCGAGGCGAGAATCACCAGCAATACCGCCGCCAAAAGCATCAAGGCCAGCCTTGCCGCCGAGCCGGCCTCGCCCATGCCGAACCAGGCCGCGAAAATGGCGGTGGTGAAGGTATGGATGCCGAAGTGGCTGGTGACCCCGTAATCGTTCAGGACCTCGAGACAGACCAGGGTGCCGCCGGCGACGAGGGAGGGCCGCAGGAGGGGGAGGATCACGAGGAAAAAGACGCGGCCCCGGCCTCCGCCGAGCAGGATCGCGCTTTCCAGCATCGAGGCGCCGTGGTTCCGGAGATAGGTTCGCGCGAAAATGTAGACATAGGGATAGAGGGTGATGGCGAAGATGAAAATCGCGCAGGCCAGGCGCGGCGCCGAAAAGCCGTAGTCATTGACGTCGATCCCGAGGCGGTTGCGCAGGGCCGTCTGGAAAGCCCCCGTATACCCCAAAAGGCCGTCGTAGGTGTAGGCGGCGATGTACGAGGGAATCGCGAGGGGCAAAAGAAGGACGATCTCGAACGCCTTCCGTCCGGGAAAATCGTGCAGCCCGACGCACCAGGCCAGGGCGACGCCGATGATTGCGGCCAGGCCGGCGCTGCCGCCCACAACCAGGGTTGTTTCCCATATGTAGGTCGGCAGCATGCGGCTCAGCACCCGCCGCCAGTGATCGCTTTCGCCGCCCGGCAGCCCGGCGAGCAAAAAAACGAAGGGAAGCGCCACGCCGATCGGGACCAATAGGCTTAGCGCCGTCCATCCGCTCAGGGACGGCATTCCCCCGGTCCGGCGGGCCATCCTATTTCCAGCCGACCTCGCTGAATATTCTCACCGCCTCCGGGTTCTCGTCGCCCAGCCGGTTGAAGTCGATCCGCTGGGTTTTGAAGTCCCCCCAGCTTTTCAGGAGTTCGTGTTTTTTGGCCCCGGGATTGACGGGAAATTCGTAGTTGCCGGACGAAAGCCTCTCCTGGGCGGGAATGTCCAGGAGGAATTCGATGAACCTGACCGCGTTATCGCGGTTTTTGGCGTGTTTGACGAGGCCGACGCCGCTTATGTTGACATGGACGCCGCCGCCGTCCTGATCGGGGAAGAAAAGGCCGGTGTTTTGCGCGACCTTGACTTCCTCGGGATCCTTTGAATTGAGCATCTGGCCGATATAATAGGTGTTCATCAATGCCAGGTCGCCCTTGCCGGCGGCAATCGCCTTGGCCTGGTCGCGGTCGTTCCCCTGGGGGTCCCGGGCCAGGTTGGCGGCGATGCCCGCCGCCCACCGCTCCGCCTTTTCCGCCCCGTCGAGGATGATCAGCGAGGCGAGAAGCGATTGATCATAGAGTCCGGCGGAGGACCGGACCAGGATTTTGCCCTTCCATTCGGGATCCGCGAGCGCGGCATAGGTGGAAAGCGCCGACGGATTCACCCGTTCCTTCGAGTAGACTATGACGCGGCAGCGGGTGGTCAGGCCAAGCCAGTGATACTCGGAGTCGCGAAGGTGGGCCGGGACGCGTTCGTCGATGGCGGGGGTCCGAACGGGTTGGAGGACGCCGGCCTTTTTGGCGGTGCCGAGAATGCCGCCGTCCACCGTTATGAACAGATCCGCCCGGGTGTTCCCGCCTTCCCGCTTGATCCGTTCAATCAATTCCGGGGCGTTGCCGCTGATCGTGTTGACGGCGATGCCGGTGGCTTTCTTGAATTCCTCGTACAATTGCTTGTCCGACTCGTAGTGCCGCGCCGTGAAAATATTCACCTCGCCCTCTCCGGCGGAAACGCGGAATACGCCCAGCAGCATGACAGCCAACGCGCACCAGATGGGATTTCTCACAGCCTCTCCTTTTTTCCGGGGCCGGGCCCGCCCTCGCGGCGCGGCCGCCCGGCCTGTCCACCATGACTTTCATATGCGGCCGACGGTTGCGACAATGGCGAATCCGTCGATAACAACCGTACGGGCGCGATAATAGCGATTTTGTTTTACAAGTCAAACTTAAAATCGGCGAACCTCGCGCGGATGAGTTCAAATTCTCATTCACGCCAACAACATCATGGTCGACGCGGTACGGCCGCTTCGCGGCGGGAAGGGCCGGGGAGTCGCGCGGGCGGCGGCCGCGGCGCACGCGCCCCGCGAACGCGGGGCGAAGGGGGAAACGGCCGGCGACAATTTCAAATGCGTCCGAACGCGCCGAAAACTCACCCCTTGATTTTGTCCGGCCCGCCCCTATACTGTGGACTTTCAAGTTTCGCGGCTGGCGTTTTCGCGAATAGGGAGGCAAGCGTACGTCGTTTTCCCGACCAACCCGTCCCCGGGCCGCCCGGGCCCGGGCAAATCTCGCCTTGGCGCTGCTCCTGGCCGCCTTTTTCCCGGCCGGAGCCGGGGAAGCCGAACCGCCGCCGCTTCGGCCCGATATCCAGCCCCTGGCGGTAATCCGGCTGAAGGATTTCGGCTTTCCGGAAAAATTCGCGGCCGGCCGCCTCGCCTCGCTCCTGGGGTTGGGCGATTTCGATTACTCCGGACGGCTCCCGGGATGGGAAAACGGGATAATCTCCCTGCGGGAATGGCTGGCGGCCCTGCGAAAAAGCGGCGTCCGGGATTTCTGGTATTGCCTGTTGCCGGAAAGCGGCAATCCCCTGGCCGCCGCCGCCATCCTGGGCGGCGACTGGCCGAGCGGGGAAACGCCTCCCGCCGACTGGCTACCCTCCCCTCTCCCGGATTCCGGCCGGATCCTTGAGGTTTCCCGGCCCGGAGGGGGAATCGTGCGGCGGCTGGCGGCCCGCGACGCCGGCGTTCTCGCCCGGGCCCGGGCCGGGAGCGGGGAACCGGTCCGGGAGGCCGGCGATTCCTGGCGGGAAAGCTTGGCCGCCTTCCTGGCCAGGGATCCCGGGGGAATCGCGGCCTGGTTCAATTTCCGCCCCCTTCTGGGATTGGCCTCCTGGCGGACCGGAATTGATTTGCGGGGCTGGCTGTTCCGGCTGGGGTTGTCCCTCCCGGATTCCCTGGAGGCGGAAGCGTTTGCCCGGGACGGCGACTTAAGTTTCCGGATCCGGCTCAACCATCCGCTGCCGATTGCGGAAGCCGTCCCCTCCTCCCCGCCGGCCGGGCTTTCCGCCGGCCCGGGGTCAATCCGGATCCGCCTCTCCGACCCCAAGGTTCCGCTGCGGATATTGAAGCTGGCCGGGAACCCCCTGGCCGCCGCCAACCTGGATTTGCGGGCGCTGATCCCGGAAAGGATCGATTTTTCCGCTTGGCGGGACGGGGGGGGGGAATTCCATTGGCTCCTCTCCGGCCCAATCCGGAAGGAGGGGGCTTTTCTCCGCCATTATCCCCGCTTGCTGGCCTGGCTGGACATTTTCGCCGCCTCGCCGGGTTCGGGTTGGGGAATCTCCGAATCCGGAGGACGGCCGGGAGGATTCCGCCGGATAACCTACCGGGGGTTTTCCTTGGTGGCGGGGGCGGAGGCGGCCAAACCGGAGGGGAAACCGGTTTTCCTGGCCGCCGGCCGGGAGGGTGACCTTCCGGCCGGTGATTGGCGCCCTCCCGAACCCCGGGGGAACGAACCCCTTCTGGCCTGGGAGATTGAACCGGATGAAATTTCCCTGGGGGAGGCCGCCGATTGGCTGGCCGGCCTGGCGGGGAAAATCGGCCTTTCCGCCCGAAGCGCCAGGGATTTTTCCGCTTGGCTTCGGGAGGGCGACGCCGGATCGCTTTATCCGTCCGGCCACGGGCTGGAAGTGGAACTGGGGAGGGGAACGGCGATCCTGTGGGCGGCGTGGCTTTCCGGATTGCTTTCGGAAACCGGGGAGTGAAGCCTCCCCCCGGGTGGCGGCCGGGGCTGTCGGCGCCAATCGGCCGCATGGCTTTCTTTGTCGGCGATTCCGGTTGCACGGCCGCCAAAATAAGGGGCTAGCGCAAAAATAACCGCTCCATGTTTATACTTTGTTGTCTAAACGAATATGGTTTTTCACGGCGCCTTGCCGCCGTGAAAACCACGTTGGACTGAACGCGTCCTTGCATTGAGGTGTTGAACCGCCGGGGAGGTAATTGTTTTGACCGTGGGGCGGGAT
>JAISYL010000161.1 GCA_031269935.1 Planctomycetota bacterium
GACAAGGAAAAAGTCGCTGGCAGGATGATTTTTGGCCGGCGGTCAGGGGTAAAAATCATCCGAGAAGCGGCTTTTGACGCAGTATAACCCGACGAGACGGCATTTAACAACACGCTCTAAAAATCAACTTTCACGGAGGGACGGAAAAGATGGGGAAAATCGGGGTGGCGGTGGTTGGTCTGGGGTTCGGAGCCAATTTCGTGCCCATTTACCAGGCGCATCCGGCTTCCCGTTGCCTCGCCGTCTGCCAGCGCGATTTCGGCCGGGCCCGGCGGATCGCCGACCGTTTCGGGGTCGAGCGGGCGTATTCCGATTACGCCGAACTTTTGCGGGACGGGGATATAGACGCGGTCCATCTCAACACCCCCGCCGGCGAACACGCCGGGATGGCCCGGGCGGCCTTCGAGGCGGGGAAGCATGTGGCCTGCACCGTCCCCATGGCGGCGACCCGGGACGAATGCCTGGAGATCGCCCGGATCCGGGACGAAACCGGCCTGGTCTACATGATGATGGAAACCGCCGTGTTCACCCGGGAATTCCTCCATGCGAGGGAATTGTTCCGGTCCGGCGAATTGGGCCGGATTCAGTTCCTCCGGGGCTCCCACCAGCAAAACATGTCGATGCCGGGCTGGCCGGACTATTGGTATGGTTTCCCGCCCATGCACTACGCCACCCATGCGGTCGCGCCCTTGCTGTGCCTGGCCCGGGCCGACTGCGAATATGTGCATTGCCTGGGTTCGGGAAGCATCCGGCCCGAGTACGCGGCCAAGTACGGCTCCCCCTTCGCGGTCGAGACCGCCCTCTTGAAGCTCCGGGAATCCGATTTGGCCTGCGAAGTCACCCGTTCGCTTTTCGACACCATCCGCCAATACCGGGAGAGCTTCGACGTCCACGCCAGCGGCATGTCGCTTGAATGGGGGCAGTTGGCGGGGGAGGGGATGGCCGAATTCACCGGCCTGGAGGACGCCCGGCGGATCGAGGTTCCCGATTATGGGCGGCTTTTGCCGGCGGAAATAGCCCATTTCACCGGCCGGGGCGGCCGGGACGCGGGGGAGGACCAGGCCTCGTTCGCCCAGGGCGGCGGCCACGGCGGTTCCTATCCCCATATGGTGCACGAATTTGTTTCCGCCATCCGGGAGAACCGGGATTCCCTCGTGGACGTCAAGCGGGCGGCCAACTGGACCATGGTTGGCCTGGCCGCCCACGAATCGGCCCTGGGGGGAGGGAAACGGGTGGAAATCCCCGAGGTGAAGGTGGGGCGGGGCGCGGGGGCGGAATGGTTTTAGGGCTCGTCTATAAATAACTTATACATGTTTATACCGCGTCACCAACGCCGCTCTCGTAAATTTTTGCCCAACCACGGGCGAAAATTTACCGCCGCGGCTCGGTTCCTGGTCTAAGCATGTATAAGTTATTTATGGACAGACCCTTGGCTGAAAGCGGGTTCGAAGATGGAAAACAGCGCGAATTGGTTCAGCCTGGCCGGCCGGACCGCGGTCGTCACCGGCGGTTCCGGGTTCCTGGCCGGCGCCATGGCGGAGGCTTTTTTGTCGGCCGGCGCCAAGGTGTCGCTATGGAGCCGTTCCCCGGAGAAACTGGCGGGGGCGAGGGAAAGGCTGCTCGCCCGGGGAGCCGGGGGCGGGGAGGTGGGAATGGAGGCGGCGGATTGCGGTAATCCCGCCGAGGTTGAGCGGGCTTTTGAACGCGCCGCCTCGACTCTGGGCGTTCCCTCGATTCTGGTCAACAACGCCGGCGGCAACCACAGCCGGGCGCCCTTGACGGAACAGGATTTGCCGGCCTTCCGGGATGTCCTGGAGCTGAACCTGGTGGCCGGATGGCTGATCCCGACCCAGGTTTTCGCCCGGCGCTGGATTGCGGCCGGCTTGCGGGGAACCTGCGTAATCAACGTCGCCTCCCTCACCGCCTACAAATCGCTGCCGACCAGTTGGGCCTACAGCGCCGCCAAGGCGGGGGTGAAAAACCTGACCCGGGGAGCGGCCAAGGAGTTGGCTCCCCATGGCATCCGGGTCAATTCCCTTTCCCCGGGATTCATTCTCTCCGGCCAGAACGAGGCACTTCTCCTGGAAAGCCGGGAACCGTTCAGGCTTTCCGCCCGGGGCGGCCAGGTCGTTTCCCGCACCCCGATGGGGAGGTTGGGACAGGCGGACGACTTGAAGGGGACCATGGTTTTCCTCGCCTCGGAACAGGCCGCCGGCTTCGTCACCGGGGTGGACATTCCGGTGGACGGCGGTTTCCTCTGCGACAACATCTGAAAAGGATTGAGCATGGCCGCGATAGTCAAGGTTGACTTTGAATACTTCCGGGTGCCGCTGGAGGAGACTCTGGTGGACGCCAAACACGGCGATCATACGCATTTCGAGTTGATAACCTGCGCTCTCGCCACCGCCGACGGCCTGGAGGGAATCGGGTACACCTATACCGGCGGCTTGGGCGGGCGGGCGATTTTGGCCCTGCTCCGGTACGACCTCGGGCCGTATTTGCTGGGAAGGGACGCGGACGGCATCGAGGCGCTTTGGAACGACCTGCAATGGCGGGTGCATTATGTCGCCCGGGGCGGCATCGCCTCCTTCGCCATTTCCGCGGTCGACATCGCCCTATGGGACATCCGGGGCAGGAAATCCGGCCTGCCCCTGTGGAAAATGGCTGGCGGCGGCGGCCGGACGGCCAGGGTCTACGCCGGCGGCATCGATCTTGATTTCGGCCTGGAAAAGCTGCTGGCGAACACTCGCCGCTACCTCGGGAGTGGTTTCCGGGGGGTCAAGATAAAAGTCGGCCGGGAGAGACTGTCCGATGATTTTGACCGCGCCCTGGCGGTTCGGGAGGTCCTGGGCCGGGAAAACGTCTTCATGGTCGACGCCAACATGGTCTGGCCGGTCGACACCGCCATAAAAGCCGCCAGGTTCTTCCGGAAGGAAACCGGCGCCCTCTGGCTGGAGGAGCCGACCGTGCCGGACGACCACCAGGGTTATGAAAGAATTGGCCGGGAGGGCGGCTTGGCGATCGGCTCCGGGGAAAACCTCCACACTATTTTTGAATTCCGGCAAGCCATCGAAGTGGGAAGGATCGCCTACCCGATAATAGACGCCGGCAACATCGGCGGCGTTACCGGTTTTCTCAAGGTGGCCGGTCTGGCCGGGGCGCACAACCTGCCGGCTTGCTCGCACGGGATGCAGGAACTGCATGTAAGCCTGGTCGCCGGGGTCGCCAATCCGGGTTGGGTGGAGGCCCATTCGTTTCCCATAGACCGGTACACAGCCAGGCCCCTGGTTCTTGAAGGCGGCATGGGGGTGGCTCCCGACGCTCCGGGGACGGGGGTGGAGTTCAGGCGCGGGCTTCTCGAACCATACAAGGAAATCCCTTTCTAAAGTACTCGGTCAAGGTTAAAAGTCCATAAAAGCCTTGTCCAATCGCCGGGAAACCCTTAAAATTATCCTTGCCGGCCTCCGCTTCAAGGGGCGCCGGCTTTTTTTTCCGGCGATTGGCCGGGGAACAATCTCCTTGCGACGCGAGGCATTGGAAACTTTAAAGGAAATCAAGCGGCGGCAAGTTTGATTTCCCTTGAAAATCCGCTAAAACGGGGACGTGAAAATGTATTACCTGGGCTTGGACGCGGGCAGCCTCTTCATCGGGGCGGTTCTCATCGACGGGAAGGGGGGGATAGTCAAAACCGATTACCGGCGCCACCAAGGAGAGCCGGCGGCCACCGCCCGGGAAATCCTGTCGGCCTATCCCCTGGATCGGATTGCCGGCCTGGTGCGGACCGGTTCCGGCGGGGGCGGCCTGACCGATTTGGGCGGCGGCTTCATCGATCCCGTGGTGGCCGGACTGGAGGGGACCAGGGCCAGGATGGCCGACGCCAGGAACATCATCCAGATCGGCGGCGGCTCCTTCAGCCTGACCCGCCTGTCCGAGGACGGCGGCTATCAGAGGAGTTCCATCAACAGCGCCTGCGCCTCGGGCACCGGCGCCTTCCTGGATCAGCAGTCGCTCCGCCTGCGGGTTCCCCCGGCCGAACTGGGCCTGAGGGCCGGGCGCTACGGCAAAAAGCCTCCGGCCGTCGCCACCCGCTGCGCCGTTTTCGCCAAGTCCGACATGATCCACCTCCAGCAGGAGGGATTCACGGTGGACGCCATCGCCGCCGGCCTCTGCGTGGGGCTGGGCAACTCCACGGTGGACGGGCTTCTGGGGGGCCGGGCGCTGACGGGCAAGACCGCGATCATCGGCGGGGTCGCCATCAACCCGGTGGTGACCGGGGCGATCCGCGACAAACTGGGGGTGGAAGTGGCGGTTCCCGAGGATCCCCACTTGGTGGGGGCCCTGGGCGCCGCCCGGGTGGCCCTGGCCCGGGCGGCCGGCGATTCCTCCGGCCGGTCGCGGCCCAATTCCCGGGCCATCCTCGCTCCGGCCGGGGCGTCCGGACCGGCCGCGGGGAAGGACGGCCTGCGCCCGCCCCTGGAGCTGCGGCTGTCGACCTATCCCGACTCCAGCTGGTTTCGCCATTGGCATAACTCCGACGATTCGGAAATCGCCATCGTGGCCCCGCGTTCGGGGAGAATCGTGGTGACCTTCGGGATGGACATCGGCTCCACTTCCACCAAGGCGGTGTTCCTGGACGGCGGGCGCCGGGTGGTGGGCTGGATTTACCGGAAAACCTCCGGCGATCCGATCCGGGCGGTGCAGCTCCTGTTCCGGGCCGCCCGGGAGATGGAGGAAAAGGGAGGCTTCGGCCTGGATATCAGGGGCGTCGGCGCCACCGGCTCCGGCCGCCGGATGATCGGGGCCCTGATCGGGGCCGATCTCGCCACCAACGAGATAACCGCCCACGCCGCCGCCGCGGTCTTCATCGATCCCCGGGTCGACACCATCATCGAACTGGGCGGCCAGGACGCCAAGTTCACCCAGCTCCAGAACGGCATGGTCTACAACTCGATCATGAATTACGTCTGCGCCGCCGGGACCGGCAGCTTCATCGAGGAGCAGTCCCTGAAGCTGGGGATTCCCCTGGCCGAATACGCCGATCGGGCCATGGGCAAACCCTGCCCGCTAACCTCCGATCGCTGCACCGTGTACATGGAGCGCGATCTTGACCTGCTGCTCGCCCGGGGCTGGAACAAGGATCAGGTGGCGGCGGCGGTCCTCCATTCGGTGCGGGACAATTACCTGAACAAGGTGGTGGGGGGGCTTTACATCGGCGATCACGTGTATTTCCAGGGCGCCACCGCCCGGAACCGGGCGCTGGTGGCCGCCTTCGAGGTCGAATTGGGGAAGGAAATCAAGGTCAGCCCCTTTTGCCACCTCACCGGCGCCCTCGGCATGTGCCTCCTGGTGGGGGAGCGGGTTCCGGAGGAACGGCGCTCCGGGCGGTTCAAGGGGCTGGCCTTCGCCGACGCCAAGGTGGAAATCGAGTACGAGGTTTGCGATCTCTGCCGCAACAACTGCAACCTGTCGCTGATCCGCGCCGATTCCGGAACCCTGGCCTGGGGATTGAAGTGCGGCCGGGATTACGGCGACAAGCGGGTGAGGGTGAAGGACAACCCCATGTTCGAATGGTGGCGGCGGCGCCATGCCGCCTGGCTGTCCCCGGATTCCCGCCCCCGGCCACCCGGCCCCGGGCGGGGGCGGGTGGGCCTCCTCCAGTCGCTGGGGACCTACGGGTATTATCCCTTCTGGAAAAAATTCCTGGACGAATTGGGCTGCCGGACGGTTTTCTCCTCCCGGACCGGGGAGGAGACCCTGCGCGCCGGGACCGCCATTTCCTCGGCCGAGTATTGCGCTCCGGTTGCGGCCAGCCACGGCCACGCGGTCGAACTCCTGTCCGGCGACCGGATAGATTGGCTGCTGGTCCCCCACATGATTCGGGAGCCCGTGCCGCCCGGTTTCACCGACGCGCATTTTTGCTGCTATGTCCAGGCCCATCCCGGGGTGCTGAAATCGGCCGACGGCCTGCCCAACCGCGAAAGGATACTCTCCCCGGTGCTGCTGCTCAACCGCCCCGATCGGGAGGTGGCCCGCGCCCTGGCGGAGGGCCTGGCCCCCCTGGGGGTCGGGGAGTCCGAGGCGCTACGGGCCTTCCGGGCCGCCCGGGACGAACAGCGGCTTTTCGGGGAAAGGGCGCTGGCGGCGGGACGGGAAGCCCTGGACTGGCTGGAGCGGAACAACGGCCTGGGCCTAGTTTGCGTCGGCCGCCCCTACAACACCGTCGATCCCGGGCTGACCCTGGATTTGCCCCGGAAAATGGCGGCCATGGGCTATCCGGTGCTTTATCTGGACATGCTGCCCTGCGACGACCGGGACATCCTGCCCGAGTTCGCCAACATGTATTGGCATTATGGGCGCCGGATTCTCGCCGCCGCCGCCCAGGTGGCGAAGCGACCGCGCCTGTTCGGGGTGTATTTCACCAATTTCATGTGCGGGCCCGACAGCTACATCCTGACCTATTTCAAGGAGATAATGAACCGGGCGGGAAAGCCCTACCTGTGCCTGCAGTTCGACGGACACGGGGCCGACGCCGGCTACCTCACCCGCGTCGAGGCGGCCCTGGAAAGCTTCCACGCCTGGTCGCGGATACCGGTCCGGGACGATCCGGCGTTCAACGGCGCCCTTTGAAAACGCGGTTTTGTACGGCGGGCGCGCCGGAACGTCGTTTATGCCGGAAGCGTTTTCCTTGTCCACCGGGACGATTCGGCATTTATGGACGAGCCCTAACACCCACTCAACGCAGCTTTTGCCTGAAATCGTCCAGGGTGTCGCAGGTCGCGGCGTGAATGAGGAGCGTTTCCAAGGCGGATAGATCCGTTTTGGCTTCGACCGCCTGGCGGATATCGTCCGGGGCGGAAGCGAAACGGGTGGTCAGGATCCGCAGTATCCCTTGTATTTGGCCTTCCACCAGGCCTTCCGCCTTGCCTTCCGCCTTGCCTTTCGCCATGCCTTTCGCCATGCCTTTCGCCATGCCTTCCACCAAACCCTCCGCCTTGCCTTTCGCTATGCCCCTAATCTCCCCCCTTGCCTCTCCTTCCTCCTGGGCGTCGTCCACGCGGGCTTC
>JAISYL010000165.1 GCA_031269935.1 Planctomycetota bacterium
CTTTAAAAGTCCGCCGGAGCGCGATGAATGGGCGGAAAAAGGCGACGCCGGGGAATGGTCCGGGCCGGGGCGGTTCCTCCCGGCTTGCCATCGCCCCGACTTTCATTATAATCGGAAGCGGCCGGTGAAGAGGGGACGCCGGGCCGGAAGACAAGCGGAACCCGTATACAAACGAGCGCCGTCATGAACCAGGAAGCTCTGATAACCGTCCTGATCATTTTCCTGGCCCGCTGCACCGACGTGACCATGAGCGTGTTTCGCATCCTCATGCTGGTCAAGGGCCGGAAAATCATGGCGGCGGGCTTGGGTTTTTTCGAGGTGATGGTGTACATCCTGGTGATGAACGCCATCATGGGAGGGGGGAGATCCCTGTCCCTGCCGGAACTTCTGGCCTATTGCTCCGGTTTCGCCGCCGGAAATATAGTCGGTTCGTACCTCGAAAGCTGGCTGACCAGCGGCTACATCATGATAGAGATTATCATGACGGGGGATGCGGCCGGAAAACAACTGGCGGACCGTTTGCACAAGGAAGGGTTCGGCGCCACGGTTCTGAACGGGGAGGGCCTTAACGGCCCCCACCTGGTGTTCAATGTGATTTGCCGGCGCGGCGACGCGGCCTACGTCAACAAAATCGCCAGGGAAGCCGGCGGGTTTGTCTTCATCACCGATCTCAAGAGGGTGTCCGGCGGTTATTTCCGGAAAATCAAGCATAAATAGCGGACTTTTAAAGAAAATAGAGCCAACCGCCGCTCGATTTCCCTTAAAAGTCCGCTAAGCAAGGCTAGTCATGCGCCGATCCGGAGGGAGGGGGGAAAGGGCTTTCCAGGCGTGGCCGGGACTGCTCGCCCCGCTGGGCCTCACTTTTCTGTTCGGCTTTTCCGTTTGGCTTTTTGTCGCCAAGGTGGAGGCGGATCGCCGGGCCGCGGACAGGGCGGTGTTGGAGTTGGAAAAAAACGCCCGCCTGGGGGCGAAGGACATTCTTGTCCGGGCGGTCGGACAGGCGAAGGATTTGCTCGGAGCCAGGTTGGCCGCCAGGGAGGCGCGGGAAAAGGACCTCCGGCTGGAGGCCAAAAGCGTTTTGGCCGCCATTCATGGCCGTTTGACCGCCGTCCTTGGCGATCCCAGGCTTAATCGGCGCTTCCGGCGGCGCGAGGTCGGCCGTTTCCCTTCCGGTTTCGAGGGGCTGAGGAGTTATCTGGAGATTCCCCCGCCGGACGAGGGCGATGACGACGCGATCCTCGCCGCCCTGCGTTCCGCCTCCCCGGAACTCGCCGTCCTGCTTCCCGTCGGCGCCTCCCTCGAGGTGATTGAGGACAATTCAAGGGAGGCGCTGAGGCTGGGGGGGGGCTCGCGTTCCGGGGAGATGGTGACCGCCACCCTGATCCGGGACTTGGTTCTCGATCACGGCGGCCCCGCGCGCTTCTATTCCCTGAAGCTGGAACTCGCGGTCCCCGATGAAAATCCGCCCCCGGACGCCGCTCTGGCGGCGGCCCGGCTTTCCCGGGCGTTTTCCGGGTTCAAGCTGGAAGGCGCGGACTGGGGAGGCTGGCTGTTGGGCGCCGACGGGGCGGTGGCGGCCTCCTTCCCGGCCCGGGAGGGCGACGATCCGTCCCGGTTGTACACGGGCAAATACAATGAATGGACCGAGGCCGGGAACGGGCAGCTGGTTTGGATGGAGATGGGGGAGGAAAATTCCGGAATCCCCTGGAGGATCGCGGTGGCGGCGGCGGTGGATCGCCCCGCCCCCCCCTTGGATCCGCTGGAGGAGTTTTGGCGCGATCAACGATGGAGCCTGACCCTGTCGGCCCTGCTGCTTTTTTCGCTGGTCGGCTGGATCTGGTTTTTCCGAAGCTGGGCGTCCGCTTCGCTCCCGCCCCGGGCGCCGGCGGAAAATTCCGAAGCGGCGGCCCCCCCCCCGGGCGTCCGGGGCCCGGCCCGGAACCCCGAATTTCCCCCCGGGCTTCCCGAAGGGCGGGGGGCGGGGGCGGACGAACGAATGACGGGCATGCCGTCCGGCAGCCTGTTCCGCCTGCAGGGCATTCACCGGGGGCGGGAAACCGCGGAGGGCAGCCGCGCCCTTGATCGGGCCGGCAGCCAGGTGCTCCGGGAATTGGCGGCCCGCGTCCGGCCCGGCCCGGCCTCCTTGTCCGGCCGGGAGGACAAGATCCCCTTGGGGGTCGTAAAGGAATTTTAGAAACTTCAAGGAAAATCGAACGGCGGTTGGCCCGCTTTTCCTTGAAAATCCACTGGTTATGCATAGTTATGCCGTATTCGGACGCCCATACGCCCAGGCATCTTCCCGTCATGCCCGCGGAAGTCGTGGAGGCCCTGGCGGTTCGGCCGGGGGATACGGTCGTGGACGGGACCGCCGGCCTGGGCGGCCATGCCCACCTGCTCGGATCGCTGATCGGGAAGGGGGGGCGGCTGCTTTGCTTCGATCGCGATCCTCAAACCCTGGAACTGGCCAGGGCCCGACTGTCCGGACTTGCCTGCCGGGTCGATTTCATCAATCTCCCCTTTGAATTCATGGATCGGGAATTCCGTCGCCTGGGCCTGTCCGGGGCGGATCGCATCGTCCTGGATTTGGGGGTATCCTCGGTTCAACTTGATTCCCCGGAAAGGGGATTTTCCTTCCAGAGGAACGGGCCTCTCGACATGAGGATGAATCCGGCCGGGGAATTGACGGCCGGGGGCATTGTGAACACCTGGTCCAAGGAGAGGTTGAGTCGGCTGTTCCTCAAATTCGGCGAGGAACCCTTTTCCCGGCGCCTGGCCAAAAGCATTGTAGAGGCAAGGGCGATTCGGCCGATAGAGACTACCGGAGAATTGGCGGAATTGGCGATCAAGTCAATCCCCGTACGGGGGCGGATCCATCCGGCCACCCGGATGTTTCAGGCTATCCGGATTTGCGTGAATGATGAATTGGGATGTCTTTCCCGGGGATTGGCGGCGGCCGGCAGGACCTTGGCGCCCAAGGGGAGAATGGCGGTGATCTCCTTCCATTCGTTGGAGGATCGGCTGGTCAAACGCACGTTTATGCGCTGGCGGGAAATGGGATTGGCCAAATGGGCGCTGCCCGGCGGCCTGCCGCCAGGCAGGGAGGAAGTAAGGCTTAATCCCAGGTCCAGGAGCGCCAAATTGCGGGCGGTCGAGAGATTGTGACCGGCCGGGCCGCCCGGAAAGGCGGGCGGGAGGTTTAGCCAACGGATTGTCGGGGTCGGGAAAGGATTTCCGTGAGCATTCGAGGCTTTGCGCTGGGAGCGTCCCTGTTGGCGGCGGTTGGTTGGTGCATGGTCCAGGAGACTTACAAGCAAACCAGGGCCAGGTACCAGTTGGCCGAATTGGCCAGGCGCGAACATGATCTGAGGAACCGGCTGGAAAAATTGAGGTTGGAGGAAAGCGCACTCGCCTCTCCCGCCCGACTTGGCGTCTTGGCGAGGGAAAGGCTTCCCGGGCTGGTGGCGCTGGGTGAAGGCGCCCCGGAACGGGGGGTGGCGGGGGAAGCCGGGGAAAAGGGGCGCGGACCGGGGACGGTTTTGGATCGATCGTATCTTGAGGTCGACAGGCCGATCCGGATGGCCTTGGCCGACAGGTAGGAAGCGATGCTGGCGGAAGGCGGCCGGACAGGCAAGGCGGCGGCGGGGGAGGCGGGGATTCGCGGAGCCTCCCTGTTCGGCGTTTTGATCAGCCTGGTTTTTTTGGCGGTGGCGGCCCGTTTTTTTCAATTGCAGGTGCTTGAGCACGACAAATTCGCCGAGGAGACCCTGCGGCAGGTTTTCGGAGTCCAAAGGGAACCCGAGCGCCGGGGAAGCATCGTGGATGCCCGGGGCCGGGTGTTGGCTTCGTCGGTGGCGATCAGGGCCTGCGCCCTGGATCCCAAGATTCTCTTGGAAACCGAGGGCGCCGATCCCGCCCGGCTGTTCGCCGAACTGGGGGAAACGCTCAACCTGTCGACGGCCGAGCGGGAAAATTTGCTCAGGGGCCTGGACAAACGCCGGCGGGTGGCCGGCAAGGACGGAATCGTCGAGGAACCGGTCCGCTTCGTTTGGGTGAAACGCCGCCTGTCCGAGGAGGAATGGGGCAAGCTTTCCGCCGCCGTCGACGCCGCCCGGGCGGAGGCGTCCCGGGCTTGGCGCAATCTCCGCCTGTGGTCGCGCAAATTGGGCGAATTCAAGGTGGCCGACAACCGCGAGGGACAACAATTGGCCCGGGAGGCGATCGCCGGCTGGCGGAAAACGGCCCTGCGGGCCCAAGGGCGTTTCGCCGGGGTGCTGTTCCCCCCGGCCTACCGGCGGGTCTATCCCCAAGGCGAGGCGGCCGCCCACGTCCTGGGGTTCGTCGACCTGGACGGCCGGGGTTTGGAGGGGGTGGAAAAACTTTGCCAAGCCTTTCTCGAAGGCCGCCCCCTTGAACGGATAGTGGCCCGCGACGCGCGTTCCCGGGTCATTTCCTCCCTGGCCGAGGACAGCCGGATTCCGGACGGCTTGACGGTCGAATTGACCATTGACAGCGCCGTCCAGGCAATGGTCGAAGAGGAATTGCGGCTGGGGATGGAGAAATTGAAAAGGGAGTCGCCGGAGGCGACGGGGCACGCGGTGGTCATGGATCCCTTCACCGGCGGCATTCTGGCCCTGGCCAACCACCCCACCTTCGATCCCAATAGTCCGGGCGACTTTCCCGCCCGTAACCGCCGGAACGACGCCGTGGCCACCGTGCAGGAACCGGGAAGCACTTTCAAGCCCCTCCTGCTCTCGGCCTCGATCGAGGAGAAATTGGCCGATTTCGGCGAGGAAATGGACTGTTCGACCTTTCGCATGGACAACGGCCGCGTCATCAAGGACATCCATCCCTACGGGAGGATGCCCCTTCTCATGGCCCTGACGAAAAGTTCGAATCCGGCCATGGTGCGGGTCGCCCAGCGCCTGGGCCCCGACAGGATGCGCGAATATGTCCTGAAATACGGATTCGGGGAAAAAACCGGGAGTCTCCTGCCGGGCGAGGTCGGGGGCAGGGTCACCGCCGCCGGGAAATGGTCGTCCTACACCATGGGATCGGTCCCGATGGGCTACGAAATCAACGTCACCACCCTGCAGATGGCGGCCGCCTATTCGGTGATCGCCAACGGCGGGACGTTGCCGCGGCCCTACCTGGTCGCCGCCGTTCGGGACGCTTCCGGCCGGACGTCCCTGAGGAGGGATCCGGAAATGCGCCGGCGGGTGATTTCGCCGGAGACGGCGGCCTTGATGCGCATGGCCCTGCGGAAGGTCATAACCGACGGGACCGGCCGCCGGGCCAACCTGGCCGAATACGAATTGGGGGGGAAAACCGGCACCGCCGAAATGGTCGCCAACGCGGCCGAGCGGGCCGCCGGCGTCGGGCCCTATTCAAAAACCCGGCACACGGCCAATTTCGTGGCCTTGGCGCCCTGGGACAAACCCCTGGCGGTGATTTGCGTTTCCATCCGCGACACCAAAAAGTACGGGGGCGAAGCCTCCTCGCCGGTCGGCGGCGCCATTGCCCGCCGGATTCTCGCCTATTTCGGCCTGCCCGCCGGAACCGGGGTTCCCGTGGGCGCCCTGGCGGGTTCCCCGGCCGGGATCGAGCCCGATTCCCCCTCTCCCGTTTATACGGTGGGGGCTCCCGACGACGACAATCGGCTCGCGGACGAAATCGATCCCCGCTTGTGGGAGGAATGGGTGGAGGACGACGGGGCGCTGGGTTGAATCGGCCGGGAGGAAGGGATGTTGCTGGCTGAATTGGCGAAGGCGGTTGGCGGGGCCGAACTCGCCGGCCGGGGGAACCCGGAGATCCGGGCGATAGTCCAGGACAGCCGGGAGGCGCTTCCGGGCTGCCTGTTCGCGGCCCTGCCGGGCGCCGCCGCCGACGGCCTGGACTTTGTGGACGACGCCCTCCGCCGCGGGGCCGCCGCCCTGCTTCTTCCCCGTTTTCCGGAATCCGATCCCGGCGTCCCCGTCCTGGCGGCGGCCGACGTCCGCAAGGCGCTGGGCGAGGCGGCGGACGCCTTTTACCAATATCCCTCCCGAAATTTGGAATTGATCGGGGTGACCGGCACCAACGGCAAAACCACTTCGGCCTACCTGATTCGGCATATCCTCAATTCGGCGGGGCGGCGGGCCGGAATGATTGGCACGGTGGAATACGATTTGGGCGGCAAGCTCGAACCGGCCCCCCTCACCACCCCGGGAACGGTGCGCTTCACCCGGAGCCTGGCCGAGATGCGCCGGGCCGGCTGCCGGGCGGCCGTGGCCGAGGTGTCCAGCCACGCCCTTTCGCAGGATCGGGTTTGGCCGCATCGTTTCGCCGCCGCCGTTTTCACCAATCTTACCCGGGATCACCTTGATTATCACGGCGGCATGGACAGTTACCGGGAAAGCAAACGGCTGCTTTTCTCCCGGCTCGACCCCGGAGCCATGGCCGTTTTCAACCTCGGGGACTCCGCCTCCCCCCGTTTGGCGGAGGGTTGCCGGGCCAGATTGGCCGGCTATTCCCGGGCCGGCGGCAAGCCGGCGGCGGGAGGGGGGGATGGACGTTTCCCCGGAGAGGTTTTTCTGGCGGAAACCGTCGCCAGCGGATTGGAGGGTCAAAGCTTCGATTTGTCGGGACCGGGCCTCAACCGGCGGTTTCATATCCCCCTGGTTGGCCGCCACAACCTCGAAAATTCCCTGGGGGCGATTCTCGCCGCCCGGGGTTTGGGCGTTTCCGCCAACCTAATCCGGGAGGCGCTGGCCGATTTTCCCGGGGTGCCCGGCCGGCTGGAACGCATCCAATCCCCTTCCGGAGTGACGGCCTTCGTTGATTACGCCCACACCGACGACGCCCTCCGGTCCGTCCTTTCCGTCCTCCGGCCGCTGACCCCGGGAAGGCTCATCACGGTATTCGGTTGCGGCGGCAACCGGGATCGGGGCAAACGGCCGCTGATGGCCCGGGCGGCCGAGGATTTTTCCGATCGGGTGGTGGTGACCTCGGACAATCCCCGCCTGGAGGATCCCGGGGCCATAATAAAAGACATAATGGGCGGCTTTGCCCGCCCGGACGGGGTGGCGGTGGAACCGGATCGGGAGCGGGCCGTATTTCGCGCCGCCGGCATGGCCGAACCGGGCGACGCAATCCTGGTGGCCGGCAAGGGTCACGAGAACTACCAGATACTGGGGACGGAAAAGAGGCGTCTCGATGATCGCGAGCTGGTGCGGAACGCCTTTTTGGCTTGAGGCAAGCCCCCAAGGGCCCGTCCGGCTTCGGGCGGACGGGGCGGAGAACAAGGGCCGGCGCCGGAAATTTCTTGCCGGCGCCGGCCGTGACGCCTACGCTTGACGGTTCAGCTCAACTCCAAGGATCTCGGTCGCATGAACCTGCTTTTGGCCGAACTCGCCAAATGGTGCGGAGGCACCATCGAACCCCCGGAAGCCGGCGGCATTCGGATTCGGGGGGTGTCCAGCGATTCCCGCACCATAAAGGCGGGGGAACTGTTCGTCGCCATAAACGGCTTGAAGCAGGACGGCCACAAATTCGTCAAGCCGGCGATGGCGGCCGGGGCGGCGGCGGCGGTGGTGGAAAAATATCTTGGCGAATACGGGAGCATGCCCCTGGTCATGGTCGGCGATTCGCTTAAGGCCTTGGGGGACATGGCCAACGGCTACCGCTGGCATCCCCCCCTCATCCCCTGGGTGGCGGTGACCGGATCGAACGGCAAGACCACCACCCGCGAACTCCTTTCCCTGATTCTGGGGACCCGCTGGAAGGTCAGGACCTCCAGCCGGAATTGGAACAATCTGGTCGGCCTGCCCCTGTCCATGCTGGGCGGCCCGGACGACGCCCGGGCGGCGGTAATGGAATTCGGAACCGGCGGGCCGGGCGAAATCGCCCGCCTGCGGGAAATATGCGTCCCCACCCTGGCCATAATCACCTCCACCGGCGACACCCATCTCGAGGGGTTCGGCTCCAGCCAGGGGGTGGCCCGGGAAAAGGCGGAAATATTCAAATGGCTGCGCCAGGACGGACTGGCCGTTTTTCCGGCCGACGACGCCAATTTCGACATCCTGCGGGCCGGCGCCCCCGGACGGCAGGCGACCTTTTCCCTGTCCGGCCGGCCGGCCGATCTCAACGCCGGCGACATACGCCTTACCGCCTCGGGATCCGAGTTCACGGCCGAGGGGGTTAAAATCACCCTGCCGCTCCTGGGGTTGCACAACATCGGCAACTGCCTGGCCGCCATGCTGGCCGCCAGGCATCTGGGGATCCCCTTCGCCGAGGCGGGGGAGGCTCTCGGCCGGGCGAAGCCGGTGGCCGGACGGCTCCAGCCGCTGGCCACCGCGGCGGGACTGCTGGTGATCAACGATTCCTACAACGCCAATCCCAATTCGGTTCTGGCGGCCCTCAACGTCCTGGCCGACCTGCCCGAGGGCAGGAAAATCGCGGTGGTCGGCGACATGCTGGAACTGGGCCGCGAAAGCCGGCGGCTGCACCGGGAGGTCGGCCTGTCCGCCGGGCTGATGGACATCGACGCCCTGTTCACGGTGGGCTCCGAATCGGCGGCCATGGCCGAGGCGGCCCAGGCCAGCGTCCGCCTGGTGGTACACCATTATTCGTCGCTCGAGGCGCTGTGGCTGGATTTGCGCGGATTCCTGCTTCCGGGCGATCGGGTGCTGGTAAAGGGCTCCCGCGGCATGTTGATGGAGCGGGTGGTCAACCAGCTTCTGGACTGGTTCCCCTAAGGGCTCGTCCAAAAATAACTTATACAAGTTTATACCGCGTCGCCAACGGTGGACTTTTGAAGAAAATCAAACAAACCGCCGTTTGATTTCCTTCAAAGTTTCAGGGCGTTCGTTTCAGAGCCGTCTTTTTTGCCATTATAAGTTATTTTTGGGCGGACTCTAAGGATTCGAAAACGTCCGGATCTTCTTCGCTCCGGGCACAGGCGCGGAACCGCGGGAATTCCCGGTTCGCCGAAGGATGACTTTTGCTTCGTTATCTGTCGCTGGCCGGCAATTGGTTCGGCCCCCTGCGGGTTTTCGACAGTCTGACGGTTCGCGCCTCGGCGGCCGCGATTACGGCTTTTCTGGCGGCCGTGTTCCTGGGCCCGATTTTCATCCGCCGCATGGCCGAACGCCGGGCCACCGAGGATGTGAACAAGCCGGACGCCAGGGAACTCCAGGAATTGCACCGGAAAAAGAGGGGCACTCCCACCATGGGGGGACTGTTCCTGGTGGCGGCGGTTTCCCTGGCGGCTTTTGTCTGCTGCGATCCCTCGAGTCCCCTGGCGTGGGTTGGCCAATTCGTCCTGCTTTCCTTCGCCGCCCTGGGTTTCCTGGACGATTACTGGAAACTCCGGGGTTGGGGCAGGCAAGGCCTGAGGAAACGGCACAAGTTCCTGGGCGAGGTCCTGTTGTCCTCGCTGACCGTCGGACTGCTGATCTGGGGCGCTTCGGCGGGCTGGTTCGGCATGAGCGCGCCGCCGACCGGGGATCACGAGGCGGATTTCATCGTGGCCACCAGCGAGCGCAATCTTGTCCCTCCCACCCGCCTGGTCATCCCCTTCACCAAGTGGAACGAAATCGGCCCGGATCTGGGGGCGGCCTATTGGCTGTTCGCCGTATTGGTCATGGTGGCCTGTTCCAACGCGGTGAACCTGACCGACGGCTTGGACGGGTTGGCGACCGGCTGTACCGCCATGGTCGCCGGCTGCTATTCCATCCTGGCCTATATTGCCGGCAATTCCATGCTTTGCGCCTTTTTCCGAATACCGTTGGTGCCCGGAGCCGGGGAATTGTTCGTTTTCGGGGCGGCGCTGTTCGGCGGCCTGTTCGGCTTCCTTTGGCATAACGCCAATCCCGCCGGGGTGTTCATGGGTGACACCGGCAGTTTGGCGCTGGGGGCCCTCCTGGCCTACCTGGCCATCGCCACCAAGCACGAGTTGATTCTTGTCGTGGCGGGAGGGATTTTCGTCTTCGAGGCCCTGTCGGTGATTCTCCAGGTGGCCGGCTTTCGCCTGGCGGGACGGAGATTGTTCAAGATAGCCCCGTTCCACCATCATCTTGAATACAGCGGCTGGCAGGAAAACCATGTGGTGGTGAGGCTCTGGATTGTCGGATTGATGCTGGCGATAGTCTCCATTTGCCTTTTGAAGATGCATTGATCCGTTCCCCAAGGGCTCGTAAAGAAATAAAGTTTACCCGTTTATACTTCGTTGGGGCTCGTCTGAACGGGTAAACTTTATTTCTTTACAGACCCTAACCGGTCCACGGAGGGAAAAATGCCATGCGAGACTTGTCCCGGAGCGAAGGCGCGGCGGCGGATTCTTCCCGATGCCGCGCGCGTTTGCTGACGATCGTCCTGTCCCTCACCTGCTTCGGGATAATAATGGTCTACTCGGCCAGCGCCGTCCGATCCGGCCGGGGAAACGGCTGGGAGGCGTTTTACGCCTGGAATCAACTCTCCTGGCTGATTGCCGCCCTGGCGGCCCTGGCGGTCATGGCCGCGATTCCCCACAATTTTTGGCGGCGGCTCGGTCTTCCCATCCTCATTCTTTGCCTGGCTCTTCTTTTCCTGGTCTTAACCCCGCTGGGAACCAGGGTCAACGGCGCCAACCGCTGGTTCCGGTTTTCCTTCTTCAACGTACAGCCCTCGGAATTGGCCAAGCTGGGCATGATTGTCGTACTGGCCGCCTTTCTGGCCGGGGTCAAGGACGGCCGGCCGAGGTTTTTCCGGCATGTTTTGCCGCTGTTTTCGGTGTCCGGCCTGGCGGTGGGCCTGATCGCCATGGAGCCGGATTTCGGGACCGCCTCCCTCCTCGGGGCCGTTCTTGTCGTTCTGATGTTCGCCGGCGGCGTTCGCGCCTGGCAGCTTTTCCTCCTGCTCGCCCCCGCCCTGCCGGCCGCCGGATGGTACGGATTCACCCATTTCGATCACATCTCCGGCCGGATTGACGCCTGGCTGGAGGGTACGGCCTTCCATACCAATGTTTCCAAGCTGGCCATCGGTTCCGGGGGAATATGGGGGGTTGGACTGGGGCAGGGGCCGGCCAAGCTGGATTACCTTCCCGAGGCGCATACGGATTTTATCCTGGCCGTAATCGGGCAGGAAATCGGTTTAATCGGAACCCTGTCGCTGGTGGCGCTGTTTGTCGCCCTGGTCTGGCAGGGAATGGCGGTGGCGGCCAGGGCCGGGGATCGCTTCGGTTCGCTCCTCGCCTTCGGAATCACCGTCGTCATCGGCGGACAGGCGGCGTTCAACATGGGGGTGGCGACCGGACTTCTGCCGCCCAAGGGAATTTCGCTCCCCTTTATCAGCTTCGGCGGTTCCGGGCTGGTGGTTTTCTATTCCATGATCGGGCTGATGCTTTCCCTGGCCCGCCCGGCTTCACCTCCGATCCGCGCCAAGTCCGATCCGGGCGAAAAATACCGGCCCTTGCCGGCGTTCAAAACGGCCGCCCCGCTTCGGGAGGGATCCTGGACATGAGAATATGGCTGGCGGGGGGCGGAACCGGGGGGCACCTTTGTCCCGGAATGGCGTTGGCGGACGAATTGCGCCGGTTGCGCCCGGAAGTGGAGGTCGGCTTTCTCGGCACCAACGAGGGGCTGGATCGGGAAATGCTCTGGGGCGGGGGTTACCGCCTGGAATTGCTGTCCGCCGGCCGGGGTTCGCCCCTGTCCTGGCGCCGGCCCGGCAACGCCCCCCGCTTCGCCCTCGCCCTCTGGCAGGCTTACCGGCTGTTCCGCCGCGAACGCCCGGATGTCGTGGCCGCGCTGGGGGGCTTCGCGGCCGCGGCCCCGGGAATCATGGCGAGGATCATGTCCATACCCCTCGTCATCCTGGAACAGAATACCGTTCCCGGCCGGGTGAACCGCCTGCTTTCCCGGTGGGCGGTGGAGATTTTCTCCCAGTTCGAGGAGGCCCGGGTCTGGTTCGCCGAATCGCCCGCCAACTTCCACCATAGCGGTTCGCCCCTGCGGGAACCCTTCCTGAAATTGCTGTCCGAACCGCCGTGCCGGGGGGACTCCCTCCTGGTCATGGGAGGCAGCCAGGGCGCCAAGCGCCTCAATGAAATCGTCGCCGCCGCCGCCCGCCGCATTGTCGGCGAAACCGGCTGCCGGCTTATCCACGTGGCCGGGCCTGGCCACGAGGCGGAAATCCGCGCCCGCTATCGCCGGGCCGGGGTGTCCGCCCAGGTGTACGGCTTCCACGGCGACATGGAGGAGCTTTATCGCCGCTCCCGGCTGGTGGTGGCCCGTTCCGGGGCCATAAGCCTGGCGGAATTCGCCGCCGCCGGCCTGCCCGCCATCCTGGTGCCGCTCCCGTCCGCCCTGGACGATCACCAGCGCCTCAACGCCCTGTCCCTGGTTCATTCCGGAGCCGCCCTTTCCTACGAGGAAACCACCGCCTCCACCGAGACTTTCGCGCCGCTGGTGGTGTCGCTGTGGAAGGACGAGACGCGCCGCTCCGCCATGGCGGCGGAGATGCGCCGCACCGTCCTGCCGAATTCCGGTCCCGAAGTGGCCCGGGCGGTGCTCCGCCTGATGGGCGAACGGGGATGAGCGGATTGCCGCAGCCGATCTTCCTTCCGATCTCCCGCGAAGAAACGGCGAGCCTGGGCTGGGATGAACTGGATGTACTCCTCGTCTCCGGGGACGCCTATGTCGATCACCCCGCCTTCGCCGCCGCCCTTCTTGGCCGTTGGCTCGTCGCCCACGGCTTCCGAACCGGGCTGATCGTCCAGCCGGCCTGGGATTCCCCCGCCGATTTGACGCGCCTGGGACGGCCCCGGCTTTTCGCCGGAGTCACCGCCGGGGCGATGGATTCCCTGGTGGCGCATTACACCGCCTTCCGCAAAAAACGCGGCGAGGACGCCCATTCCCCGGGCGGACGGGCGGGTCTCAGGCCCAATCGCGCGGTGACGGTCTACGCCGGACTGGTTCGCCAGGCCTTTCCCGGCCTTCCGGTGGTCGCCGGGGGAATCGAAGCCTCGCTCCGGCGGGCTTCGCATTATGATTTTTGGAGCGATTCCCTGCGCCGTTCGCTCCTCCTGGACGCCAAGCTCGACGCCATTCTTTACGGAATGGCCGAAAGGTCCATCCTGGCCCTGGCGGAATCGTTGGCCTCCCCGGCCCCCGGCCGCAAGCCGGGCGAGGCGATCGCCCGGGAACGGCCGCCCGGCTGCGCATACGCGGTTCCTCCCGATCGCGTCCCGGCCGGGGCGGCGGAAATACCTTCGCACGAGGCCATCCGCGCGGATCCGGAGTTGCTGATCCGGGCGACTCTCGCCTTCGAGCGGCAAATGCTCAACGGCGGCCCCGCCCTGGTTCAGCGTTTTTCCGGCCGGGCGGTGGTTTTCGAGGCGCCGGCGGAGCCGCTCGGGCAGGCGGAAATGGATCGGCTTTACGCCTTGCCCTTCGCGAGACGGGCGCATCCCTCCTATGGCGAACCGATCCCGGCCGCCGCCATGCTGGAAGGCAGCCTCACTTCGCACCGCGGTTGCGGCGGGGGCTGCTCCTTTTGCTCCCTCGCCGTCCACCAGGGGCGGCTGGTCCAGTCGCGCAGCGAAAAATCCATTTTGGGGGAAATAACCGGCCTGGCGGCGACGGCGGACTGGAAGGGGACGATAACCGACCTGGGCGGGCCCACTTCCAACATGTGGGGCGCCCGCTGCGCCGGCCAGCCGGCGGACTGCCGCCGGGAAAGCTGTCTTTATCCCAAGCGCTGCCGGAATTTCCATTCCGGCCAGGAGGCCCAGATGGAACTTTTCGCCAAGGCGGCGGCGCTGCCGGGGGTGAGGCGAATCCGGGCCGCCAGCGGAGTCAGGCCCGATCTCGCCCTCGAGTCGCGGGATTATCTCGAGGCCCTGATCGGCAATTACGTGGGGGGACAGTTGAAAATCGCCCCCGAACATGTCTCCGACAAGGTCCTGAAATTGATGCGCAAGCCCCCGGCCAGGGTGTTTAACGAATTCATCCGATCCTTTGAGCGGCTGTCGCGGGCGGGCGGCAAGGAGCAATACCTCGTTCCCTACCTGATGAGCGCCTTCCCCGGCTGCGGGGAGCGGGAAATGCGGGAATTGGCCGACTGGCTCAAGCGGCGCGGCTGGCGGCCCCGGCAGGTGCAATGCTTTTTGCCGACTCCCGGCACCTTGGCAACCGCCATGTTTTTTTCCGGGAAGGATGCCGACGGCCGCCGCCTCGAGGTGGCGCGCAGCGACGCCGAGCGCCTGCGTTTGCATCGAATCCTCATGCCGTCGGAGGAGGTTCGGGCCGGCCGGGACGGACAAAAGGCGAATCCGCGCCGTAATCCCAAGTCCAGGCCGGCCCGGGCCGGTTCCCGCGCCCGGGGGAAAAACGGCCAGAGCCGATTCCCCGGGGCCGGATCGTCAAGTGGTTAAAATGTCCGGGCGGGGATCCAGCGACTTGAGGTAATCGCCAAACAGCTTGTCCTGATAGGCGATGTGTTCCAGAAACCAGTTGATGAGGGTTTGCATGATTCTCAGCATCAACAGGATGCCTTCCCCGTTGATGCGGTAATCGTCCTCCAACTGGGAGAGGATGAAAAAGAAGTCGCGATGACTTTGAACATGCTCCTCGATTTTGGGGTAGCCGTATTTATTCTGCATCTCCTCCTCGTAGGCGAAGTGCTGTTGCATGTACCCCTGCATGAAGTTGAGCGACTCGGTTATGCTCCTCGACTCGGAGTCGATTAGGATGGAGACGATGTGATCCAGCAGTTCGCGGTGTTGCCGGTCAATCGCCGGTATGCCGATGTCGAGCGAAGGATCCCATTTCATGGCGGTTTCCTCGGGTGGATTTCGGGTTGACTTTTAAAGGGAATCAAACAAACCGCCGTCTGGTTTCCTTTAAAAGCCGCCGTTCAGATCCGGTCTTTTTTTGAGCGATCGGAGGCGGGAGGATCGTTTTTGGGACGGGCGGCATATTTATCCAGATGCCTGACGATCCGCGTATAAGACCAGAAGAGGCTCAGGAACAAACCGAGAAGCAGGCCGGCGATTTTCCCGAAACCGGCGGCCGGCACTCCCAAAGAGGCAATCCTTCCCTCAAGATACCGTCCCAGCAGGAAGAACCCCGTTATCCCCAAAGCCACCGTCAATCCCAGGCTGGTGAAAAGGCGGAGCAATTCTCCCAATTCCTCCTGGGCAAAACGGGAGTTCCGCCTCTCCTTTTCCTGGTTGTCGGCCTCCATGCCCCGCTCCATAACATTATACCCGGACGGGAAGGCGGTTTCAACCTTGGGAACCGGCGTCAATCCACTCCGGGCATATCGACGGCCCGCCCCGGATAAAATAAGGGCGTCTCCGGGTTGACTTTTAAAGAAAATCAAGCCAACCGCCGCCCGACTTCCTTTAAAAGCGTGTCGTTAAATACCGTCTCATCGGGTTATACTGCGTCAAAAGTCGCTTCCCGGATGATTTTTGCCCTTGACCTCCGGCCAAAAATCATCCTGCCAGCGCCTTTTTCCTTGTCT
>JAISYL010000188.1 GCA_031269935.1 Planctomycetota bacterium
TTAGAGCGTGTTTTAAATGCCGTCTCGTCTGGTTATACTGCGTCAAAAGTCGCTTCTCGGATGATTTTTGCCCTTGACCTCCGGCCAAAAATCATCCCGCCGGCGCCTTTTTCCTTGTCTAACCCGGACGATCCGGTATTTAACAACAGCCTCTAAGTTGCTTATGGACGGACCCTAACTTGCCCGCGTCTTGGAATATAGGTCGAAGGCGACGGCGGAGAGAAGCACAAAGCCTTTGATGCCCTGCTGCCAGTCCGTGCTGATCCCCAGAATGGACATCCCGTTGTTGAGGACGCCGATGAAGAGGCCGCCCACCACCGCGCCGATGACGGTGCCGATGCCGCCGGATACGGCCGAACCGCCCACGTAGCAGGCGGCGATGGCGTCCATCTCGAAGTTCTGTCCGGCCTTCGGCGTGGCCGCGTTCAATCGGGCGGTGAAGACAATGGCGGCCACCGCGGCGAGAATCGCCATATTCGTGTATATCCAGAACATCACCCGTTCGGTTTTCACTCCCGACAGCTTCGCCGCCTTCGCGTTGCCGCCCAGCGCGTAGATATGCCGGCCCGGGACCGTCTTCGCGGCGAGAAAGTGGTATCCCGCGATGAGCGCGCCCAGCACAATCAAAATATTCGGCAGCCCCCGGTAGAGCGCGAAGACGACGGTGAAGGCCATAAGCACCGCGGCGATGGCGGCCAGCTTGGCTATCCAGACGCCCTTCGGCAGCAATTCAAAGCCGTAGATTTTTTGTTTCCCCCGTTTCCTCGCCTCGCTCGCGACGATGACGGCGACAACCGCCAGGCCGATTAGGATGGAAAAGAGGTGCAGCGACGTCCCTCCCACCGCGAGGCCGCCGGCCAGATCGGGGATGTAGCCGGACGCGATTACCTGGAATTCCCTCGGAAAGGGGGCTTTCGTCTGGCCTTGCATGATGACCTGCCCGAGCCCCCGGAACACCAGCATGCCCGCCAGGGTCGCGATAAAGGGGGGAACCCGCACATAGGCTATCCAGAAGCCCTGCCACAGGCCGATCACCGCCCCGATCAACAGCCCGACGAACATGGTCACGAAGGGATTCATGCGCCAGTCCACAATCATCACCCCGCATACCGCTCCCACCAGGCAGACGATGGATCCGACCGAAAGATCGACATTGCCGGTAAGGGTGCAAAGGAGCATCCCGACCGAAAGGATGAGTACGTAGCTGTTCTGCAACACCAGGTTGGTCAGGTTCACCGGCCGGAAAAAGACGCCGTCGGTCAGGATGCCGAAAAAGATCATGGCGGCCGCCAGCGCGACGACCATGCCGTATCGCCGTATGTCCTTTTTTAACAACGCGAAGACGATATTCATGGGAATCCCCGTTCCGCCCCGCCCCGCGGCGGTCGAATTTCCGCTTAGGGTTCGTCCATAAATGACTTATACAAGTTTATGCCGCGTCGCCAACCTCGCTCCCGTAAATTTTTGCCCAACCCCGGGCGAAAATTCACCGCCGCGGCTCGGTTCCTTGTCTAAACATGTATAAGTTATTTATGGACAAGATCCTCAGTTGGACAGAATATGCCTCATTATCTCTTCCTGGGTCGCGGCCTTGCCTTCCAGTTCGGCGGTGATCCGCCCCTCGCTCATCACGTAAATCCTGTCGCTCATGCCGATTATTTCCGGCATTTCGCTGGATATGAGAATGCAGGCCATGCCTTGGCCGGCCAGGGCGTTGATGATCGTGTAAATTTCATGTTTCGCCCCCACGTCTATGCCCCGGGTCGGCTCGTCCAGGATCAGGATCCGCGGATCGGAGAAAAGCCATTTGGCCAGCACCACTTTTTGCTGGTTGCCCCCGGAAAGGTTCTCGGCAAGCTGCAAAATCGAGGACGCCTTGATGTTGAGCCGCTTGCGGTACTCCTCCGCCGCGAGGATTTCCTTCTGCTCGCCGACCACGCCCCTGCTGGAGATCTTCCCCAGGTTCGCCAGGGTGGTGTTTTCCTTGATGGCCGCAATCAGCACGAGGCCGAATTCCTTCCGATCCTCGGTGACGTAGGCGAGGCCCTGTTCAATCGCCCGGGGGATTGAATCGAGGTTCGTCTCCTTGCCGTCGATGAACGTCCTGCCGCTGATGTTCTTGCCGTAATGCCTGCCGAAAACGCTGGTCGCCAATTCGGTGCGCCCGGAACCCACGAGGCCGGCCAGCCCCACCACCTCCCCGGCGCGAACGGTCAGGTTCACGTCGTCGAGTTTCTTCCGTCCGGGATCGTCGGGATTATGGACCGTCCAGTTCCGCACCTCGAAAACCACGTCGCCGATGGGATTGTCCCGCCCGGGAAAGCGATCGGTGATTTCCCGCCCGACCATGCCCTTGATGATCCGGTCCTCGCCGATGGAAGCTCCGCCGTCCGCGTCCCGTTCCACCTCGAGGGTTTCGATGGTTCTGCCGTCCCGCAATATCGTGATGCGGTCCGCCACCTCCGCCACCTCGTTCAACTTGTGGGAAATCAACACGGAGGGAATGCGGTGCCGGTCCCGAAGCTCCCGCAGAATCTGGAGCAGGTGTTCGCTGTCGTTCTCGTTGAGCGCCGAGGTCGGTTCGTCGAGAATCAGGATTTTGGCGTCCTTCGCCAGCGCCTTGGCGATTTCCACCAGTTGCTGCTTGCCCACCCCCAGCTTGTTCACCGGCAGGTTGGGGTTTTCGTTCAATCCCAGCTTCCCCATGTATTCGAGCGCGTCCTCGCGCGTCCTGTCCCAATTGATGATGCCGTACCTCGCCCGCTCGTCCCCGAGGAAAATATTTTCCGCGATGGAAAGATAGGGGCTGAGCGCCAATTCCTGATGGATAATCACGATTCCGGCCCGCTCGCTCTGCTTTATGTCCGCAAAGGCGCAGATCTCGCCTTCAAGCACGATATCCCCCTCATAGGAGCCATGGGGATATACGCCGGAAAGGATTTTCATCAAGGTGGATTTCCCGGCGCCGTTTTCTCCGACCAGGGCGTGGATCTCCCGCTCCCGCACCTGGAGATCGACCTTGTCCAAGGCCACCACCCCGGGAAACTTCTTCGTTATGCCCCTCATTTCAAGCAACGCCGCCCGGCGGGTCATGGAACGCTCCTTCAGTCGACTTCCAAGGGCTCGTCCTTGAAGGAAATCGGGCCAACCGCCGCCCGATTTCCTTCAAGGATTCAACCGCTTTCGTTTCAACGGGTTGTTTTTTCGTCAACTCGGCCCGGGCCGGCGCGGCAAAAAACGGCCCCGAAACGAACGCACCGAAACTTTGAGAGCCGCTTTTCACTAGAGGCCGAGTTCCTCCACGGTGTGATACCCGGTGTCAATCACGTCCTTTTGCACGTTTTCCTTGGTGACGATGACGGAATCGAGCAGCAGGGACGGAACGATCTTCGCCCCGTTGTGGTAGCTGGCGGTGTCCATGCCGGCCGGGGTCTTCCCCCGCATGAGGGTGTCCACCAACGACACCGTGGCCGCCCCCAGGGTCCGGGTGTCCTTCAGAACGGTGGCGTACTGTTCGCCGGCGAGGATGGACTTGACCGAGGCGACGATGCAGTCCTGGCCGCCCACCACCGGGAGCGGCTTGCCGGGGGTGCTGCCGTAGCCGACGGCCTTGCAGGCCTCGAGGGTCGAGAGGCTGATGGGATCGTAGGGGGAGAGAATGCCGTTGAGCACCACGTCCCCGGAATAGTGGGCCGACAGGAGGTTTTCCATGCGCTTCTGGGCTTCCGCCGCGTCCCAGCGCAGGGTGCCGACGACGGCCCGGTCTATCTGGCCCGAAGGCACGGCGAGAACCTTCTTGTCGAAGTAGGGTTTCAACTTGTCCATCGCCCCCTGGTAGAATCCGACCGAGTTGTTGTCGTCGGGGGAGCCGGCGAACAATTCGATGATTACCGGCTTGGCCGCGGTCGCCCGATCCAGCTTGAGGCCGGCGATCAGGATGTCTCCCATCTGGCCGCCAACCTTGTAGTTGTCGAAGGACACGTAATAATCGACATTGGGGGATTGCATGAGGAGCCGGTCGTAGGCGATGACGGGAATCTTTTCGGCGGCGGCGTTTTCCAACTGGTTGGAGAGGGCGGAGCCGTCGATGGAGGCGATGACCAGGACTTTCACCCCCTTGGTGATCAGGTCGTCGATCTGGCGGGTCTGGGTGGCGATGTCGTCGTCCGAGTACTGGAGATCCACGGCGTACCCCAGCTTTTCCAGGCCTTCCTTGACCGCGGTGCCGTCCTTAATCCAGCGTTCCTCCGAACGGGTCGGCATGATCACTCCGATCAACCTCCCCCGGGCCTCGCCGGAGAAAGCCAGTCCCGTCAGGGCGGAGAGGAATGCCGCCGCCATCAAAATCCTTTGCCTGCACCGCATTTTCGCCTCCTTTTCTTTTGTGCCGAAAACATTGCGGGAACGAACACCACGCGTGTTCGATCATCTTGAAAGCCGGCGCCTCCAAAGCGGACGGCGCCCGCGGCGGCGGAGAGGGCGGGACGGTTCACGGTCGAGGCGCGGGAAAGCGATACGATTCGCGGGGGACCGCCCTGGACATGGGGATGGATCGGCGATTCAGGTGGCCGGGCGGCGCGGGGAAAATATTCGGGGGAATGCCGCCGCAAAACAACTTTGCGCGTACAGAGTAATTTCCCTCCTTTTCCCGCCGGGGCGGCGATATGCCCAAGCGCGCATGGTTTTCGGCCGTTCACGTTCCCTAAGGGCTCGTCCATAAATAACTTATACATGTTTATACCGCGTCGCCAACGTCGCTCTCGTAAATTTTTGCCCAACCACGGGCGAAAATTTACCGCCGCTACTCGGTTCCTTGTCCAAACATGTATAAGTTATTTATGGATAGATCCTAACCTTCGCGCGCGCTTGAGACTTGGGGTCGACGCGGGTCCAAAAACCAAAACGCTTCCGGCCTCCGCCGAAAAAGCGCCAATTTTGCGTGATCGTTCACGCCAAATTGGCATAAAATAAACGATGGAGACAGAATAACGTAATTTGATCGATTGTCAAGGAAAAAAATAAAACACGCGGCGGGGGCGGACCGGAAGGCGGGATGGGGAAGGGGTGTTATCGCCCGGGGATGTTTTCTTTTATGTACACGTCCAGCGGGATGTCGATTTTGGGGGGAACGGGCTGCTCCAGCACCACATGGCGGAACAGGCTCAACAAGGCCTCGCGCCCCTGTTTTTCCGGGCGCTGGGAAATAATCGCGCCGATTTCCCCCGTACGCAGCAATTCCCGGTTTTTTGGAATAAGGTCATACCCCACTAGGACGAAGGGGCGTTTTCGCCGTTGCTTCCTCGCCGCTTCCGCGGCCAGATACGCCATGCAGTTCGTGACAAACATTCCCGCGAGCCGGCGATGCTCGTCGAGGAGTCGGGCGATTTCGCCGACCGCGATTTCGCCCTCCCCATACCCGGAATATTCCCGGACCACCGTGGAAATTCCCAGTTCCCCGGCGTAGCGCAAAAATCCGTCCCGCCGGCGGGTGATGTGATAATCCTCCCCGTGGGCATCGAGAACCACCACCGGGCTCGTCGTCTTCCCGGCCAAAAGACGCATGAGCCTGCCCGCAAGGTATCCTCCCCGGAAGGAATCCTGGCCGATGGCGCACAGCGGTTCAATTCCGGGAAGGTCGGAGTCAAAAAAAACGTACGGAACCGCGGCGGCGCGGATATCGCCTATAAGGCCCCTCATCCTCCCGGGCATGATGGGAGACAACAGTATTCCGTCGGGCTTGTCCGCCAGCAGGGAAGCCGCCGCCCTGTCAATGCCTTCGGGACTGTAGCGGTCGTATTCAATGATTTCCGTACTCACTCCCAGGGGGGCAATCTCCTCGGCGCCATCCTGGATTCCCTCCAAGGCTTGGCCCCAATAGCCGGCGTCCTGATCCCTCCTGGGGAGGAACGCGCAAAACCGGTACGGGCGGTTCCGCTTGAGCCGGCGGGCAATCGGGTTCGGGGTGAACCGGTATTTCTCTATTATGGCTTCGATTCGGGCCTTTGTTTCCGCCGCCACCCGTCCCCGGCGATAGATGACCCGGTCCACCGTTCCGATGGAAACATGGGCCAGCGCGGCAATCTCTCTCACCGTCATCAATTTTCAACATTCCGGGGTGGATGCCGACTCGACGCTTTCCCTTGCCCGCGCCTGGGGTTTGGGATCGACGGGGACCGGAAAACCAAAACGCTTCCGGCGGGCGGGAACGGCGCCGCCTTCGCGCCCGGCGCCCTCGAAATTCGAATCAGAACAGGGGCATCCGGGAGCGATCCGTCTTGTATTGGCTGTCGAAGTCCCAGGGATCCCCGCCGCAAAGACAGCCGCCGTCCACGTGGTAGGCCTGGCCGGTCATGTAACTGCTGGCGTCGGAGGCCAGCATGACGCAAATTCCGACCAGCTCCCCGGGCTTGCCCGGCCGGCGCATGGCGATGCGGTCGCGGAGCCAGACGGAACGGGTGGGGTGTTCCCAGGTGACGGTGGTGAGGGGGGTGAGGATGTGGCCGGGGCTGATGGCGTTGGCCCGGATATTGTGCTGGGCCCACTCCACCGCCATGGCCCGGGTCAGGGCGACGACCCCGGACTTGGTGGCGCCGTACACCGAGCAGCCGCCCAGCATGTCCTCGTCGTTGTGGGAACCGATGTTTATGATGTTGCCGCCGCCCTGTCCCACCATTTGCCTTCCCACCGCCTGGCTGAACATGAACACGCCCTTGAGATTTATGCCCATGATGCGGTCGTAGGTTTCCTCGGCGACGTCGAGGAGGCCTTCGCGCTTGTTTATCCCGGCGCAATTTATCAGCACGTCGATGCGGCCGAAACGCGCCGCCACCCCGGCCACGCACCGGCGGATGGAGCCGGAGTCCAGCACGTCGACTTCGAATCCGGCCGAGCCTTCCAGCCCGGAGGCCAGTTTTTCCGCCTCGTCCCCGCGCAGATCGCAAAGCGCCAGCCGGCCGCCGGCCTCGGACAATCCCCTGGCCAGGACGGAACCGATGCCCCCGGCCGCCCCGGTCATGAGTATGATCTTGCCTTCGAGGGAGAACATGCGTTCGAGCCGATCCCCGATTTTCGACATGTTGATTGCGCCTTTCTGGAATGGAGGCCGCCGCCCCCGGCGGCCTGGGGACTGCGTAAAAATGACCGCTCCTTATTTATACTTCGTTGTTCGAGGTCGACTTTTAAAGGAAATCGGGCCAACCACCGCCCGAGTTCCTTTAAAGATTCAACCGCTTTCGTTTCAATGGGTTGTTTTTTCGTCTTTTTCCGCCGCGGAGAGCGGCGAAGCCGGATTGTTTCCCGGCCGGGACGGGTTAAAATGGGCCCGGAGGGATTCGAACCCCCGACCAAGCGGTTATGAGCCGCCTGCTCTGACCGACTGAGCTACAGGCCCGTGCCTTTCTAATGCCGGCTATGGGGAAGGAAGTATAAGCGCGGACGGGTCCGGGCACAAGTTTTTTTACGCCCCCGCGAATCCGCCTCCCGCCACGGGCCTTCCCG
>JAISYL010000191.1 GCA_031269935.1 Planctomycetota bacterium
CCATGATAATGCTGGGCGGGATAATACTGCCTAAAAATCCGTTGCTGGCCGCAGTGGCGGCGGCAAAACCTTTGTCATAGCCTTCTTCCAACATGCCCGGCACGCATACACCGCCAATCGCAGCAACAGTGGCCGGGGATGATCCTGATATGGCGCCAAAAAAAGCACTGCCCACCGCGTTAACCACCGCAATCCCTCCTGGAATCTTGCCTAGGAACATGGAGATGAGATCAATCAGTCTGCGGGAGACTCCTCCCGATTCCATTAACAACCCACCTAAAAGGAAGAACGGAATCGCCATCATCGGGAAAGAATCCACTCCAGTGAAGTGTCGTTGAACAATTAGAATCGCCGGGGATTTTGCAAAAAAAGCCACTGCGATTAAAGCTGAAGCGCCCATTGAAAGTCCGATAGGAACGCCAACAATCAGTAGGATCACCAGAGATGTCAACAATGGAACTGCCATTCGACCCCCTCTCTTTTTAAAGTATACTTTTAAAATTTTCAGAAGTCATTTACGGTTTGAGTTGACAAGCGGCATAACGAGATGCTTAAAAGTACACTTAGGGTGTATTGTTAAAATAAACAAATGGTCCAATCGAATTCTTGCACATAAAAATCGGTTCTTTCTTCGACGAATTGTCGCCGCATAATTCATATTGAAACAACAATAAAGAGAACAAACCAATTTGCAAGTGCCCAGTACTAAATTGTTCATGAGGCTGTTGGTTAATTCTCTGGTGTAAGGAAAGGAGATGCGCTCCAACCGGCCGTTTCATTTGGCAACATATCCGTCTTCAGAAATTCTCGACACATACCGGAACGTACCAATGATTCCGCCATCCTTGCGAAGCAAAAACTTCTTCACTATCCGCCGGAGGACGCGAATCATTCTCTGGAAGGTCGTACGTGTCATGATCCCGTTACGACGCCAAAAATCGAACAACTTGGACTCAATATCCAAAAGTACGAAGCCTATCTCCCCAGCTTCCCTCAGGCATCTCCGATATATGACTGAACAATCATCGGCTAAAGCCGGAGGGTTAATCTTAGCGACTTAAATCGCGTTCCGATTAAAGCCGTAGTTAGGGCGCGAAAATTAATTGAGTTTACACTTTCGCAGGAAAAAACGTTGCGCAAACAACAAACCGCGCGCCAAGTGTAAACGTTATTTCTTTACGCGATCTTAAAGCCCGCCTTGAGTCGTGATTGAAGCCGGCTAAAGCTTATTACCCATCATCCCGAACGGTAAACCCTTTATCATAAGGTTTAACCTGATGGACAATATATTCCGCGATTATCTCGTCGGTTATTGTTCCGGCGGTGGAGCAAAAATAACCCCGCACCTATAGATGCCGGCCCCGATACCGCTTCTTCAAGGAGGGATACTCTTCAAACAATAATCATGCTGATTCTCCCTTCACCACCCACACCAAATCCGAAGGTGCAACATTCAGAGGCGTCGATACCAGCAAATGTACGTGATCCTTAGGACCCGTCACAAAATAACGTTTACACTCGGGGAGCGACGGGGCAACGCCAGTCAGGCGTACGACCGAAAAACATGTAAAAATTATTTGGCGTCGCCCCCTTACTGATATGGCCTTTGATAATCAATGCATCACGTTCTTCACAGATGCGTCGAATTAGATTACGCGCGCATGACCAATATCGCCTTGAAGAATTGGATAACGATATTTCGCCACCCAAACCAGATGATGCTTGATATCATGCATGATATGCGAACCACGATGATATTCTGCCATGGCTTTATCCCTCCATGGCAATCATTACATTATACCACATAACAAGAACAGCACCGTGCTGAAGCTTCCCCCCAGAAGGCAGAGCTTCAACCAATCGTTTAGAAAGTGAACACCTATCTCATTTCCATCGAATATTCGACAATAGATTATCACTATGCCTTCACGGATCCTGATTCCGAATCCGCGCACCGCAACGTTTTGATATCCTGAATTACGATCTGCACGTTCCGGAATACGGCCCCCGCGAACCCTAAAGGCAGCGAGGAATAGATAAGATAAACGGGCAACTGCATAGCAGGTGTCAACTGCCCGGTAGAGTAGATATTTTGTGCCATGTCAATGGCCAGCAGCAAATATGCAGCAAACAAGACCGCACAAAGGAGATGAACCAATGTGTTCAGTATATTTTGCAGCTTTTTTGGCAGTGCTTCTACAAACACGGTAACCGCAAAGTGCGCCCCGATTTTTGTTCCCGCGCTCACCCCAATGAAGGTGAGATAAATCATAGCGTATCTGGCCGATTCCTCGCTCCATGGAAGAGCTGATTGGATTACATAGCGGAATATAATCTGCAGAAAAATCGATATGATCATAATCAACATGGCGAACACCGACATCCATGTCTCAACATAATCCCAAATCTTATCAATAATCTTCATCCATTTCCTCATATACGCGCACCACATCTACTTGCAGATAAATTAGTATCTGGAGTTTTGCAAATTTCTATTTCATATTGATATTAAAAAAGATACATTCAAAGATTCCCGGCGTATCGCCCGGATTTTCGCTTTGTCTAATACCAAACCCTTTTGCAAAATGGGCGTTTTACAAGTATTTTTGACATGCCCGATAAAAACAGGACACGAAGCATCCATTGAACTCGGATAAAACGACAACTCATCTTATTGTATTTAAATTGGTTATGCGTTTTGCAAAACTCCAGTTAGTATAGCATAGGGATTCATTCCATTTATTTCGCAATCGCGTCTTGAATACGCCGAATGAGATCGACTCCTATCCGCTCGGAGTGCTTGTCGTAGCACTTTTGGACGGCTGCGCGCCACTCTCCGAGATCTAAATCCTCACGAAACCGTACGCCGTAATCAATCATTGCCCGCTTGGCCTCCAGTTCATTCTTTCTGGACACCTCACGCTGATAAATCTTAGCCTGTTCGCAAGTGTCAAGGATAATCTTCTGGTCTTCCGGAGACATGGAATCATAAGTTATTTGACTCATCAGGACAAGAGCCGGGGCATAGAAATGGTAAGTCAACGACATGTAAGGTTGCACCTCGTGCATACCCGCCTGATAGGTATTCTGGATGGAGCCTTCCTGTGCGTCAACGGTTTTCTGCTGTAGCGCGGTGTAAACCTCGCTGTAAGCCATTGCCATTACATTGGCATTCATAGCCCGGAATGTATCTAGACAGATTTCGCTCTCCATGGTACGCAACTTGATGCCCTGCAGATCAGCAGGATGGACAATCTCGCGCTTAGAATTGCTGATGTGGCGGTAGCCGTTGTCCCAGAACCCGAGACCGACGATTCTTGTACCTTTAAGTGCATCCAGTAATTCCCGACCAATCTCGCCGTCCAGAACGCGGAAGGCATCTTCAATAGTAGGGAACATGTAGGGAAGGTCAATCACACTAAAAGCCATAGAGAAGTTTACCAAAGGTGCGGATGCGGTCAAACTGATGTCTACCGTACCTAGCTGAAGCCCCTCAATCAGGTCGCGCTCGGCACCCAACGTGGCATTAGGGTGAATCTGTAGACGGATTCTGCCGCCGGAAGCCTCGTTAAGAAGCTCATCCCAATGAAGCATGCCTATATGATATGCATGTCCTTCATTGGTGGCATGCCCAACCTGGAGCGTGTAGGTGGGACCATCCGACGCTGGCGCGAATCCGACCTGCACCAACGAAAGGATCAATGTTGTGCAGACCGCAAAAATTTTCCTTCTTTTTTCCATTTTTCAACCCCCTCGTATAAACAGTCCCCGGTGAATGCGTCCGGGGAATCCAAAGATATTCCCCCCTGACGGTCAGGGAAAAGTCTTCTGTTTTCACTGGACTTCCGGTGGCTGGGCGGCCACGGGGCAAATCATTGGCGAGCCTGATTGGGCAGGCTTTTTTCGCGTTTACTTCAAATATCGTAAATTCCACCCATGATTTTCCCTAGTTCCTCGATATCCGACGTTTCACTCATTAGTTTCAACCGTTTTGCCTCGTTCGTCTGCAAACGTTCCGCCCTGGCCAGAACATCGGCGATGCGATCAGGCGGAAATTTAGTCGCACCGTTTTCGTCCATGTGCACCATATCGCCGGGCATCACATCCATGCCGCAGATTTCCACCGAAACGTTAACCGCTTCCAGGGTGAAGTAGCCGTGCCCGGGCGCTATGCCGGTTAGCATGTACTGCATGCCCAAAGACCGGATTTCGTCGATGTCCCGCGACGGGCCGTCGGATAACACGCCCACCACGCCGGCTGAGCGGAAGGCGGTCATCATCTGCCCGCCGATCAGGCCGTTCATGTTTTTTATCCGTTCCGGCAGATTTTGCTTCACCGCCAACACGACCGGCTTGGGACTCGCGGCGATAGCGCGCAGAATATCGCCGAAGCCGAGCCGGATGAATTTCGGGTCATAAACGCCGTACACACAAGTGACGGCATATCCGGCGCGCCTGCCGAGTTCGGGATACATGCAGCGTAAACGCTGATCGGTGTACCAGCGACCCTCCCAAGGATGATAGAGGCCGAGGCAATTTTCCGTATCGGAAGGATACGTGCCGACAACATTGGTGATGGACGGAGTGTCGTATTTTAGTAGTTCCTTCACCTTGTCCTGCATTGGTTCGCCTTTCATCCAAAATCATTTTGGGAAAAAGTCCAGATTAACGACGTTGGCGGGCCGGCCGCCATGCAAACAGGAATATATCCCGCCAAGCGACTCAACACACATAGCAACCCGAACATCGTAAGCCGATGTGCCGATGTGCGGAACCATAGCGACGTTATCTAGTTCAAACAATTCCGGCAAAATTTCCGGCTCGTCTTCGAACACGTCGAGACCCGCACCTTTGATGCGTCCGGAGCGCAGGGCGGCGGCAAGCGCTTTTTCATCGTGAATCGGTCCACGCGCGGTATTGACGAAATACGCGGTCGGTTTCATAAGCGAGAAGGCGTGTTCGTTCATGAGATGATGGTTTTTCGTCGTGTAGGGGCAATGCATACTGATGATATCCGCCGTTCGCAACAAGGCATCAAAGTCATGCAGGCTGGTTTCCAATTCCCGTTCCACCGTCTCGTCGGCACGGATCACATCGTGGTAGATGATGCGCATCCCCATACCCTTCGCTTTCCGAGCGACCGTTTTACCGATACGGCCGAAGCCGACAAGGCCAAGCGTCTTGCCGTACAGCGACGAGTCCTCGACGGGAAAGGTGGTCATGGACACTCGCTTCCGTGTCCGCAATTCCCGATCGTATCGTACCAAGCCTCTGACGGCGGCGATAATCAAACCGATCGTTATTTCGGCGGTGGGGTGCATAACACTGTTTGGCGTGTTGACAACGCAAATTCCCTTCGATCCGGCATATTTATAGTCGATGTTGTCGAACCCCACACCGAAGTTGCCGATTGCCTGCAACTTTTTGCCGATGTCAATCAGTTCACGCGGCATGCGGGTCAGAATAGTGAGCACGCCATCAGCATCGGCGATAGCATCCCGTAACGTTTCCGCCGTATATTCCGGATTTTCCCTGGGTGGGTGGACAAGTTCTACCCCATCCGGCACACCTTCCTTGGCAGAATCAGGCAGCCATTGGGTGATGAGGACTTTCTTCATGTGCGAACCTTTCAAAAATTGTTATTGAAACGCCAATCATTGCGTCAACAAGAAAATTGACGGCAACGAGAAGCCGATGGCGTACTATGCGGTTGGACTAGGCTTTCCAAATCAATTGGATCATCGCTCTGGATATGGCGTCTTCTCCCACATGGACGCCCCAGTGTACAAAAATTACGATAACGACTTAAATATAAACTATTTGCAGAAACGAAAAACTAGATTAGGGACATTCAAATGTAAGGAAACACATCTTCATATCATCTTCGCCATCAATCCGTTGCGAAGAATAGAGGAGGGTATACAATAGAAAATATAGATACAATCCATGTCATAAAATGAACGCAACATAAGACTTATTATCGGAACCAAAGATAATTTGTTGTTTTATAAGGTGTTATGATTTTAATGATTGCCGCCGGGAGGGTTTGGAGGGAGGAGGGGAGGATTTTGGCGGAGAAAACGGGAAATCCGATTTGAAAAAAAAAGTTGCCTGCGAAAATTGTAACTTATTAAAATATAAGTAAATAAAATAAATAAACAATTATCGGGGAAATTAAGATTCAGAAGGAATAATTTTGGTTCCGATAATAAGTCTTATGTTGCGTTCATTTTGGAATACATAGCGTGGATCATCCAACTAAAAGTGTAACCCAAAAACCAGACGACCGATCTTTGTCCGTAAATTCAACTTCACTTCAAACTAGACGCGGACGATCAGAGATTTCGAGGAAAACCGAACCCAAACAAAGCACATTGTATCAGCCGCATATTTAATTGCAAGGGTTTTCCCATTTTTTCCCCGAACGCTATAAAGTACTGGCCAGCCCACTGCGGGGGAACTCCCAGGAATTATCGATCAGGGCAGGCTGACAGTCATTGCCAAGCGGATTTCGTTCACCAGCATAAAGGCAAATATAGAAGTCCGTTTACCCCAGAATCGACCGCCGCCGAATGTTAACGCTACAACGCTTAAATATCTATAATACGCATAATTACAATTAATTGCAGTAAGGAGAAATTCTCAACATCGCAGGAAGAGCATCACAGCACCACTTGCCGATTCCGGCATTTGGAATGCAAACCCTATAACAAATGGAAAAAGAATGTGACAGAAGCCACTTTATGCCGAAGTAGATGGTTGCTGGCCTCTGAATCACGTGATTTATTTCATGCATTATACTAACAATTCATGAGTTATAAAAAGCATTGTAATGCTAAATTAGCCCAAGGTTTCCTATTCCAGATTGGCGTGGCGGCCGAGCATGCTTTCCCGGGTTTGCCCCAGGCGTTCCATAAGTTCGGCCGCCATCGTTTCCAGAAAGAGAAAGGCCGCCTGTTCAAAAAGGCTCCCCAGGGGATGGACGCCCGGCTCCTCCGTTTCCCGGCCGCCGGCGGCGGCCGGAATGGCGACGACCAGATCCGCCAGCCCGGGGATCCTCCCCTCCGGCCGGGCGGTAATCACCGCCAAAGCCGCTCCGGCTCCGACCGCCTTCTCCGCCAGGACGGCCTGACCGGCGGTATCCCCCGATCCCGTCAGCAGCAGCAGTAAATCATTCCCGCCGATGGCGGGGGTGACGGTTTCGCCGGCCACGTTCACCTTTTTCCCCAACTGCATCAGGCGCATGGCGAAACAGCGCGCCAGCAGCCCGGAGCGGCCGGCCCCGGCCACGAATACGCCCGTAACCCCGGCCAGCAAATCCGCCAGCCTGGCCGCCCCGCTCCAGTCCAGGCGCGAAAACAGGGTCGACAGGCGCGCCAATTCCCGATCCAGGTTGCGGCTCAACCGCTTCGCCGCCCCCGGGGCCGCCTCGGCGGGCAAGCTCATGGTTCCAGCAATTCCACCGGAATTTTTATAATGGCCTTGCGGCATTTGCCCACTCCGGAAAAGCATTCCGGCTTATGGGCGTCGGCGGGCAGGAGCAGGGAAAAAACCCCGGGGCGCAAGATCAGGGGGTATCCGTTCCGGTCCGACAACTGGTCGTAAAAGCGGAGATCGCGATCCGCCAGATGGTCCTCCGTGGGCAGCGCCCCCTCCGGCAGGGGTTGGGAATAAAGTATTTCCTCCCCCTCCAAAACCGCCTGGATGTCGGCCATCCTGACATGGGTTTCATAGCGGCGGCCGGCGGCCGGAGCCGGTTCGTAATGCCGGATTTGTATGAACATCCCGTCCGGCAGATCATGCTTGCCGTCGGGAAGGCCCGGAGCCTGGTCGACCAGGAAGTCCAGGGCCAGCCGAAGCGCCCGGCAAGCGGAAAAATTCCCCCGAAAATGCTTGATTTCAGAGTATAGCATGGCTTCTCCCTCCTTCGCCGTCCATACCGCGCCGAAAGTCCACCCCAATATACGCCCCGAATCAATTCATTGCAACCCTTCATCCTCCCCGGCGGCTTCGGAACCATCCCTTTCCTCCCGGCGGCCCTCGATAATCACCACGGCCTCGCCCCGGGTTTCGCCCTCCCCGAACCGCCGGCCCAATTCAGCCAGGCTTCCCCTGGCCACCCGTTCGAATTTCTTGGTGAGTTCAAGACAAACCGCCGCCCGGCGTTCTCCGCCCAGGCCGGCCGCCGCCAGGGTCAACAAACGAACCAGGCGCCGGGGGGATTCGTAAAACACCAGGGCCGGGCGCAAACCCCCATGCCGGCGAAAAATCTCCTTCAACCTGCCGTCCCGGCGGGGAGGAAAACCGAAGAAGGTGAAGGAGGCCGCCGCCAAGCCGGACAACGACACCGCCGCCGTCGCCGCGCTGGGTCCGGGAACAACCGTAAACTCCACTCCGGCCCGGATCGCTTCGAGTGCGACCCGATGGCCGGGATCGGAAATTCCCGGCATCCCGGCGTCGGTGCAACAGACCACCACCTTGCCCTCCCTGGCCAGCGCCGCCAGCCTGGGAGCCACCTTCCCCTCGTTGTGATCGTTGCAGGACAACAATATTCCGGGAGGGGGAAGGCCATGCCGGAGGAAAAGCCGCCGGGTCACCCGGGTATCCTCGCAGGCCAGGACATCGGCGGCTCCCAGGATGCGAAGGGATCGCAGGCTGACATCCTCGAGGTTGCCGATGGGAGTGGCCAGCAAATAAATTCCCGGCCCGGGAGGGGGGATTTCGCCGTCCATGCCTCAAACTTCCGCGTGGCGGAAACAGGAGAGCAAGTGGTCGTTAACCATGCCGGTTGCCTGCATATGCGAATAGATTATGGTCGGCCCCACGAACTTGAATCCCAACTTTTTCATTTCTTTGGAGATGCGGATGGACAAGGGGGTGACGGGGGGAATATCCGCCAGCCGCCTCCAGGAATTTCGGATCGGCCGGCCGTCGACGAATCCCCAGATGAATTTGGCGAAACTCCCGTATTTGGCGGCGACCTCCAAAAAAAGGCGGGCATTGCCGATTGCCGAGGCGATCTTCAGGCGATTCCGGACAATGCCCGGATTTGAAAGGAGAAGGGAAATTTTCCGCGAGTCGAAACCGCTTATTTCCTCCGGGCGAAACCCCGCGAAGGCGGAGCGGTAGTTTTCCCGTTTTCGCAAAATCCCCAGCCATGACAATCCGGCTTGCGCCCCCTCCAACAGCAAAAATTCGAAAAGTTTGCGATCATCATGAACCGGGACGCCCCATTCCCGGTCGTGGTACAGGCGGTAAAGCGGGTCGCCCAGGCACCAGGGACAACGCTCCCTTTCCTTTTTCATAATCGGCCCTTCCAAAGTGGACTTTTGAAGGAAATCAATCGAACCGCCGATTGATTTCCCTCAAAGTTTCAGGGCGTTCGTTTCAGAGCCGTTTTTTTGGCCATGTCACCGGCTCGGGTCGGGTTGACGAAAAAACAATCCGTTGAAACGAAAGCGGTTGAATCTTTAAAGGAAATCGGGCGGCGGTTGGCCCGATTTCCTTTAACAGTCGACCATGGGGAGACGGTCGGCAATTGTTCGTCCGCGCCTCGATTCCCGACCGGAGGAATGCGCGGTTTTTTGCGGTTGGCGCGGATTTCCGCGAATTACGGCGATAAGGTTGACCGATGCGCTTCACCTTGGGCATCAAAACCAAATTGATCCTCGTCGTGGTGGGGGTGACGCTCATCGCCATTGCCGGCCTGATCTGGATCACCCGGTCCTATACCGTGGGGTTGTTGCTCGCCAAGAACCGGCAATTGGCCGTCGAATCCGTCAAGGTCAAAGCCGCGCGGTACAGCGTATTCATCGAAGCCGTCGCCACGTTGACGAAAAACGTGGCCGCGCGCGCCAGGTCGGAACTCGACGTCGCCTCCCGGCGCAACACCATTCCCGACGCCGGTCGCGTCGCCAATTACACCGCCACCGTTCACGGGGGGGCTCCCGCCGCCGTTATGGATGTCTTTCTCATTCTCGAACCCGGCGTGTTCGGGGTTCCCGAGGGCGGGTGGAGAGAACACTTCAACGCGGACGGGTATTTTTACCTGTTTTCCAGCCGAAAGGCGAACGGCGTCGAATTCCGCAAGCCTCCCGCCACCGCGGACATTCACAAGCTTCCCTTTTGGGCCGACCTCTCCCCGGAGCCGCTCGATCAGCTTCTCGAGCCGCAATATCATCTCTTCGACGGCGAATCCCGCCGGCATGACGGCGCCCCCTGGCCGGGGGCGACCTACGTCTACCAACTGCTCCTCGGCGGAAAACGCGTCGGAGTCGCCGGCGTGGTCCTCGACCTTGAGGAAAGCTTCGGGGAAATCGACGACGACCCGGACCATGCGAGCGCCGGGAAGTACCATTTGCTGCTTCTGTCGAACAGCGGGGCGGTAGGCGTCGAGCCCAAAGGGGTGAACCTTGAGGGACTCCTCGCGCCGGGGCCGGACGGGTTTTTCACGCGCTTGGACCGGCTTGCGGCCCCCGGCATTTTCGACGGCGTGTCGCGCAGCCGGCTGGCGGTGCAGAAGGCGTCCATCGCCGGCCAGGAGCTGTTCATCGCCTCCGCTCCGATTCGTTATGAGCCGCTTGAGAAACAATGGTCGGTCGCCCTGCTGCTGCCGGAATCGGTGATCGTCGAGGAAGCCAGGAGCAGCCTATACAACCAGTTCATGGCCAGCCTGGCGCTTCTCGCGATCGCCCTTCTGTTCGGCGTCGCCGCCGCCGACTTTGTGGGCAGGACCATGGGCCGCAGGGAGGCGTGGTACCGCGACATCCTCGACCGGGTGCCGGTGCCGATCGGGATCGTCAATCCGGAAACGAAATGGACCTATCTCAATGGAGCGATGGCGCGGTTTCTCGGCTGCGAGCCGGGCGCCGCCGCCTCGGCCGGAGCGGTTGAATGCAAATCCGGCGCCGATCTCTCACCTTTGCTTCGCGCCAACGGCGCGAGGGACGGCGATCCGACGCGGTGGCTGACCTACTCGGGTTCCTCGCATTTCGGGATCGCCGCCTTTCCTCTGGCCGATGACAAGGGCGATTATATCGGCCGATTGGTGGTGGGCGCGGACGTCACGGACGCGAAGCTGGTGGAAAGCACGCTCCGGGACGCCTCGGAAATCGCCGCGAACCTGGATTCCAAGGCGGAGATGATTTCCAGCGCCGCGCAATCCCTTTCCATGGGGGCGATGGACCAGTCCGCGGCGGTCGAGGAGATAACCGCCACCACCGCGTCTATCGGCGGCGCGTCGGAGGACAACGCGAAATCCGCCGCCAAGAGCCGGGAATTGGCCGGGTTGACCAGGAGTTCCGCCGAGCGCGGCGCGAAGGAGGCAGTCGAGGCGACCAACGCCATCTGCGCCGTGCGGGACGCCGGGAAGAAGATCACGGTCATCAACAAATTGATCGACAATATCGCCTTCCAAACCAATCTTCTCGCCCTCAACGCCGCCGTGGAGGCGGCCCGCGCCGGCCGGAACGGCAAAGGCTTCGCCGTCGTCGCCGACGAGGTCCGGAGGCTCGCCGGCCATTCGGCCGGCGCCGCGAAGGATACCGAGGAGATGATCACCGACATGTCGACCCGAATCGGCGAGGCGGTCGCCTCGATCCTCCAGCTTGAGTCGAG
>JAISYL010000234.1 GCA_031269935.1 Planctomycetota bacterium
AACGCCGACTCCAGCCGCCCGCGCCTTGGCGCCCGGGTCGCCTGGACGCCCAACTCCCGCCTAAGCCCTTATGGGGGGCTTGCCTGGGAGAATGAATTTTCCGCCAGGGCCAGGGCCTCGGCAAGCGACCTTTCCCTGTCGGTTCCCTCCCCGCAAGGCCATACCGGGAAAGGCGAATTGGGTTTGGTTTTCCGGCCGCGTTCGGGCTTGACGTTGGATTTAAGCGCCCAGGGCTTTGTGGGAAAACGTCGGGGCGCGACCGGGAAATTGCTGGCGACAATCGACTTTTAGGCGGCCCGACTCCGCTTGGGGCCCGTAAGGAAATAAAGTCCCGCGAGTTCGGGCCGCGTCATCAACGCCGCTCTCGTAAATTTTCGCCCAACCACGGGCGAAAATTTACCGCCGCGACTCGGTTCCTGGTCCAAACATGCGGTATCTATTTTTTTGACGGATCCTTATCCCCTCCGTTCACCTTCCCCTCCTTCCCTCCCCCGAGAACGCCCCGCCAGATCAGGACCGCCATGGTCAGGGCGTCAACCTGGTCGTCGTGGGCTTGGCTCAGATCCTCGCTGAAGGCCGAGCATTCGGCGATGAAGTCGTCCACCCAGGCCGCCTCCGGATGATCGGGCAGAATCACCTGTCCGTTGTAGATGGCGAGTACGCTCTCCTTCACCCGCCCCACCTTGTCGGCCGGGCCGTAGTCGAGCGCGTTCCAGGGGAAGGCGTTGATCCCCCGCTCCCGGAACAGTTGGTATTGCTGGACCAGGCTTTGCCCGCTCGCCCGGTTTTCGATGTACATCCGGGCGAGCGGCCGGCCGGGCCGGTTGTGCTTCTCCCAGAAGGCGGCGGCGGCGGGAACCAGCTCCTCGAACCCCCATCTGCCCCGAATCTGATCCAGGAGGTACATCCGCCGGCCGCCCTCGAACCCCCAGCACTGGAACACGCTGTAATCGCCGGCCTCCCCGGCCCCGTAGGCGGTGTCGGCGGTGATGATCTTGGCCTCCACCGCCCGCTCGACCGGGCCGGGATCGCTCCAGAAGCGCCACCAGTCCTCCTTGATCAGGGACCCGCCCGGCCGGATCGGCTCCTGCTGGTATTGCGAATAGAAGGCGAAGGGATCGGCCTCCCGCAGCCGCCGGGCCGACTCGAGGCTGAAGGTTTCCGGCCAGATGGTGTCGGCCGCCTCCGGGGCCAGGACGGGAATCTCCAGGAAATGCCATTGCTCCGGCATGGCCAGCTTCAGGTGGCCGGCCAGATCCTCCGGATGCAGGCGCTGGGCGATGAGGAGGATGGGGGTGCGGTCGTGGTTCCGCCGGGACAGGAGGGTGCCGGTGAACCATTCCCGGAGCCGCCGGCGGGCCGCCGCGCTCCTGGCCGCGTCGGCCTTGAGGGGATCGTCGATGACGATCCCGCCCCCGAACCAGTCGCGCTTCCGGCCGGCCCCGAAGCCGGTGAGGGAGCCGCCGACCCCGACCCCCAGGACATGGCCGCCGGCGGGCGAGTCCTCCCCCAGGCAAATCCAGTCCCGCCGGCCGCCGGCCGGGGGAAAGGCCGGGAAGATCTCCCGGAACCAGCCGCTCTCCAGGGAACGGCGGATTTTCACGGTCTGATCCACCGCCAGCTGGGCCGAATAGGAAACGTAGATGAAGTCGGAATCCGGCCACAGCCCGAGGGAGCATTCCACCGTGTCCCGGGCCAGGGTGGTCTTGGAATGCCGGGGCGGGAGGCAGATCGCGAGGTGGAGCTTGCCCCCGGGAAGCTTCCCCAGGAGCCAGCCGTCCAGGCCGGCGAAAACCCGCTCGTGAAAGGGCCTGGCCAGCCGGGGCTCGCCGCTCAGGCCGCCCTTGACCAGAAAATACCATTTCACCAGGGAAGGCATTCAGGATCCCCTCCGGCCGGGCAGGGCGTATTTTTCCTCCCCCAGGAGCCGGCAGAGCCGCTCGAAGGCGGTCCGCCCGTCCATGGCGGCCGCTCCCGGCCGCCCCCCGGCCCGAACCAGGAAATCCCCCGCCATCCGGGCCAGGAGTTCGCAGGCCCGTAGCCTTTCCCCCGGCTTCGCCTCCCCGTTCCGAAGAAGGGAGGTGAGGAACTCCTCCCGCTCCCGCCGGTCGGCGGTCGGGGTCGATCTTTTCGCCGCCGGCCGCCGGCCCAGGGCCCGGGCCACCCCGGGGCGGCGGAGAAGGCGGTGGGCGCTCTTGACCTCCCCGGGTGGATAGCCGGCCGCCCGGGCCGCCGCCCGGGCGTTGCCGGAATAGGCGGCGACGAACTTCCGTTCCCGCCAGTCCAGCTCCTCCCCTCCCCCGGCCGGACCGGCCCCCCGGTTTTTCCCCATGCGCCGTCCCCCTTCCCCAAGCGGATGCCATCGGACCCGCCAAAAGCCGCTTCCCCGGCCGCCCCCCCCGCTTTCCCGGTTCGCTTCCGGTATATCCGGCCCCCCCGGCCAGGGCAAGCGAAATGCCGCGAAACCGCTCCTCCCGCCTCTCCGGGGGCGGGGGAGCCGATTTTTCCGGTTGACGGTTGACCGGCCCGGCGGGATTGTGATATCATGGGGGAAAGAGGTGGCTTGGGCGGGAACTTGCCGGATATTCGCCTTTCCCGGAAGCTTTCCCGCTTGGCCCGGAGAAGCGGGGCCAGGAAGAATTCGACTGGCCGGCGTTCGCCGACGGCGATTTCCGCCGTCACCGCCATCCCGGGGAGGAGTTGAGCCATTCTTCCGTCCACCGGCATGAAGTTTTCCGCCAGGCTCGGGCGGCTGCGGTCGGCCCGATCCTGGGTTTGGTCAAGTTCCACCGGCGGCCGGCCCGTGTGCCGCCCGAATCATTTCGTTTCATTCAGCATGGTCTTGACGTCGAGTATGATTTCGTTGATGGTGCGCGAACTTTCCGTGAAGAACGATTGATATTCCGATGTAAGACGCGTGCCAATCCGGAGAAACCCGCCATAGAGGTGCGCGGTAAGAAGATGCCGCAAATTTTCTTGTTTTCCTTCCATGAGGCATTCGTATAGCTTCACGTGTTCGCCCCGGAGAATCTGAAACACCCCCTCCTCCCGGGTCGCCATATAGTCGAGATAGCGGTAACGGGCATAATGCACGTCCAGATCCTGGATCATTTTCCACAGTCTTTGCTTGCGGATATGGGTCATGCACAGGCTATGGAAAGCGGAATCGACCCGGTACCAGCCGAAATTGTCGACGTTACTATCTATCAACCCTTGCTGTACCTTGAGGTTATGCGCCAACTGGCGGAAAATGACGCGATTGGGGCGGCGGGCGAGGAACAACATGGCGGCTAGCTCGACTTGTATGCGCATGAAAAGAATCTGTTCCGCCATGTCCAGGTCGATGAGACTGGCAAAAGTACCCTTGCGCCCCCGCAACTCCAGCAGGCCATCCTCGGAAAGGCGCATAAAAATGGCCCGGACCGGCGTTCGGGATATGCCGAACCTGTCCGAGACATAGTTTTCGCTCAAAGTCTCCCCCGGCTGGATGCGCAGGGTAAGAATTTCATTCCGCAGTTGTTTGTATACATCATCATTGGTCAGGTACCGCGTCCGATCTTCCTGTGTCGAACCGCTCACGTCTTCCTCCTAACTTATTTATAAATAATATGATATATGACTGGCAGCCTGATGGCGACAAAAATCGGCGCCCTTATTTTATCAATTCCGCGAGCAATTCCTCATTCGGGCAATCAATTTTTTTGTATCCAAGAAAAAATCAAGGATTCCGACTTGACTTGACCTCCATTATTATTTATACTCCGCTCATAGCCAATTCACTCGCAAAATTCCTTGAAAATAGGTCATTTCCTCCGCCTAGAGGTTTTCCCCGCACTCTTATAAGGAGAATTGGTATGGCGAAAGATCGAAAATATGTATTCAAGATCGACGAGCTTCCTTTTACTCCCCTGGTGGAGGAGGAGGACATTGTCACCCAGTTTCTGCTGACTGACAAGCTACAGATAAGTTTCATCCAGAACCCGCCCGGAGCCACCTTTCCGATCCACTCCCATGACTGCGAACAGATCCTTATCATGTTGGATGGTACTGAAGAGCATGTCATAGACGGACAGGAAATCCACATGGAGGCCGGCGACGTCTGTGTGCACCCGGGCGGCATCGCTCACGGCGGCAAGACCCTTACCGGTTTCAAGGGCGTCGACATTTTCTGCCCGCCCCGCACCGGTCCCGGCGGACATGTTGAACGCATGCGAAAGTACGGCACCATGCCAAACGAAAAGGGCGAGTATCCCAAGAATGCCGTTCAGGCCAAGGTTGCCACCTGGTTCAAAGGCGTGGCGGCAAGCATGAAAAAGCTGTAATCGCCGAATTGGTGAAACCCGTAAAAGGCGCCGGCGGGACGAGTTTCGTCCGGCGGCTAAAAATCCTCCGGGAAGCGGCTTTTGGCGCCGTGAACCTGGACGCGACGACATTTAACGACACGCATTCATAAAACGAAGGGCCGGAATCAAAGCCGAGCCATTCCCGCAAGAGACAATTGGCGCGGCGTCCCCTTCCATATGGACGCCTCCCAGTATACGAAATTGCGATGGCAATTGAAATGGCATGCGCTCACAAGAGCGAAAAACTGGGGCAACGCGTAAATGATGAAACTGGGCAATGTTATCGAGGAGAAATGTATGAAAAAACCGCTTTCCGCATTTTGCCTTGCACTCGCTTTCTCCACCATCGCCTTTGCCGGAACCATCAACATGAAGCTGGCCCACTACGCGGCCGTCGATCACCCGGGCGGCATCGCCGCGCGGAAATTCGCCGATGCGGTGAAAGCCCGCACCAACGGCGAAATCACCATCGAAGTCTATCCCAATAACGAACTGGGCGCTCCCGACGATATGCTTGAACAGAACGTCATGGGCGTCGTCGACATGACCCTGGGAACGCAGGGCTCGCTCGACAAGTACTCCAAGAAATTCGCCGTCGTCATGATGCCTTTCGTGTTCCAGGACTATGACCACGCCTATCGCGTCCTGGATGGTCCCTTCTACGATTGGACAAGGGACGAGTTGCTCGCCCAGGGATTGGTATTCATCGGCAGTTGGGACTACGGCTTCCGCAACCTGACCAATTCGGTCCGCCCCGTCAACAAGCCGGACGATGTCAAGGGCCTCAAGGTCCGCACCCCCGGAGAAATCCAGCTCCAGTCCTGCATCGCCGCGCTTGGCGCCAACGTCCAGGCCATTCCCTTCAACGAACTCTATCTCGCACTCAAGCAGGGTACCGTGGACGGGCAGGAAAACCCGCTCAGCGTAATTTATTTTAACAAATACTACGAAGCGCAGAAATACCTGGCGCTGACCAGGCACGTTTACAACTCCATGAATTTGGTGATAAGCAAAAAGGTCCATGATTCGCTGACCCCCGAGTATCGGAAGATCATTGCCGAGGAAAGCAGGAATGCCGCCGCCCTCATGCGCGACATGACCAGGAATGGCGACGACGACTACATCGCCAAGCTGGAGAAGGAAGGCATGATTGTCACCCGTCCCGACACGTCCGAATTCGCCGCCCTGATGCAGCCATCATACGACGCCATCGCCAAATACGCCGACAACCCGGAGTATATCGGCACGTTCCTGAAAATGGTCGAAGACAACAGGTAAGGGCTCGCCCAAAAATAAATATTACATGTTTAGACAAGGAACCTGGTCGCGGCAGTAAATTTTTGCCCGTGGTTGGGCAAAAAATTGCGAGAGCGGCGTTGGTGACGCAGTATAAACTTGTAATATTTATTTTTGGGCAGTCCCTAATCGGCGCCTTCAAACATCTGCGGAGCCGGCGGCAAGCCCCGAGGACGGCTTTTTCCCTTCCCCGTCCGGTCCGCCAATGCGATTAGGCGGAAAACAGATGGTCTCATTCGTCGTATGCGTTCTATTGATTGGGTTGATGATTCTGGGCGTGCCCATCGCCGCCAGCATGGGAATCACTTCGGCCGGCATTTTCGCCGCTCTGGGGCAGGGGCAATACCTTGCCGTCATGCCGCAACGCATCTTCATCGGCGCCACCGGGCTTACGATGCTCGCCATTCCCTTCTTCATCCTGGCCGGCAACCTGATGAACACCGGCGGCATCACCGACCGCATCTTCACTTTCGCCCGCGCCATCTGCGGCCATTGGCCGGGCGGTCTGGGGCAGGTCAACATTTTTTCCAGCGTGATCTTTTCCGGCATGAGCGGCGCCGCCGTCGCCGACGCCGCCGGCCTCGGCGCTATCGAAATGAAGGCGATGACCGACGCCGGGTTTGACAAGAAATTCTCCGCCGGCATCACCGCCGCGTCCTCGACCATCGGCCCGGTGATTCCCCCGAGCATTCCCTTCGTGGTCTATGCCTCGATAACCGGGACTTCGGTGGGCAAGTTGTTCATGGCCGGCTTTATTCCCGGTATTCTAATGGCCGTCGCCATGAGCATAAGCGTCTATATCACCAGCAAGCGCAGGAATTATCCCGTGGATCCGAAGGCGATCTTCTCCGTCCGATTCCGCAGCTTCATCCGGGCGGTACCCTCGCTCTTCACCGTCGTGCTCATCATCGGCGGCATTTGGGGCGGGTATTTCACCCCGACCGAGGCCGCGGTTGTGGCGACGCTCTACGCTTTCATTCTTGGCGCGGTCGTTTACCGCGAACTCGGCCTCAAGGATGTCCTCAATGTTCTGAAGCAGTCGATGCTCCAGTCCTGCAAGACGCTTTTCATCATCGCCGTCGCCAATTTCCTCGCTTATTTTCTGACGCACCAGCGAATTCCCAACCAGATCATTACCGGCATGACCGCCATGACCACCAATCCGCACCTGCAGATGCTCATCATTATCTTCGTATTGCTGATTCTTGGATGCTTCATCGAGGGAGTCGCCGTTATTCTTATCGCGACTCCCATTTTTATGCCGGTGGTGAACGCCATGGGCATGGATCCGGTGCAGTTCGGGGTCGTCATGATTCTCGCCAGCATGATTGGCCTGCTCACTCCGCCCGTGGGCATGAGCCTGTACGCCGTGTCGAGCATCTGCGACGTCGACGTGGTCTCCCTGTCAAAGGCCGTTCTGCCCTATTTGTTGGGAATCCTCATCATTCTCCTTGTCGCGACGTTTTGGCCGCCATTGTCCATGGTGGTACCGAACTGGCTGGCCTGACAGGCGGGGGAAAGCCCCATTCAAATTAAAATGGGGGACTGCCCAAAAATAAGCGTTGCCTATTTAGATAAGGAACCTAGGTTTCCGGCATAAACTTGCGGCGCTTATTTTTGGGCGATCCCCGACGAGGAAAACGCCGTGAAAACGCTCGCGAAAATCGATGAATGCGTCGGCAGGATTCTGCTCGCCGCCGCGCTGTTTTGCTTTGTCGCCCTGCTTGCCGTCCTGACGGGCAATTTGGCCATCCGTCTCCTCGCCTTCGGCAACCTCATGGGCTGGTACACCGACGTCACGGAAATTCTTTTCGGCTGGATGGTTCTATTGGCCGCCTCGGTTCTAGCCCGCCATCGCGAACACTTCCGCATTGACCTGCTACATATGTCATTGGGAAAGTGCCGCTGGTTTTATATACTGGAATTCACCACCAATATCATAGCCCTTGTCTTTTTCGCGCTGCTCTTTCATTACGGCGCCAAGCTTTTCCTCGGCGCCCCGCAAACCATGTCGGTATTGGGAATCGCCCGCCGGTGGGCTTACTTGTGCATTCCTTTCAATGCGGTATTCCTCTGCCTATACACGCTTCGCGACGTGGTGCGCAGCTTCATGATCATGGCTGGAAAAATGCCGGTGCCGATGGCGCCCGCGTGATATGCCGCCCATAATCGGCAAGCCCGCGGCGGATAGTTCCCATGCAATTGCCTGGCCAGCGGGACGATATGGGCTCCCGCATTTTCATCTTTTCGGCCGGAATCCTCCATTCGGCACCTTCCAGGCCGAACTCCGCCCATTCCACCCCCCGCACCCCGCGGTTCCTCGGGACGCACAAACGCCGGCGGCGCCATTTTCAGGGCGCAAGCGGTGACGAAATCCCCCCGGCATCCGTCGAACGAACCCGCCTGTCCGGAAAACGCCGGCTCCGGGGAAATTCTCTTTTTTCTCGCCTTGCCGGTGGTATACTAATTTTCAAGCTCATTTTCAAACGGCAAGGATCCCATGAACATTCCGGAAAGACTGCCCAGGGAAAAGGCGCGCGACTACGCCCTGCGGATTTTGCGCGACGACATCATAACCCTGGCCCTGCAACCGGGGACAAGAGTCACCGAAACCGCCCTGGCGGCCCGGCTGGGAATTTCCCGCACCCCGGTGCGGGAAGCCCTGGTCGAACTCGCCGCCTATGACCTGGTGGAGATTTATCCGCAAAGCGGGGTGTTAATCACCAAAATCGACTACGACAACATCGAGGAGTCGCGCTTCCTGCGCCATGCCCTGGAAACCCATGCCGTCCAGGAGGTTTGCGATCTGGCGACTCCCGGAGATCTGGCCGAGCTGGAGGATATCGTCGCGATTCAGCGGACCTGCCTGGAAAACAAGGAATCCGCCATGCTCTTGAAAATGGACAACCAGTTTCACCGCAACCTGTTTCAAATCTGCGGCAAGCTCAAGTCATACAATCTGATGCAGAACATGTTGGTCCATTTCGACCGGCTGCGGCAGTTCCGTCTGCGCATGGTCAAGGAATACATCGTCTTGGAGGATCACCGGGCCATCCTGGACGCGATCCGGGCCCACGACAAGGAAAAAGCCAAACAAATAATGGCCGTTCACCTTTCCCGCTCCAAAACCTACATTTATTCCCTCGGGGAAAAATATCCCCACCTGATTCGTTGAAAGTCGGCGGAAAACAACGATTATAAAATTTATTTTTTTTTGGGAGACAAGGCTTGACGCCCGGCGGGCGAAGGTTATAATAATTGGTATACTAATTTTCCGTTTGGTCCGGCCCCGTCCCCAAGCGAACGATCCCCGATCCCTGTTTCCCGCAGCCTTCTTTTTGATGGACGCCGGCCGACGCGCCAAGCTTTTTCGCCATCGCTTGCCCCCGATGAACTCGACGAGACGGCAATTCGTCGACAATTTCTTAAAAACCCACAAGGAGCCAGGCAATGAAAATGATCCTCCGGTGGTTCCCCTTCGGGGACGACAGCGTCACTCTCCCGCAAATTCGGCAAATACCCGGGGTGTCGGGGGTCGCCACCTGCCTCCCGGCGGTCCCGGTGGGCGAGGTCTGGCCGAGGGAGACCCTCGCGGGCCTGAAAAAGGAAATTAACGAAGCCGGCCTCGAAATGGAGGTCATCGAATCGGTCAACATCCACGAGGACATCAAGAAGGGCCTCCCCTCCCGCGACCGCTACATCGAAAACTACCGGCAAACCCTGCGCCACCTGGGCGAGGCCGGGATCAAGTGCCTTTGCTACAACTTCATGCCGGTCATGGACTGGGCCCGGAGCGACCTGGCCCATCCCCTCCCCGACGGCAGCACCGTCCTTTCCTACCGCCACGACCAGGTCACCCAAATGAACCCGGCCCGGATCGCCGAATCCATGGCGAGCAAGGCCCGGGGCTATTCCCTCCCCGGCTGGGAACCCGAACGCCTCTCCGCCATGGCTTCCGACATCGAGTTCTACAAGTCGATGAGCCGGGACGACTACTGGAAAAACATGAAGTATTTCCTGGACGCGGTGGTGCCGGTGGCGGAAGAGCGGGGGATCAACCTGGCCATCCACCCCGACGATCCGCCGTGGCCGCTGTTCGACTTGCCCAAGGTGATTTCCAACGTCGAAAACATCCGCACTTTCCTCGATCTCAATCCCAGCCGGGCCAACGGCCTGACCCTCTGCACCGGCAGCCTGGGGGCGAACCGGCAAAACGATCTGCCCGCCCTCATCCGGGAATTCGCCGGCCGGGGGCGGGTGCATTTCGCCCACATCCGCAACATAACATACCGGGGCGAAGTCGATTTCGACGAAAGCGCCCACCTGTCCGAATGCGGGAGCCTGGACATGTACGCCATCGTCCGGGCGTTCCACGACAGCGGCTTCTCCGGCTACATCCGCCCGGATCACGGCCGGATGATCTGGGGCGAGCGGGCCCGCCCCGGCTACGGGCTCTACGACCGGGCCCTGGGGACGGAATATCTCCTGGGGCTGTGGGAGGCGATCGACAAGGGCGCTCGCCCGGGGACGGGGGTCTGAACCCGTGAACCGGATAGGGGCGTATTTCACCTACTGGGCCAGCGAATACAACGCCGACTACGACAACTGCATCCGGCGGGCCGCCGCCCTGGGATTCGATTCGGTAGGCCTCCGGGGCACCGGGATCACCGGTTTTTCCGACCGGAAGAGGGCCGCCACCAAGGAATTGGCCGACCGCCTAGGCGTTTCCCTGAATTACGTCGCCGCCTGCCGCGCCGATCTGGCATCCGAAAGCGCGGGGGAGCGGGCGCTTGCCGCGGCGCAAATCGGGGAAATCCTCGAGGCGGTCGCCTTCATGGGGGGGACTCTGGTTTGCGGGGCCTTTTACGCCCCCTGGAAGGGAACCCTTCCGGCCGGGACGACCGACAAGCGGCCGCACCTGGAGAGGAGCGCCCGGGCGATGCGGGAAATCTGCCGGCGGGCGGCGGACCTGGGAATCCAGATCAATCTGGAAATCCTCAACCGCTATGAAAACTACCTGCTTAACACGGTGGCCGAGGGCCTGGAATACCTGGAGGCGGCCGGTTGCGGCAACCTCGGCCTCCTCCTCGACACCTTCCACATGAATATCGAGGAGGAGACCTTGCCGGGAGCCATCCGCGCCGCCGGCGGCAAGCTCGGGCACTTCCATATCGGCGAGGCCAACCGCGACGTCCCCGGCCCCGGCGGCCACATCCCCTGGCCCGAGGTGTTCGCCGCCCTCGGGGACGTCGGCTACGCCGGGATAATCGAATTCGAGCCCTTCGTCGCCAACGGAACTGAAATCGCCGCCAATATCCACCTGTGGCGCAATCTGGCGAAGGGGCGGGATTTGGACCGGAAACTGGGGGAATCCCTCCGCTACGTGAAGGGGATCCTCGCCGATCTGGAGGGAAGATAGGCTCCCCCCAAGTCCAAATCTTCGCTTTGGACTTGGGGGGAGCGACCTCGGTTCATCCGGCTTCCGCCGGCGGGAAAGTGAATTCCCCTTCGGCGCGGAAGGCCGATTCCGAAGTAAGCGTACTTCGGATCTCGTAAAGGTTCGGCTTTTTCGGATCACTGGCGAAGAGGCCCTTCAAACCCATCGGGGAATGGGGTTTCTTCGAAAAAACCGCCATGCCAAGGAGAAAAAAATGAGAAAGGGGAAATTCGCGGCAATTTTGGCCCTGCTCGCGCTGCTTTCGCCGGCAATCGCCGGCTCGGCGGAGTTCGTCATCAAGCTCGGGCATATTTCGAACACCGATCACACCTGGCACAAGGCTTCCTTGAAGTTCGAGGAACTGGTCGAAAAGGCGACGGGCGGCCGGGTCGACGTCATCGTCTATCCCAACAGCGAGATTGGCAGCGAAATGGAGGTCATCGACGGCATTCACGGCGGGCTCGCCCATATGACCATGTCCGCCGACAGCCTCGCCAACTGGGCGCCTTCCGTCACCCTGCTGAGCGTTCCCTACATGATTCGCGACATTCCCCACATGGACGAACTCATCAACGGCGAAGCGGGGAAACACATCGCCGACGAAATCATCGCCAAGGCCGGGCTCCGTCCCCTCGCGGCCTTCGCCCGCGCCCCCCGGAACCTGACCTCGAACAAGCCCGTGTCCACCCCGGCCGAGGCCGTCGGCCTGAAGGTGAGAATCCCCAACGTCCCCCTGCACATCGCCTGCTGGGAGGCGGTGGGCGCCAAGCCGACCCCGATGTCGTTTTCCGAAGTCTTCACCTCGCTCCAGCAGGGGGTGATCGACGCCCAGGAAAACCCCCCGGACCTCATCCGCAGCGCCAGCTTCTACGAGGTCCAGAGCCACATGAACCTGACCGAGCACGTCCGCACCTGGATTTATTTCCTCATCGGCGAGGACTACTTCCAGGAACTGCCGAAGGACATCCAGGACGTCATTCTCAAGGCCGGCAAGGAAACCCAGGCGTACGAGCGCGCCCTGCATCTCCAGGCGGCGCAGGCCGACACGGATTTTCTCAAGGAAAAGGGCATGAAGCTGGTCGAGGTCGACAAGAAGGCCTTCGCCGCCGCCATGCAGCCGGCCGCCATCAAGTTCCTGGAAAATCTTGACAACAGCAAGGGCACCAAAATCACCGACCTTTACAAGAAAATCGTCGGGATCAAGTAGTCGCGCCGCCGGCTTCTCCGACCCGTCCGGCCGGGGAAGCCGTCCTCCCACCTCCGATTCGTTCGGTTTTCGCCGCCGGAGAAGCGGATTCCCCCGGCGGCGGAGGTCGATTCAGGAGCGCCACGTAATGAAGGCAATCCAGGTGGAGAAGGTCGGGAAACTGGAGATCGTCGACATCCCCGTCCCGGCGGTGACGGACCCCCGCGACGTCCTGGTGAAGGTTACCAGCGCCAGCGTGTGCGCCTCCGACCTCGGGATTTTCCGGGGGAGCAATTCCCTGGCCCGGTATCCGGCGGTCATCGGCCACGAATACGCGGGCGTCGTCGAAAGCGCGGGCGGGCTGGCCGCCGCCGTGAAGCCGGGCGACCTGGTCGCCGTCGATCCGGTGCGCTCCTGCGGGCGGTGCTTTTCCTGCCTCGCCGGCCGGCAGAACGTCTGCCTCAATCTCCGGGTGAGCGGTGTCCATCTTCCCGGCGGCTTCTCGGAATACGTGGTCGCCCCCGGGGATCGCTGCCACCGCCTCGACCCGGGGAAAATCCCCCCCGATCTCGCCTGCCTGGTCGAGCCCTATTCCATCGGCGTTCAGGTCAACCGGCGCGCCGGGGTGGAAAAGGGCGATCGCGTCCTCGTCATAGGCAGCGGCCCCGCCGGCCTCTGCGTCCTCGCCGACGCCAAGGCGCGGGGCGCGGTGGTCGTCAGCGCCGACCTGATCGAGAGCCGCCTCCGGGCGGCGGAGGAGTTCGGGGCCGACCGGACGGTGAACGCCGCCCGCGAGGATCTCGCGGTCGCCGTCGCCGATTTCACCGGCGGGGCGGGCATGCCGGTGGTGATCGATTCGGCCTGCACCCTCGAATCGTTCCCCCAATCCCTGGAATTGGCCAGCCCCGCCGGGCGGGTCGTCGTCATGGGAAATCTCGACCAACCGTCCCCGGTCGCCCAGGTGTCCATAACCAAGAAGGAGCTCACCGTCATCGGCACCAGGCTGAACAACCGCCGCTTCCCCGAAGCGATTGACGGCATGGAGCGGGGCGTTTATTCGCCCGGAAAACTGCGCACCCATTCCTTCCATTTCACCAAAATCGCCGAGGCGTTCGATCTGATCATGAACCATCCGGAACTGGTCCGCAAGGTGGTTCTGACCTTCGATTGACCCGGGGGAGGCGCTCGGCCCTCCGCCGGGAACACCCCGGCCTGATTGAAGGGAAAGTCAATGGCGTTAATCGACAAAACGATTGGGCGGCTGCTGACCGCCGGCATGTCCATCGCCTTCCTGGGGCTGGTCGGATCGGTTCTGCTGCAGGTGTTCGCCAGGTGGTTCCTGCCGAAGGTGCCGAGCTGGACGGAGGAGTCGTCCCGCATGTTCCTCATCTGGCTGGTGGGCTTCGGCGGCGGCCTGGCCTACCGGCATGGGAGCTACGTCAACGTCGATCTGCTGATCAACCTTTTCCCCGCCTGGCTGCGGCGATTCCTGACCAGGCTGGGCGACCTGATAATCGCCCTGTTCATGATCCTGTTCACCTGGCAGGCCTGGCTCCAAACCATCCGCATGGGCCTCCGGCAGACCAGTTCGGCCCTCGATCTTCCCATGCAGTACATATTCTTCGCGCTGTGCGTCCTCGGGGCGGGGGTCGTCCTGTACTCGCTCCTCCGTTTCTTCCTGGGTTCGCCCGCCGGCGAAGAGAAAAAAGGAGAATAGCTTGGACCTTATCATCATGGGCGCCGCCTTCTTGGCCCTCCTGGCGGCGGGGATTCCCATCGCCTTCTGCCTGGGGCTTTCCTGCGCCCTCTACGGCTTCCTGTCCGGCATCCCCTTCATTTTCCTCGCCCAAAAAATGTACGGGGGCCTCAATTCCTTCACCCTCCTGTGCATACCCGGCTTCGTCCTCGCGGGCGAACTGATGAACGCCGGGGGCATTTCCGAGCGCATCGTCCGCTTCTGCAACAGTTTCATCGGCCATTTCCGCGGCGGCCTCGCCCAGGCCAACATCGTGGCCTCGATGATTTTCGCCGGCATCTCCGGCAGCGCCCTCGCCGACACCGTCAGCCTCGGCTCCGTCCTCATCCCCTCGATGAAGAAGGAGGGCTACGACGTCGAGTTCTCCTGCGCCGTCACCGCCTCCTCGTCCACCATCGGCCCCATCATCCCCCCCTCCACCCCCATGATCATCGTCGGCACCCTCACCGGCCTTTCGGTCGGCAAGCTGTTCATGGCCGGAGTCGTCCCCGGCGTCCTGATGGGCGTGGGGCAAATGGCCCTCACCTATTACCTGTCGCGCAAGCGTAACTACCCCAAGGGCGAAAAAGCCACCTGGAAGGAGCGTCTGGTTGAATTCAAATACGCCTTCTGGTCCCTCCTCATGACCTTCATCATCCTTTACGGCATCCTGGGCGGCCTGTTCAGCCCGACCGAGGCCTCCATAGTCGCCTGCCTGTACGGCCTGCTGGTCGGCGTTTTCATTTACCGGGACCTGACACTCCGGAATCTTCCCCGGATTTTCATCAACGCCGCCATCACCACCACCGGGATCATGGTGCTGGTCGGCTTCGCCAACTGCTTCGCCTGGATAATGATGTCGGAGCGGGTGCCGATGATGATCACCAAGCTGATGCTCAGCCTCACCGAAAACAGGTACCTCATCCTCCTGTTCATCAACATCCTGCTCCTCGTCGTCGGCATGTTCATGGAGACGATCGCGGCGCTCCTGACCCTGTTTCCCACCCTGCTGATGGTGGCGGTCTCGGTCGGCGTCGATCCCATTCATTTCGGCCTCATCGTCGTCCTCAACCTGGTCATCGGCCTGACCACCCCGCCGGTCGGGGTGTGCATGTTCGTGGCCTCCAGCATCGGGAAGATATCCCTCAGCGCCTTCACCAAGGCGAACCTGCCGTACCTGACCTTGAACATCGGGATACTCATGCTGCTCACCTATTTCCCCTCCCTGGTTCTTTGGCTCCCGGGGTTGGTCATGTGAATTGGATTCTTAAAGAAAATGGAACGGCGTACTTTTAAAGGAAAATTCGATGCGTCTGAACGCGAACGGCCTGCGGGAACGGGGGGAGTGGGAAAGGGCGGGCTTCGTCCTCCCCCGGTTCGACCTGGAAAAAGTCAAGGCGGAGACCCGGAAAAGCCCGGGCTGGATTCACTTCGGGGCGGGGAACATCTTCCGGGTTTTCCCCGCCGCCCGGATGCAGAAGCTCTTGGACGACGGAATCGAAACCGCCGGGTTAATCGTGGCGGAGGGCTTCGACTACGAAATCATCGACGCGGTGTTCGTCCCCCACGACAACCTGTCGCTGGCCGTCACCCTGAAGGCGGACGGAAGCATCGACAAGACGGTGATCGCCTCGGTGACCGAGGCGCTAAGGGCGGACAGCCGTCACCCGGATTTCGAGCGCCTCCGGGAAATATTCCGGGCTCCGGGCCTCAAGATGGCCAGCTTCACCATCACCGAAAAGGGCTACCTCCTCCGGCGCGGCCCCGAATACGCCCCGGAGGTGGCGGCCGATTTCCGGGAGGGCCCGGCCCGGCCGGAAAGCTACCTGGGGAAGGTGGCGGCCCTGCTGTACGAACGTTTCCGGGCCGGCCGCCTCCCCCTCGCCATGTGCAGCCTGGACAACTGCTCCCACAACGGGGATCGCCTCGGCGAGGCGATGGCCGCCTTCGCCGGGGCCTGGACCCGGGCCGGGCTGGCCGAGGCCGGCTTCGCCGGCTATGTCGGGAATCCGGCGGAGGTCTCCTTCCCCTGGTCGATGATCGACAAGATAACCCCCCGGCCGGACGAGGGGGTCCGGAAAATGCTGCTCGAAGCCGGCTTCGAGGACGTCGAGACGGCGGTGACCGCGAAAAACACCCATGTGGCCCCCTTCGTCAACGCCGAGGAGACGGAATACCTGGTGATCGAGGACAGCTTCCCCAACGGCCGCCCCGCCCTGGACCGGGCCGGGGTCGTCTTCACCGGCCGGGACACGGTGGACCGGGTGGAGAAGATGAAGGTCGGCACTTGCCTGAATCCCCTCCATACGGCCCTGGCGATCTTCGGCTGCCTGCTGTCGTTCACCAAAATCAGCGAGGAGATGCGGGATCCCGACCTCCGGCGCCTGGTCGAGAAAATCGGCTACGACGAGGGGCTGCCGGTGGTGAGCGATCCCGGCATCGTCGACCCCCGCGATTTCCTCCGCCAGTGCCTGGAGGTCCGCTTCCCCAACCCCTTCATGCCCGACACCCCCCAGCGCATCGCCTGCGACACTTCCCAAAAGCTCCCGGTCAGGTTCGGGGAAACGATCAAGGCCTACCTCGCCCGCCCTGATCTCGAGGCGGGAAAGCTCAGGCTGATTCCCCTGGTTTTCGCCGGCTGGTGCCGGTACCTCCTGGGGGTGGACGACCGGGGGGCGCCTTTCGAGCGCAGTCCCGATCCGCTGCTGCCGGCCCTGGACAAGCGCCTGGCGGGGATCCGGCTGGGCGACCGGGGATCGTTCCACGAAGCCCTCGCCCCCATCCTTTCCGACCCCGCCATTTTCGGGGTGGATCTCTACGGAGCCGGACTGGGCGAGCGGGTTGAAGAGGCCTTCGGGGAAATGGCGGCCGGGGCCGGGGCGGTAAGGGAAACCCTGAGAAAATACCTGTCCTGAGAAGGATGGCGTTCGTTTCAGGGCCGTTTTTTTCCAGGTCGCCGGCTTGGGTCGAGTTGGCGAAAAAACAACCCGTTGAAACGAAAGCGGTCGAATCTTTGAAGGAAATCGGGCGGCGGTTGGCCCGATTTCCTTCAAAAGTCCACACTAACAACCCCCTCTAAAAACGGCACTCGATTCCGCTTTGTTTCAGGATTGCCTTGGCTGTATGGCGTGATTTTATTTTGGCATCGACCGTTACGTTTCTATTGGTAACCGGGTTATACCATATATCATGATCGCCATTAAAGATTGACCTCGTCATAACGATCGGAATGGAAATGCAGGGAAAATTTTTTTCAATTATTCCATTCATTTCAAGCAATTCGGGAACGGCAAAGTGAACCCGCTCGATAAGGGCGTCGATGGAACCCGATTCCAGAACAAGCCCGGGTATGCTTTCACTTGTGGACGTTAAAAGTCCATTTGGAGACCGTTGGAGAAATTATAAGGCAATCCCGCCACGGTTGCAAATGATTCAATCCCGGCGCGGTAGTCGCCGCCGAAAATTAGTCGCCTTATCTCTTGGTCGACTGTTATGGGCAGACCTCAACCTGGCGGCGGCGCGGATCCGGGCGGGATGCGCTCCCGTGGCGAGCGGCTGTTCTTTCCCCATTTGGCCTGTATCAATCCCCTCGCCCGGGCATGGCGCCCCCCCATCCCCTTCCACCCCGGGTATACGATGGCGCCCACGGCGCGGGGACGTAAAACATTCCGGGGCTGAACGATGGGCTTTTCTTCACCACATTGCTCCGGTGAAGGATTTTGCTGAAATTCAATCGCGAATATGTTAACATACCTTAAGGGAGGAGGAGCCGCGTCCGTGACCGAGTTGAAATATAAATTCACCTACGATATGCTCTTCAAGTTGTTGTTTGTCAAATTCCCCGACTTGCTCGAACGGCTTGTCGCGGCAATTCT
>JAISYL010000252.1 GCA_031269935.1 Planctomycetota bacterium
ATAAGGAAGGGCATGTCAAGGCAAAAATTTTCCGAATCGGGAAAACTGGAATGGGAAAGTTGGCGCCCTGGACGAATTGCCGATGCTTTCGGATCGGCCCGAAGTAAGAGACTGTTGACAAATTACCGTCTCGCCCGGGTTATACGGCGGCAAAAGACGACGGGCAATCATCAATTCCGCCCGCTCGCCATACGCAAGCATGCCATTCGGCAATTCGACCGCCTAGTGTTCCGCAAAGTCTAAATCTTTGCTTTAGACTTTGCGGGGTGTGACCCCGGTTCAGCCGAATTCCGTCTCCGGGGAAGCGAATTCCCCTCCGGCATTGGAGGTTGATTCCGGAGCGAACGGACTTCGGTATTCGTAACATTGGTCTTTACGGACCACTAAGCAAGATCCGCCCGGAAAACTTCGGCCGTTGCGCCGTCGTGCGCCCTGTCTTTCGCCTTTGCCGTCGGCGGCGGCTGGCGGCAAATTTTGAAGCCAATGGGCGGGGGGGGTTATTTTTCCGCCAGGGGCGCCGGCAGGCTGAAAGCGCGGCCGGCCAGGGATGAATCCATGGCCAGCAGGGCCGGCCCCGGCTCTTTCCCGAGAATCCTGATTTTTTCCAGGATTTCCGAGGCGGAAGCCTCCTCCTCGATCTGTTCGGTGACAAACCATTCAATCAGGATGCGGGCGGCGTGATCCTTGACTTCGAAGGCCAACTCCACGAGCCGGTCGATGCTCCGGCTGACCGAACGCTCATGTTCGAGGGTGGCTTCGAAAACGTCGGCGATGTCCTTGAAGGCGTTGGGGGGAGCGTCGATTTTGTCCAGAACCACCTCGGCTCCCCGGGAAGCCAGGTGATTAAAGAAGATTGAGGCGTGGCAGGCCTCCTCCCGGGCCTGGATTTTCATCCAATGCGCAAACCCCTTGAGGTTGCGCCGCTCCAGCCAAGCCGCCATCTGCAGGTAAAGATATCCGGAATAGTACTCGGCCACCAATTGACGATTGAGCGCTTCGACGAGTTTTTTGTCCACGGCGAGTCTCCCCCCAAAAAAATGAATTTTACAGTATATTTCCATCTTACCCGGGGGAGTGAATTTGTCAAGCCGCATTCAAGATCAAAGATTTAGACTTGGCGGGGCGCCAGCCAGGCCGCCAAAAGCCCAACCTCCCTTTTTCCCCTGGCCCGGATGGAAAATTCCCGCCGATCCCCCCCGGGATTTCGGATGTCAATCTCCAGGCGGCCTTTCGGGAATCCGCCGAGGAGTTCCGGCCATTCGACGGCGGCCACCGCTTCCTCCTCGGCCAGAATATCCCACACTCCCAGGCTGTCCAGGGCACTAGGCGAATCCAGGCGGTAAAGATCGAGGTGGTTGAGCCTCAGGCGGCCCGGGTATTCCGCGTGCAGGACAAAGGTGGGGCTGGTGACCCGGAGATCCTCCGGCGTCCCCAAACCAATCGCCAAGCCTTGAACAAAGCAGGTTTTTCCCGAGGCGAGGTCGCCGGCGAGGAAGATTATTTCGCCGCCCCGGCAAAGTTCGCCTAGCCGGCGGGCCAGGGCCCTGGTTTCCTCCGGCGAGGCGGTGGCGGCTTCGCCTTCGGCCAATTTCGGGGTTCCGCCCCGCCGGCCGCCTATTGATCCGAATAAGTCAATCCCGTGAATGCCGAAAGTACGTTTCCTCCGGTGGGCTTTTAAGAGTCGGCTGAAAATCAACTACCATTGGTGTTCATACCCCCGGATTTCCAGGGGGCGGCTCCGGCCGTCCGCCTCCCGCAGAACCAGCCGGCCGTCTCCGGTTATTTTCCCCACGGCGGTGAAATCCGCCGATCCGGCCTCTCGCCGCCGGAATTCCTCCCATACCTCCGGCGGCAGGGAAAGGAGCAGTTCGAAATCCTCGCCGTCGGAAAGGGCGTGCCGGAGCGGGCTCAGGCCGGATTTTTCCGCCGCCTTCAGGGCGTCCGGGGACAGGGGAAGGCAATCCGCGTACAATTCGGCGCCCACCCCGCTTTCCCGGCAAAGGCGGGAAAGATCCAGGGCCAGGCCGTCCGATATGTCCAGGCCGGCGCTAGGGAATCGCCCCGGGGTGAACTCGCGGCAAAAATCCATCAAAAGTCGGATTTCCCGGCTCCGGGGCCGGGGATGCAGGTGGCGGCCGAGAAGCGAGCCGCCCAGGGCGCCGGTGACCACCAGAAGGTCGCCCGGCTTGGCGCCCCTCCGCAGGATGGGCCCGCCGGCCAGGGGTTCCCCCAGCACCGTCACCGACACGAAAATTCCCCCGGGGGAGGAAATGGTGTCGCCGCCCACCACCGCCACCTCCAACTCGGCGGCGGCCCCGGCTAGGCCCTCGGCGAAACGGATGGCCCAGCCGGGAGCCGCCTCCCGGCTTAAGGCCAGGGAAACCAGGGCCCAGCGGGCGCGGCAGGCGGAAGCGGCCAAGTCCGACACCGAGGCGGCCAGCGATTTGTAGGCCACCTCCCCGGGGTGGGCGCCGGAGGCGAAATGGACTCCCTCCGCCAGGGCGTCGGTCGACGCCGCCAGGCGGCGGCCATCGGCTTCCAGATGGGCGCAGTCGTCCGGGCCGCAACCCACCTTGACGGAAGCGTCGCCCGGGGCGAGGATTTCCCGCAATTCGGCCAGAAAGCTGTTTTCCCGCAACTCAGTCCTCCGGAGGCGGTTTGCCCGACAATTCGGCGAGGGCGGCCATGGTCCTGAACCCGATATTGCGAATCATTTCCGCCCGTTCCTCCCGGGGAAGCGAGGCGTACCTCCTTTCCTTGGGGAAAAGCCGGATCGGCTGGCCGAAAACCACCCGGGCGGTCCGACCCAGCCTGGGCATCCGGGCGCCCGGGGGCAGGACCAGTTCCGATCCGGACACCACGGCCGGCACGATCGGCAGGCCGCTCTCCAGCGCCAGCAAAGCCAGCCCGGGCCGGGGCCGGTTCAGCCGGTCGGCGGGATTGAGATGCCCTTCGGGGAAAATTCCCACCGCCTCCCCCGCCGCCAGCCAGCCCAGGGCGGCGGTCAGCATCCCGAATTGGCTGTCCTTGTCGCCCCGACGAAAGGGAATGGCCCCCCCCGAACGGAGGATCCAGCCCAGCAGCCAATGGGAAAAGGGCTCCCGGTAGGCAATCATGTGGAGGGGCAGCAGTTTTTCCCGGGCATAGGCCAGGGCGAGCAGGGGACCGTCCAAAAAACTGGTGTGGGGCGCCGCCACCAGGACGGGACCGTTCGGGAGGAAGGCCGCGCCCGTAACCGCTTTTAGGAAGGGCCGGGCGAGGGCGGAAAGCATTCCGGCTGAAAGATAAAAACTTTTCCAGGCCATGGTATCGGTTGATTAAGGGCTCGTCCATAAATAACTGGAGTTTTGCAAATTTACATTACACCTTGACATTGAATGAGATATATCCATACTTCATCAGAGAGCCGCTTGATTTTCCGTTTTGCATAGCACAGAACTCGGCTATAAAATCG
>JAISYL010000260.1 GCA_031269935.1 Planctomycetota bacterium
GCTCTTTTTCGGCTTCATTTTGCAAGCTTTCAAGGCTGTTTAACCCGGAACCTTGCAATAATTGCATCGGTTTTCATCGAATTTCAAGCTGTTTTTCCTGGATTTTTCGAGATTTTTCGCCAAAAAGATTATTTTCCCGGGACGACTAAATAACTTATACAAGTTTATACCGCGTCACCAACGTCGCTCCCGTAAATTTTTGCCCAACCACGGGCGAAAATTTACCGCCGCGACTCGGTTCCTTGTCTAAACATGTATAAGTTATTTATGGACAGACCCTAAGGGGAAAGGGGGCGATTCGCCGATTCGCGGGATCCCCCGGTCCCGCGCCGGCGTATTTTGGGGCGATTCAAGCGGGATGGCTTTTAAGGATCAGGCGCGGGGGGGCGGGGACGATGCCAAGCCGGGGAATCGCCCCGGCCGCCAATTGCCAATCCCTGGCAACTTCCAGCGCCTGTTCGAGCGAGGCCGCCGGCCGCATGAGCAGCCGGGAAAAGATTTCCCCCGGGATGGCCGGGGAAACGGCGATTGCCCGGACCCCTTTTCGCAGCAGCTTGCAGAACAGCAGGGAATGATCCATCTGGATCCGGTAGTTCTCCAGAAGGAAGTTCATGATGCGGTCGAGGTTCGGGCCGTATTCGAAGGGTTTCAGCATATCGTCGGAATTCACCCCTTCGCGGCAGCCGGAATAGAGGATCACCACGTCCCCCGGCTTCAGAATCGGCGCCAGCCCGAAAAACGGCTTCATCGACTGGTACAAATCAATGTTCAGGGGGTGGCCGGGGGTGGTGAGGAGGATGTTGGCGGTCGAATCCACTTCCAGGCCGTAACGCCTTTCGTAATAGGCGACCGCGGCGGCATGGGACTCCTCCAGGCCGCCGGCGAAGGCGGCGAGGGGCCGGCCGGCGGCGTTCTGGACCAGGTTCAGGCAGAAATCCAGCCCCAACAGCCTGGCCGCCTCCAGCATGTCCTCGTGAATCGGGTTCCCCTCGAGCCGTCCCGGAACGGCCAGGGGGTCGGCGATCATTTCCGGCCGGTGGTTGAAGAGAATGGTCTTTTCCCCGGCAATGCCCGGCAGGACCGATTTGCGCCCCCCGGAGTAGCCGGCGAATTCATGCGGCTCCACCTTGCCCACGGCGAGGCGCAGATCCGCCTCGGCGGCCAGGCGGTTGACTTCCACCCGGGTGCCCCGGCGGGTGACCCCGACCGGACGCAATTTTTCCGGATCCCGGGGGTCGTGGTTGAATATCCCCAGCCGATCCCGCAGGCCGCCGGCGATTTCGCCCAATTCCGCCCCGGTGGCCTCCCGGTGAACCCCGACGGCCACCACTAAAAAAATGTCCTCCCAGGCCAGTCCGGCCCGGATCAATTCGTCCGTGAGCGGGGGGAGCGCCTGGGCCGTGGCGACGGCCCGGGTGGCGTCGGAGACGATGATGGCGGCGCGGCGGCGGCCCCGGGCCAATTCCCGCAGGGGGGGCGCGCCCAGGGGCGCCGCCAGGGCGGAAGCCAACAGGGCGGGGGCGTCCCCGCCTTCCGGTTCCTCCGCCTGGAACAGCCCGAGCGGTTCCAGGCCGGGGGGAATGGCCGCCTCCACTTTTTCGATCTCGTCCCGGTAGCGCCAACGGCCGCCGAGATTCTCCAGCGAATAGGCGGTTTTCATTGATTTTCGACCGGCGGCGAGGCTTCCCGCAGGGCCGGCGGGCGCCGGGGATCCAGCCACAGCGCCAGGAAATTACGCAATTCGTAAATGGCCATGATCCCGAACGCCACCGTAAGCGAGGCGTACTGGTAAGCCACCGGAAAGCCGGTGGCCGGGGTGCGTCGGTTGCCGGCCCAGAACATCAGCCGCCAACCAATCCAGGCCATGATCAGGGCGCAGGCGAACATGACGAAGCCGACGAAAATGTCCAGCTTCCTTTCGACAATCCCGGGGAGCATCTGTTTGAAGATGACGATGCTCACATGCTCCCGGCGGCAGGAAATGAAGGTGGCGCTGAGGAGGCAAAACCACACGATCATTATTTTCATGACCTCTTCCGACCAGGTGAGGGAGTCGTTGAGTACGTAACGCCAGAAGATGTGGGCCAGGCAGACGATCAGCATGGCGGTGCCGATAACCATGATCACGCCCAGGACAACCTTGGAGATCAGCCTTATCGCCGTGTCGAACGCGTTCAACATCGTCATGTCCGCCTAATTTGGCCGAAAAAACACCACCCCGTCGGGAACGGAAATTTCGTCCCGGGCCGAAGTTCTCTTGAGCCTCGGCCCGGGACGCGCCGTAACGGGCGGGTTATTCCACGCTCTTCTTGATGTCGGCCCGCACTTTTTCTATGCCGGCCAGGAAATTGCCGACGTAGGCGTCGCCCAGATTTTTCTTGACCTCGTCCGCCACCGCGGTCTGGGACACCGCCTTGATCGCGTTCTTGGCCTCCAGGCTTACCTCGTTAATCTCCATTCCGGCCGCGCGCAACTTGGCGACAATCAGTTCCTCGCGGTCGTAGTTGATGAAGCGGCTGTAGTTTTGTCCGAGCAGGGCTCCGGTTTCCAGGATGTTCTGGTATTCTCCCGGCAGCGCCTTGAACCAGTTCAAGTTGGCGACCAGGGGCATGGCGTCGTAGATGTGGCCGGTGAGCGAGGTGTATTTCTGCACCTCCGCCAGCTTGACGTCCCAGATGTTGGCGATGGGATTCTCCTGCCCGTCGGCGATTTTCTGGGCCATGGCCATGTACAACTCGGAGAAGGGAACCGGGGTGGGATTGGCGCCCAGTTGCCGGAAGTTCAGCATGTGCAGGGGCGCCTGCATGGTGCGGATCTTCAGGCCCTTGAAATCCTCCAGCGATTTGATGGGACGGATGTTGTTGGTTGTGTGGCGGTAGCCGTTTTCATACCAGCCGAGACCGTACATCCCGACTTCCTGCAGGGTGACGAAAAGGTCGCTGCCGATCTTGCTGTCCAGCACCGCCCAGGCTTCGGGATAGTCGTTGAAAAGGAAGGGGATGTCCAGGACCGCGAATTTCTCCTGGAAGGTCACCACCGGGCCGATGGAGGCGGTGGCCATTTCCAGGGTGCCCATCTGGACCTGTTCCAGCGATTCCACCTCGGCCGCCAATTGGCTGTTGGGAAAAATATGGACAACCAGGTTGCCGCCGGTTTTTTCCTCGACATATTGCTTCATCAGCAGCAGGCCGAGGGTCTGGGGATGGTCGAGGCTGTTGCAGGCGGAAACCCGGGCCTCGAATTTCTGCCCGGCCGGGGCGGTTCCGGCCAGCGGCCCCAGGGCCGCCGCCAGACAGAGGATGCCCAGGACGATTTTCTTCAGGTTCATTTCTTCTCCTTGGCGAACGAGGTGAAAATTGTCGCCCCCCGCGGGGCGGTAATCCCTAGATATAGCCGAAAAGCCGGGGAAGGAACAGGCAGGTCTCCGGCACGAAGGTTATCAGGAACAGCACCCCGATGGTGACGACGAGGAAGGGGATGGCTTCCCTCACCGTGTCCTCAATCTTTACCTTGGCGATGGGGCTGGTGACGAACAGGGTTATCCCGAAGGGCGGGGTGGCCAAGCCTATCACCAGGTTGATGCAGATGACGGCGGCGATGTGGAGGGGCTCGATCCCCAGTTCCCAGGCGACCGGGGCGATGATGGGGGCGAGGATGACCACCGAGGCGTAGTCGTCCATGAAGCAGCCGTTGATCAGGAGGATGATGTTGACCATGAGCAGGAACAGCCAGGGCGGAATGGTCGAAAGGGGGCCGATGATGCTGGACAGGACCCGCTCGTTGGCGATGGCCCAGGCCATGTCGCTGCCGGCCCCGGCCAGAATCAGCACCAGGCCGGAGGTCAGCGCCGATTCCATGAAAATGCCCGGGGCGTCCCGCAGCTTGATGGTCTTTTTCACGAACGCCGCCACCATGAAGCTGTAGAACACCGCCGCCGCCGAAGCCTCGGAGATGGTGAAAATCCCCCCGAAAATCCCCCCGAGGATGATGACGGGGAGGAACAGGGCCGGAATCGCCCGGATGACCGCCCGTTTTTTCTGGGCCGCGGTGGCTGTGGGGTAGGAGGGATAGTCGCGTTTTTTGGCGACGCGGTTGGCCACCAGCATTTGGACCCCGGCGATCAGGAAGGCCGGGATCACGGCGGCGAGAAAAAGCCCGGCGATGGAGGTCCGGCCCACCGCGATGCAATACATGATCATGAGGACGCTGGGGGGCATGATCGGGCCCAGGAGCGAGGCCGAGGACATGACCGCCGCCGCAAAGGGGGAGCTGTAGCCCTCCTTTTTCATCATGGGGATGAGGAACACCCCCAGCGCCGCCGCCGAGGCCACGGCCAGGCCGACGATGGCGCCCATCAGCAGGGCGGCGCCGATGGTCACTATCGCCACCGCCCCCTTGAAGCGCCCGAAAAAGACGTTGACGAAGTCGATCAGCGTCTCCAGGAGCCCGCCCTTCAGCATCAATTGCCCGGTGATCACGAAAAAGGGGACCGCCAGGAAGGAAAAGCTGCTCATCCCCTCGTACATCTTCTGGCCCATGATCATGAGATCGTGGCCCCGCACCAGCATGTAGGCCATGGAGGAAACCAGGAGATTGAAGGCGATCGGGAGGCCGCAGAGCAACAACAGCAGGAAAATGACCACCAGGGTCAGCAGGGCTAGAGACATGCCGTATCCTCGGGAAGCGGGCTTTTTGGAACCGCGGCTACTTCAGCATATGGGGGCTGTCCCAGAGAAGCAGTTTGGTGCCGATTCCCTTGGCTTTGGCCTTATCCCACAGTTCATAGGCCAGGGACACGTCGAAGACCGGCATCCCGCAGGCCACGAAGATGATGTTCGCCCGGTTGTCGGTCCGCTTTTCCGCCTTGCCCCGGACGATGTCGCCCAGGCCGGTGGATTGGGCCAGGGGCTGGATTTTGCCGGCGTCGATCAGGGTGTAGATGGGGCCGCCGATCACCCCGGCGTAATAGCCGGCCTTGTCGCCGGAGGCGACCGCCTCCTCCACATAGGCCTCGTGCAGGTGAACGTGGTCGTAGACGATGCGGTTGCCGGCCCAGAAGGCGTCGTCGGCCCTGGCCGGGCCGGACAGAAGCACGGTGGTCCCGGGATTGAGCCAGGCGCTTTCCAGGAACAGGGGTTTCAGGCGGGAGGCGGCGACGGTGATCACCTCCCCGGAGCGCACGCATTCCTCCAGCGACTTGGCGACCACCCCTTCCAGCCCCAGCTCCTTCCCGGCCCAATCGGCGAAGGCCTTGGCCTTGTCCTCGAACACGTCGAAGCAATACAATTTTTTCAGCCCGGGGAGTTGGGAACGGATGGACTGGAAACAGGATTCGTTGATCGGGCCGCAGCCGATGGCGGCGGCGGTCTCGGCGTCCCGCCGGGCCAGGTGGCGGGCGGCCACCCCGGGGACGGCGCCGGTGCGGGCGGCGGAGAGCAGGTTGGCCGACATCAGGCACAAGGGCTCCCCGGTGTCCTTGTCGTTAAGCTGGACGGTGAGGACCGACCGCGGCAATCCCCGGGCCGGATTGGCGTGGTTGGAGCCGTACCACTTGACCCCGCAAACGTCGTAGCGCCCGCCCAGGTAGGCGGGCATGGCGAAGAAGCGGCGGTCCGGCCCCGCCACCGGCATGTTGGGGAATTTGGTTTCCTTGGGGAAAATTATCCCCATGCCGTGGCTGTTGTGGTTGGGGCCGCCCATGAGGTAGTCGCCCTCGCTCAGGAGCGCGAAGGTCTCCTCCGCCACCTCGATGCAGCGCTTGACGTCCAGCACCCCGGCGGCTATGGTGTCCGCTTCCGACAGGTAGAGAAATTCCGTGCGTTTGCCTGGCATTCTGGTTCCTTTCCCGTGGGCCTTTGAAGGAAATCGGGCGACGGTTAAATCAATTTTATTCAAAAATCAATTTTCCCGCAATCTTTTTGTAATGCATTGTGGCCATGCGCCCATCGATTCGCATGCTCGTACGCATTACGCGCCCGCTTTCCGTCCATGAAAGTTTCACGGCCAAATTCCGCGATTCTTTTTCGCCTCGACCACCCTTTTAACGGCAATCAAATACGCACCTGTTCTCAGGCTGACTCCCTTCTCATGGGAAATGTCCCAAACGTCATTGAAGGAACGATTCATTATCTCGGTAAGCTTGGCGTTGTTGTCCGCCTCGGTCCAAGACATGGACTGGATGTTCTGCACCCACTCGAAATAGGACACCACCACGCCTCCGGCGTTGGCGAGTATGTCCGGAACCACCACCACGCCCATCTTCTCTAGTTGGGCGTCCGCTTCCACCGTTGTGGGGCCATTGGCGCCTTCGACGATGAATTTGGTCTTGATGTCCCCGACATTGGACTCGTTGATTTGATTTTCCAGCGCGGCGGGAATGAGTACGGAGACGTCAAGGCCGAGCAATTCGCCATTCGTGATATGCCGCACGCCTTCGGCGCAATGGGATTCGAGCAATTTTCCTTCGCCCAGGTGCGCCATTATGGCGGTAATGTCGAGTCCGTCCGGATTGAATACGGCTCCCGAGACGTCGCCGACGCCAAGAATCCTGGCGTTTCTCTCATGAAGCAGCCGCGCGGCGGTGCCGCCCACGTTGCCCATTCCTTGAATGGCGAAGGTGGCGTCGGCGATATCCATGCCGTGCTTGGCCAGGATATTCCCGGTTGTGATGACCACGCCCCTCCCGGTTGCCTCCTTTCGGCCGGGAGCGCCGCCTATTTGCACCGGTTTTCCGGTAACGACGCCGGGGACGCAGTGTCCCCGCATCATGGAATAGGTGTCCATGATCCAACCCATGATCTCCGGATTGGTGCCTACATCCGGGGCCGGAATGTCCTTGTCCGGTCCAATAATCGGGAGAATCATCGCGGTGAAGCGGCGAGTGAGGTGGCGCAACTCCTCGCTCGTGAGTTTTTCCGGATCGACGACTACGCCGCCCTTGGCGCCGCCATAGGGAATATTGACCACGGCGCATTTAAAGGTCATCCAGGCGGCAAGGGCGCGGACCTCGTCCTTGTTCACGTTCCAATGATACCGAATGCCGCCCTTGGCGGGGCCGCGGGAGGTGGAATGCTGGATCCTGTATCCTTCGAAGACCTTGACCGATCCGTCGTGCATCTGGACCGGAATGGATACCTGCAGCTCGCGTTCGGGATATTTGATGGCCTCGTATTCTCCGGGCTGGTATCCCAGGATTCTGGCGGCGTTGTCCACCACTCTTAATACATTGTCATAGGGATTGTAGGCGGCGACCATGGCCCTGTCCTTCGCGCAAAACGGATTCCCGATCACTTTGGCGGTCAACGCAACCGCCGTTGAGGCTCGACGAGGGACGACCACGGCAAGTTGGGGCTTCGTTCCGGATCTCCCGCGTTTTTTCGCCGGACCGCCAAGGAAATAACCGCGCTGCGCCCCGCGTCCCGTCTAAACGGGCCGCGGCTATTTCGCGATGGGCCTTGGCCTCGGTCCGCCGTCCTCAGAACTTAATCAGGTGGTCGATTCGGCTCAATTCGCAGCCGGGATTGGTGTCGCGGGCGCGCATGAGGAAATTGAGCTTGTCAATGCGCTCGCCCGAGCGCGGGGCGCCGTTCTTTTGAATCGACGCCCCGAGACCGACCGAGAAATCCATGACAATGTCGTCAATAACGCCGCCGGCGCGGCCGGAGGGGATGGAAATCAACCCCCGCTCCGAAGCGTAGCGATGCGCCTCGAGCGCTTCCGTAATCGTCCCGACCTGGTTGGGCTTGAGAACGAAGCCCTGTATCGCCCCCAGTTCGTTGGCGCGTTTGATTCGTTCCATGTTCGTCACGGTGAGATCGTCCCCGACCACAAGGGTCCGCGGCAGGCGGCCGGCCGCCTTGGCATAGCCGTCCCAATCGTTTTCGTCAAGCGGGTCTTCCACGAAAACGAGCGGATGCTTTTCGGTCAGCTCCTTCAAATAATCAATCAGTTCATCGCCGGGGACATCCTTGCCCTTGAGACGGTAACGCCCGGTCCCGGCGTCGTGCATTTCGCTCATGGCGCAGTCCAGGGCGAAGGCGACCTTGCCGGCGCCGCCAATCTCGTCGAGCATCTCCCGCATCAGGCCGAGGACGGCGTCCGGGTCGTCCGATGGCGCCGCCCAGCCATAGGAACGGCCGACGGCGGGTTCGGCCTTGAGAAAACGGCGCAGCACCTTGCCCAGGGCGGTCAGGCACTTGACGCCGATTTCCACCGCCTCGGCGATGGTTTCGGCGCGATAGGGAACGACAAGGAATTCGTTGAAGGCCAGGGTGATCTCGCCGTACCTGCCGCCGTTGACGATGTTGAAGGAGGGTATGGGAACCGTTTTTACCGCGCCGCCCGCCAGCAACTGGTAGACGGGAATGCGCCTGGCCGCGGCGGCCGCCCGGATGACGGCGATGGAAGCGCTGTAGATGGCGTTGCCGCCCAGCCTGCCCTTGTTGGGAGTGGCGTCAAGCTCGATCATGCGGCGATCGATTTCTTCCTGGTTGTCGACATCAAGCCCGACGATGGCCGGGCCGATGATGTTTTTCACATTGTCGACCGCCGAGTGAACGCTTTGGCCGTTGTATTCGGCGGGGTTGCCGTCGCGAACGACGGCGGCCTCGTACCGCCCCACGGAACTGCCGGTGGGAGAACTGCCGCGGCCGAGATATCCGTCCTCGGTCCGTATGTCCACCTCGACCATTGGGCGGCATTTGCAATCTATAAGCTGCCTAGCGGCCACGCTGGCTATTTTGGACATGGCGGCAAACCTTTCCGTCAAATCTTGGGGACATACATGATGTTGAAATCGCAGAGGTTGGTGCCGGTGTTGCCGGTAAGGACGGTGTCCCCGATTTCCTTGAGCGCCTCGTAGCTGGCGTGGCCGCGAAGGGCGGCGAACAGGTCGACCTTGCCTGCACGGGCGATTTGGTGGCTTTTCGAATCGGTGATCCCGCCCGCCACGGGGGTTGTGCCGTCGGTGCCTTCGGAATCGATTGACAAGAGACAAGCGCCTTTGGTTTTCTCGGCGGCGATGGCGAACGAAACGGTTTCTTCCTGCGACGGCCCGCCATGACCCTTGATGGTGTTGTTGTCGTGAATGGTGGTGAAAGCCTCGCCGGAAGCCAGCACCACGCAGGGGGCTTGAATCGGGTTGCCGTAAGCCTGGATTTCCCTGGCGATGGAAGCGAGGACCTTGCCCACGTCGCGGCTTTCGCCCTCGAGGAACGAAGAGAGAATAAGGGCGTTGAGGCCCATTTCTCCGGCCGTTTTTTTGGCGTAAATGCAGGAATCGGGCAGGGAGTTCACGAGGTAATACGTGTTGTCCGGGAACGCCTTGGGGGTTTCGCCCTCCGGCCCGGCGTTCATGAGGTAGTCGACGACGGTTTTCGGCAGGCGATCCGCGACGCCGTAATCGCGGATGACACGCCGCGCATCGTCAAGGGTGGTCGGATCGGGGCCCATGGGCGTGCTCTTGTAATTGGCGTAGGGGATGGCGATGTCGCCGGTCGCCGGAGTTCCAATGCCGTCGGATATGCCGAAACCGATGAGTTCCGCGCCGCGTTCCCGGATGCGTTTCGCGAGCATGCCGCCGTTGAATTGGGAGATGTGGCGCCGAATGGCGTTGATTTCGAAAATGCCGGCGCCGGACTTGAGCATGACGTCGGTGACGGCGATTTCGTCGTCAAGGGAAATGCCTTCAATGGGGCAGCTCATGAGCGCCGAACTGCCTCCGCTGATAACGATGATAAACACGTCGCCCGGCCCGGCCCGGTCCACGATGTCGAGCATTTTCAGGCAAGCGCGGTATCCTTCCTCATTGGGAAGCGGATGGCCGCCGACATACACGTCGGTGCGGCGAAACACATCGGTGGCTTCGGGGATTTTGACAATGGCGATGCCTTTGGCCAGTCGGTCGCCCAGGACCTCGTCGACCGCCATCGCCATATGGTTGCAGGCCTTGCCGGCGCCGAGAAGATAGACGTTCCTTTTTTTCGAGAGATCCCATTGCCTGGTCCCGATATGAAGGATCTCGCCGTCAACCCGCATGATGCTTTTGATGCGGCGGTGGGAATCGAGTTGCTCGAGGGTTTTGTCGGTGATGTCGAGCACGATGCGGCGCGATTCCACATCGCCATGGGAAAGAATTTCGCTCCTGTTTTTGATCTTCATGCCTGGCCCTCCGTAAAAACGGTGGTGGAGTGAATTGATCGGCGATTTTTTTGCTGCATCCACAAATTGTACTACTACCCGTTTTGTACAAAAAAGCAACGCATTTGACCAGTTTGAAGTGGACCTTCGAAGGTCCACCGTGAGGAAACATAACAAATAAAATGCCAGTTTTTTCGTTAAATGCATCCAATTGGATAACCGTATGTTACGTATAAATAAAAATTAATTTGAAACCGTCGGCTTGCGATTTTCTCATTTTGATTTATTATTATGCGAAACATTGCCCGATGATTTCTCATTTTGCAAAGGAATCCGGCATGGTGCCTACGCTTCGCAGCATCGCGAACTACGTTGCCCACTTCACCGAAACGATTGCCACCATCACCGGAGTGGATATCGAGGTCATCGACAATGAGCATGTCCGGGTCGCGGGTACGGGAATTTACGCGCTCAAGGTGGGGGACAACATCAGTTCATGGGAGGGAATATATAATTATGCCTTGACCCACCAAGAAACCGTATTCGTCGAAAACCCCAAGGCGCACCGCTTATGCCATTCGTGCAACCGCAAAGACGCCTGCGAGGAAAAATTGACCTTGTGTACGCCGATTATCGCCTCGGGCCGGGGCATCGGCCTGATCGGCCTGGTCTGCTTCAACGACGCGGATCGCGAGCGCATCATGGCCAACCGGGACGTATACACCTATTTTTTCCGGCAAATCGCCGACGGCATCGCCCGGGTGGCGGAGAACGAGAGCAGCACCAAGAAGCTCCGCCAAAGCATGGACATGTTTCTCAAGGTGACCAACAGCAACGCTTCCTGCGTCCTGATTCTCGATGTCAATAATCGCATCAGCTTCATTAACGACGCCGCCCGCCAGGAGTTGGGGATTCATCCGGGAGAGTATTTTCAAACCGTCGAGATTGCCGAAACGGGGGGCCGGCGTTCAGGCATGGGCGAGTTCGAGATCAAGCTGGATGATTTTCAAAATAACGGCGGCATAACCCGCCGGATTGTGCTTGGCCATACGATCACCCTGTCGCAAGAGGATTTACTCTACCAAAAAACGATTATATTCGATTCGAAACAACGCGTCGCCGAGTTTTTCTCCAGTTCCCCCGGCGACTCCGGCAGCCCCGAAATCCTCCATGCCATCGTCGGCAAAAGTCCCGCGATAACTACGGTGAAGGAGGAAATCCGGAAAATCGCCCAAACCTCGTCGACCGTACTGATCACCGGCGAAAGCGGCGCGGGCAAAGAGGTGGTGGCGAGGGCGATTCATGCCATCGGCAACCGGCGCGAACGCCCGTTCATCGCGCTGAACTGCGGCGCCATTCCGGACTCGTTGCTTGAGAGCGAGTTGTTCGGGTATGTGGGCGGCGCCTTCAGTGGAGCCAGTTCGTCCGGAAGAATGGGAAAGTTTGAACTGGCGGATCGGGGCGTTCTATTTTTGGACGAGATAAGCGCCATGCCGCTATACCTGCAGGTCAAGTTGCTCAGGGTTTTGCAGGAGCGCAGTTTCAGCCGCCTGGGTTCGAACAAGAATGTGTCCGTGGATATCCGCGTCATCGCGGCGACCAATGAGAGGATTCCCGAGCTTATCGAACAGCGGATGTTCCGCGAAGACCTTTATTACCGGCTGAACGTCATACCGCTCGACATTCCCCCCCTTAGGCGGCGGATTGAGGATGTTCCCCTGCTCGCGGAATTTTTTCTTGAACGTTATTGCCGGCTTTTCAACAAGCCGAGAATGTCGCTGTCGCCCGAACTGCTTGAACGTTTGGCCGCCTATTTGTGGCCGGGCAACGTGCGCGAATTTGAAAACTGCATCGAATTCATGGTTAATATGCATGATCACGGCGTTCTCGGGGTGGATTGCCTCCCTCGAAAATTCCGCGCCGCGCCGCCGGCGAAAAACGCCGCGTCCCCCGTACCGGAACCGGATGCGCCGCGGCCGTTCACCGGTACCAATATCATTCCGCTTGCCGATCTCGAACGGCTTGCCATTCGCCACGCCCTGGGCGTATTCGGCGGATCGGCCGAGGCGAAGCGGAAGGCCGCGCGCGCCCTGGGCATCAGCACCGCGACCTTGTATCGAAAGCTGTCGTATCGAAATCCGAAGGCCGGTTCCGCGTCATTCGATGCGGCCCATTGAAACAAAAGCGCTTGAAACCTTCAAAAGTACGCTTATTCGCCGACCGTTTCATATGGCCAGTCGATTATCCCGCCGAAATCATGGACGTCGAGGTAGCCCATATCAATCAAATCCGTTGCCGCCAGCGCACTCCTTCGCCCGCTCCGGCAATAGACGAAAATCCGCGCGTCTTTATCGGGCAGTTCTTCGGGAGCGCGTTCCCGGATTTCGTACTCCGGAATCAGAATCGCGCCGTCGATTCGTTTTTCCTTGAATTCCTCTTTCGTGCGAACGTCGAGCAAAATGAACGCTTCGCCGTCGCCCATCAACCGGTATGCTTCCCCGGCGGTGATTTTTTGGTGCTTCGCCGTTTTCGCCTCGCTTGATTCGGGAGGGAGTTCCCCGTTCTCCCCATCCCCGCAGCCGGCCAAGGCAAACGCGGCGAGGGCCAAAATCGCGAATAAAGATGCTTTCATAATCCTCCCTCTAAGAGCGTGTTGTTAAATGCCGGATCGTCCGAGTTAGACAAGGAAAAAGGCGCTGGCAGGATGATTTTTGGCCGGAGGTCAAGGGCAAAAATCATCCGAGAAGCGACTTTTGACGCAGTATAACCCGATGAGACGGTATTTAACAACACGCTCT
>JAISYL010000036.1 GCA_031269935.1 Planctomycetota bacterium
TGGGGCAGCCGATGAGGGTGATCCTGCCGCGCATGAATTCCGCGTGAAATCCCGCCCTCGCGTAGGCGGCGCAATCGGCGGCGATTAGCAGGTTCGCGCCGTTGAAATACGGCGCCTTCACGGGCACGAGCCTTATCTGCACCGGCCACTGCCGCAGTTCGTTGACCGGCGCCGGAACTTCGCCGGCCGCCTCGGCCCTCTTGCGGCTGTGCGCGTTTGAGCCGGGACAGCCGTTTCCCGGCGCCGCCGTTCGCCGGCCCCTCGCGGCCTTCTCCGCGTTGTATGCCTCCGCTTCCCGCGGGGTTAACGAGATTGCTCCCGTCGGGCAAACGGGCAGACAGTTCCCCAGCCCGTCGCAGTAATCGGCGCGCCGCAACCTTGCCTTGCCTTCCGCCATTTCGATTGCCCCTTCGCGACAGGCGCCGGCGCAAAGCCCGCAACCGGAACATTTCGACTCGTCGATTTCAATGATCCCGCGCTTCATCCCAAATCCCCCCCGCCATAATCGCCTTGACCTTTTGTCGGCAGGATACCATAATATAAACCCCAAGTCGGTTGTATTTGCAACGGAAGAGACGAATTTGAAAAATAATTTTTCAGCGACCTGTAAATTTCCCCTCTTCCAGGGCGTTTCGGAGACGGAACTCTGCGCGCTCTTGAAGTGTCTATGTTGTACGTACAGAGCGTACAAAAAGGGCGAAACGGTGTACCTTGCGGGCGACTTCGTCCGCGAGATTGGGATCGTCGTGAGCGGACGCGTTCACCTCCTGAAAGGCGACGCCTGGGGAAACAGCAACATAATGGCGGAGATTTCGGTTGGGGGGATGTTCGCCGAGGCGGTTGTCTGCGGCGGGGTCGGCGTTCTGCCCTTTACCGTCATGGCGGCGGCGGATACGGAGGCGCTGTTCGCCGACTTTCAGCGGATTGTCGCCGCCTGCCCCGCCGCCTGCGCCTTCCACGCGCTGCTGATTCGCAATATGATGGGAATCCTTGCCCGCAAAAACATCATGCTCGCCGGGAAGATGGAGCATATCACGAAACGCACGACCCGCGGCAAGCTGCTCTCGTACCTGTCGGAGCAGTCCAAGCTTCGCGGGAGCCGCAATTTTGAGATCCCGTTCAACCGGCAGGAATTGGCGGACTACCTATCCGTTGATCGCAGCGCGTTGTCGGCGGAAATGTCGAGGCTGAAATCCGCCGGAGCGATACGCTACAGGAAGAACCGGTTTGAATTGTTGGGGAAGCGGGAAGCCTGATCGGCCGGGAGGCGGGCCGATCCCCGGGGATTTCGCGCGGCCGGGCGATCAAGATCAAAGTCGCGGTGCCCGTGCCCCCGGCCACTGGCCAAGCCGACCTCATCGTCGCCAAGAATTACCCGCCGGCGGACGAAATTGATTCCTTCAACCGCTTGATGGTCGGCTCAGGGCAGGGAAGGAAATAACGTTTACCCCGGGGCGCGGCGGTTCGATGCCCGCCTTGGCTTTCATGCCGAAGTTGTAAATGTTATTTATTTCCGCGCCCCCGGTTAGCGGATTTCAACATCCCCGATTTTAGATTTTTTTGGACCGCCAAGCGGCCGATTCCATATAATTCCATCACCTCGCTCCAGGGCGATATGAATGAGCGGGATGGGAGGCCCCTATGCCGACGACGCCAAGCCCGTTACGCTATCCGGGTGGAAAAGCATCGTATACCGGCATGTTGCGGCAAATCATCAATGACAATGATTTGCCCGGCTGCCATTATATTGAACCCTTCGCCGGGGGGGCTGGAGCCGCCATTGGCCTCCTGTTGGCCGGGGATGTGGCGCGAATTTGGCTCAATGATCTTGACTACTCCATTTATGCCTTCTGGAAAGCCATACTCGAACATACAGACGAATTTATCGCCATGGTCGGAAGCAGGCGCATATCCATGGCCGAGTGGCGACGGCAGCGGGAAATTTTTAAGGGGAACGATAAGGATATACTTTCCCGTGGCTTTGCCGCCTTCTTTCTGAACCGCTGCAACCGGGCCGGAATCCTGGCGGCCAATCCCATCGGCGGCTTGCGCCAAGCCGGCGATTATCGGATGAACGCCAGATTCAAGAAGAAACCCCTTATCGAAAAGATACGCGCCATCTCTGGACAAAAGGCGCGCATAACCGTAACGAATCTTGACGCAATCGAGCTCTTGCGGCGTTATCTGCCGAAGATCGGCAAGACGCTCGTTTATTTCGACCCACCCTACCATCAGAAGGGCGGGTTGTTGTACCTTAACCATTATACGCCGCGCGATCACCGGCGTCTGAGCGCGGCCATCCGGCAATGCGCCTGTCCCTGGCTGCTTTCCTACGACGACAGGCCGGAGATATTGCGGTTATATCGCGGCGTCCATATCTATAGGCGGAATCTCCGATATTCGGTAACGACGCCGTCGGTCGGCACGGAACTTATTGTCAGCGGTTTGCGAATGCCCAAAAATCTCGAGCGGGTGGCCTAGCGTTTGCTCGGGCGCGTTTTCCCGGAGATGGCGCATGCTTGAAAAGTTGCATCTGAAAGATTTCCGCATCTTCAACGACAAAACCGTCACCCTGGGACGGGCAATAACCGCGATAGCCGGGCATAACGCCACCGGCAAATCCACGTTGCTGGGAATAATCGGAAATGCCTGCGAACTCAAGGGCAAGGCGGGAAAAACGGTTACGGGGGGCTTGTTCAGGACGGAGTTTTCGGATATATTCAAAGGTTCGAGGCAACATGACGGGACCGGGCAAATCGGAAGCCTTTCCGTCAGGGAAGGGGGCGAGGACAGGGATATTCAGTTGCGGGTGGCATGGCAGAAATATAAAACGAAACTGGGCTCTTTCGATCGCTTTCGCATTATCCCCAAGTGGTCCGACGGTTCGTCATTGACGGAAGGCAAGTACCCCCTGCCGTCCATGTACCTCGGCTTGAGCCGCCTGTATCCCTTGGGAGAGGTTCCCAACCACGAAGTAAAACAAAGATACCGGCTCGCGGCTCTTAAACCCGCCAATTTGGAGTGGATTTATGAAAAATACAACCATATCCTGACCCTGTCCGATAAGATTGACAGCATTTCGAACTACCGCGTCAACAAAAAAATCTCGGGTGGAGTCAATACGCGGAAATACGATTTCCTCACCAATTCATCGGGGCAGGACAACCTGATGCAAATCCTCTATGCGCTCATGTCGTTCAAGAACTTGCGGGCGAAAATGGGCCCGCAATGGCGGGGAGGCGTCTTCCTTGTCGATGAAATCGACGCCGCCCTCCATCCCGCGGCCCAAGTACGGTTGATCGAGGCATTGTTCGAGTTTTGCGGTGAAACGGGGGTTCAAGTCGTTTTCACCACCCATTCCCTTCAGATTCTCGCCGCCCTCGCCCAAAAAAGCGAAAAGGGGGAAAAGCGGCATGGCGGCGACGTGGTCATCAATTATTTGAGCACCGCCAACAAAATATTGGAGGCGTTTGTCAACCCTTCCTTTGAAATGATCCGCAATGACATGATGATTGAAAACAGCCTGCGGGGACGGTCCAAGAAGAAGGTGAACGTATACTCGGAAGATCGCGAAACCCGCTGGTTCATCAAAAAAATGCTGCCCGGTTGCGACCGGTTCATGAAAGTGGTGGATATCGCTTTTGGTTGCGACCAGGCGAAAAGCTGGCTTAAATCCGACCCGGAATATTTTAACAACATTCTTTTTGTTTTGGACGGCGACGTTAGCTTGACGGATGCCGACGGTTCGGTCAAAAACATAATTAAACTCCCCGGCGGCATTTCGCCCGAAAAGACACTGTATGATTATCTGGAGAAAATGCCCGCCGACCACGAATATTTACGGCGACACCGGGCATACGGCACGACAATACGCTATATATTGGAAAACGGCCCCTCCTCCGGGAAGTATAAAGCCATGAAAAAAGAGAGGGAACGTTGCAAGCAGTGGTTCAAGGACAATCTGGGTATGCTTGAGGAAAGCGGCGTATACGAATATTGGGCACGAGATCACGCCAATGAGTTGAAAGATTTTCGGGATGCGTTCAAACGCGCCCATGCCATTGTCGCCGGGCGAACCGAAGCGGTGAAGATTCCCTCAACCACCTGGTCGTAATTTTCCGGAACGGACCGAACCCGGGGCGAAGAAGCGCGAACAGTTCACCTTGGCTCAGGGCAGGGAAGGAAATAACGTTTACCCCGGGGCGCGGCGGTTCGATGCCCGCCTTGGCTTTCATGCCGAAGTTGTAAATTTCATTTCGATACGCTACGGGAAGAACCGGTTCGAGCTGTTGGGGTGGCGGGAAGCCCGATCGGCCGGAAGGCGGGCCGATCCCCGGGGATTTCGCGCGGCCGGGCGGCAATGCCCGGAAATCTCCGGCGGGCATCCTCCCGCTCTGGACCGCCCGTTTTCCGGGCGGTCCTCCCCTCCCGGCTCAGCCGCCGTAAATCCAATTCGGGATGGCGGTCACCGTGGCGGGGACCAGGATCATGAGAACGACGTTGACGATCAGCACCGCGTAAAACGGCAGGCACTCGCGGGTGAAGTCCTTGATCTTCACCCCGGTGATGTCGCAGACCGTGTACATCACCAGGCCCACCGGCGGGGTGATGTTGCCGATCGCCGAGCAGAGCAGATAGATGATGCCGAAATGGATGAGATCTATGCCCATGTTTTCCGCGACCGGGAGCAACAGCGGCACCAGGATAATCATCATGGTGGTGCCGTCCAGGAACATGCCCAGGAACAGGACGACCGCCATGAACAGCAGCAGGAAGGCGGTCGGGGTCGAGACCGCCGAGAGGATGAAGGCGGCCACGTGGTCGGAAATCTTCTCGTTGGTGACGAACCAGGCGAAGACGTTGGCGCAGGCGAAGATCATCAGGCTGTTGCAGGAGGCGACGACGGTTTCCACCAGCGCCCCGCCCAGCCCCCTCCAGCTCATCTCCCGGTAGATCGGCCCGCCTATGACCAGCGCGTAGAGCACCGCCACCGCCCCGCCCTCGGTGGGGGTGAAAATCCCGAAGCGGATGCCGAAAATGAGGACGAAGGGAAAGATGACGGCGAGAATCGCGTTTTTCCCCTCCCCGGCGATTTCCCGGGCCGAGGCGCGCTTCCCGTGAAGGGGGCGGTAGCCCCGGCGCTTCGAGATGAAATGGTTGGCGATCATCTCCCACAGGCACATGGCGAGGCCGGGAACCATCCCGGCCATGAACATCTTCCCCACCGAGACGTTGGCGATGAAGGCGTACATGATCATGCCGATGCCGGGCGGGATGATGGGGGTGATCAGGGCCGAGGCGGCGGTGACCACCGACGAGTAGGCGGGCGAAAAGCCCCGCTTGACCATGTCGGGAACCAGGATTTTGGCTTCCATGGCCGCGTCGGCGATGTTGGAGCCGGACAGGCCCCCCATGAGGGTGCTCAGGAGTATGTTGACGTGGGCGAGGCCCCCCGGAAGATGGCCGGTCAGCACCTCGGAAAAGCGCATCAGCCGCCTGGTGATGCCGCTGCGGTTCATGCACACGCCCGACATGATGAAGAACGGGATGGCCAAAAGGGTGTTTTTCATGATGCCGGCGCTGATCAGCTGGGGCACGACGAATGTCCCCACCGACGGGTTCGTGACGAAATAGACCACGCCCGAGGCCAGCAGGGTCAGGTAGATCGGCGCCCCCAGGGCCAGGGCGGCCAGGAGGACGGCGATCGGCGGGTAAACGCTCATTTTCCCTCCCGGAATTCGCCGCGCGCCAGGGCGGCGGCGTCGCCGCAGGCGTGGACAAGCATGACGAGGGCGGAGAGTCCCAGGCCAACCAGCAGCGACAGGTAGACGTAGCGGTACGGAAACATGAGAATGGGCGAAAGGCGGAATTGCGAGCGGCGCATGAGGTCGAGGCAGAACCAGCAGGTCGCCGCGAGTACGGCCGCCCCCGTCAAACCGGTGAGAACCGAGACCGCCCCGCGAAGGGACGGCGGCAGCAAATCGACGAAAAAGTCCAGGGCGATGCCGGCCCGGGCGAAGGTGACGGGGACCAGCGAGCAGAGCACCGCCCAGACGAAGAGCAGGAGGGAAACCTCCTCGCACCACATGATCGGCCAATTGAAAAAATAGCGGGCGGCCACCGCCAGCAGGTTGATGCCGACGACCGCTCCGATCAACCCCGCCGACAGGTACTTCATGAAGGCGGCCGTCCCGGCCAAGGCTTTGCGGAACATCGGGTCGCTCCCTCCCTCGGCGCCGCCTATTCGATCCCGGCCAGTTCGGCCTGGATAAGGTTGTAGGTGTCCACCGACCAGTTTTTATACACCCCCAGGGTCGCTTTCTTGAAGGCGGCGATGTCGATGTCCCCGACCACCGCGACCCCGGCCTTCCTGAACGCGGCCAGGGCCGCCTCGTTGGCGCCGGGCATCAGTACCTTGCTGAAGTGGTCGCCCGCCGCGAAGGCGGCCCGGGTCAGGGCCTCCCGCGCCTCGGGATGAAGCCGGTTGAACCATTCCGCGCTGACGAAGAACATGGACAGCATCTTCTGGTGTGCGGTGAGGGCGAGATATTTGCAGACCTCGTGGGTTTTCCGGTCGTAGAGGGTCGAGAAGGGATTTTCGCAGCCATCGATGACGCCCTGCTGGAGGGCGGGGTACATTTCCGTCAGGGGCATGGGAATGGCGGTGGCGCCCATGGCGATCATGATGTCGATCGCCACCTTGTTGTTGGGGACGCGGATTTTCTTCCCGGCGAGATCGGCGGGGTTGCGCACCGGAAAGTTGGTGGTCATCAGGTAGCGCGAACCGTCCATCCAGTTGGGGGCGAGAATCTTGATGCCCTTGGCTTCGAGATCGGCCAGTTGCCGCTTGAACCAGGGCGTTTCCGCGACCTTGTACAGATCGGCCTCGGTCTCGGTGAAAAAGGGGCCGTTGATGATGTCGAAGCCGGGCTGAAAGCTCGAGAACCAGGCGGAATCGGTGGCGGAGGCGATATTTTCGCCCATGGCGATCATGTGATGCACCTCGTCGCTGGATCCGAGTTGGGCGTTGGGGTAGATGGTCACCGTCAGCTTGTCGGTCCTTTTAGCCACCTCGTCCCGCAGGAATTCGCCGACCCGGGTCCTGGCGCTTCCCGCCGGGTTGGCTGAATGCCAGCGAAGCACGGCCGCCGGTTCCGCCGCCGAGCCGGCGGCGACCGGCGCCAGCGGAAGAACCGCCGCCGCGAACAGGAAAAGGGAAAGATTTTTTTTCATGTGGCTCCTCCTGTGGATTTTAAGGGAAAGCAAACAAACCGCCGCTTGCTTTCCCTTAAAGTTTCCGGGCTTTGGATTGTAGCCATGAATTATGGCGCACTCATGGTTCCAATCCGGCTTGACGAAATCAATCCATTGAAATAAAAGGGCTTAAGGTTTTAAAGGAAATCAACCGGCGGTTTGTTCGATTTTCCTTAAAAGTCAACTTACGGGGTGCCGTCCAGGATGGCGCCCTGTTCCCGGAGCGTCCCCCGAAGCAGCCCGATGTCCAACTCCCGGGGGAGGATTTTCCCCTTCGCGCACAGGGCGGCCGCCGTCCCGGCGGCCTGGCCCATCCCCATGCAGGTGCCCATGACCCGGGCGGAGCTGTTGGCGACGCGATCGGAGGACAGGCTTCTCCCGGCCGCCAGCAGGTTGGCCATTCCCTTGGGCAGGAGGCAGCCGAGCGGAATGTCGTAGGAGCCGGCGTTCCTGATGGCGAGGCGGACGTGATCCCGGTCCCGGCCGTGGACGTCGATCTCGTGCCCGCCCTTGCAGACGCCGTCTCCGCGCTTGATCCCTTCCGCCACGTCGCGCTCGCCCAGGCGGTATTCGCCGACAATCCTCCGGCTTTCCCGGATGCCCAGCCGGGGGGCGACCCCGTCGAAGGAGGCGCCGGCGAACCCGGGAATCCGCTTCCTGACGAAAGCCGCCGCCTGGACCACCTGATCGGTGAGGGCAAGCATGGCCTCGCCCAGGGCGCCGCCGCCGGTGTTGTCGGGAAGCACCATCCGGGTGGTGTTGACGGTGACGCAGGTGTAGTCGGGGGAGTTGGGGTTCAGCGCCAGCATGGAGCAGGGGAAGAGTTCCCCCGACTCCACCGCGGCCTTGATCAGGGGGCCTTCGCCGCTGAAGAACACCTTGGGGATGCCCTCTTCGTACAATTCCCGGGCCAGTTCCGGCGCCGTCTTCCTTACGAGGGGATTTTCGCCCAGCCCGCAATTTTCGGGATGATCCCGGACAAACTCCAGGAGGGCGCGGGAATCCAGGCCGCGGAATTGGAAAGTCATGGAGGCCGGTTGGGTTTCCTCCCCCGTCTCGAAGGGCAGGCCGGCCATGACCGCCAGATCGGCGTCCCCGGTGCAGTCGAGGTACAACTCCGCCCTTGCGGCCAGGCGGACGGTTTTGTTCGCGAGTTCCAGGCCGGCGACGCGGCCGTTTTCCGCGGCCAGGCCGATGGCTTGGGTATAGGGCAGAATCCCGACCCCGTATTTCTTGAGCAGGCGCAGGACGGCGAAACCCATGACCCGGGGATTGACCATGACGACGCAGATGTTGCGCCGATCGAAAATGGAGCCGACATAGCCGCCGAAGGCGCGGCATTCGTCGAACAATTCCGCCGCCACCCCGCCGACGATCCAGTCGCCCCCGGTGCTGCGGCAGCCGTCGATGGGAAGGCCGGAAATCAAATCCCCCCCCAGGGTGGCCCCGCTCTCCACCAGGAGGGTGTCGGCGCCGTTCCTGGCCGAGGCGACGGCGGCGGCGATGCCGGCGCTTCCGGCTCCGACCACTACCACCTCGTGTTCGAGTTCCTTTCGGCTGTCGGGGGAAGTCATCATGCACTCCTTTAAAAACCATATTTAGGCCTAAAGCCTAAAACCTAAAATAACGGATTAAAATTGCCTTGTCAACCATAATTTTAAAAATTTCACCAACATTTTCCCCGGGCGGGCGCTGGCGGGCGCGGCGGCCGCCCGGGCCCGGGCGGGAATTTGAAAAGCTTGCGGAACCGTTTGGGGATGGATATGCTTGGGGTTTTACCGGGGATTGTCAACGCGTGGACTTTTAAAAATCGACCACACCCCCTCGCGGGACGAAGGCGGAAGGCGCCGGCGACAGGTGGATGCCATGGAACAACGGGTCATAAGGCAGCTTCCCTTGGTGGAACTGGTCTATCGCGACTTGAAAAAAAGGATCGTCACCGGCAAGCTCAGCCCCAACGCCAAATTGGGAACCCGGGAATTGTGCCAATATTACGGAACCAGCGACACCCCCCTCAAGCAGGCCTTGCACCGCCTGGTTTCCGAAGGCCTGGTCGAGGCGCGGCACCATCGCGGCATGCGGGTCAAGGAAATGACCCCGAAGGATATCCATGAATCCATCGAGGCCAGGCTCATGATCGAACAATACGCCGTCGCCCCCTCCCTTGAAAACGTCAGGAACGGGGGGGAGCTTTTGCCGCGCCTGGACCGCAGCCTCCGGGAGGACGAGGCGTTGATCGCCGAAGCCGAGGACCTGGGAACCTATTCCGATTTGGCCCAGCGGGAACTGGAGGTGAGCCAGGAATTCCACACCCTGATGATTGCCGCCACCGGCAACCAATTGATTGTCGCCACCTACCGCAATATCGTGAATCACACCTATTTCTATTACCAGGCGGGGTTGAACAAGACCAGCCAGGCCATTTCCTCCCTGGCCGAGCACAAGGAAATCCTCGCCCGCCTGCGGACCCTGGACGAGGACGGATTGCGGCGGGCCATCCGCGAGCACCTCCGGACGCGGGAGAGGGCGGTGACGGCGGCCTTCGGCGGGCGCTCCCGCCCCGGCGGCGCCTGACCCCGCCGGGGGGAACGGCTCGAACCGCCACGGGGAAGGCGCCTGTATGGCCTGAACGGGGAACCGGAACGGCGGGGCCGCGGGTTTTGCCGGTAGGCGGACGGCGTGAACATCCACCCTTGGGGTCTATCCATAAATAATTTATACAGGTTTAGACAAGGAACCGAGTCGCGGCGGTAAATTTTCGCTCGTGGTTGGGCAAAAATTTACGAGAGCGACGTTGGTGACGCGGTATAAACTTGTATAAATTATTTATGGACAAGCCCTTAACATGTCCACATGGCGTCAACCGCGTAATATTGCGTCCCGGAAGATTTTTACGAGATATTCGTACTCGGAGTATTGTCCGTCGCTTCCCTTGGCGAGGGCGTCCCGTACATATGCCGCTCTTTCCTTCAAAAGCGACTTGTCCATTCGGAATCCGCGCGCTTCGGCGAACTGCGCGGCGAACGTAATCGCGGTACGCGTGTTTCCCTCCCTGAACGGGTGCGCTTGCCACAACGCGGCGGTCAACTTCGCGAACTTCTCCGCCGTTTCGTGAATGTCAAGCACGGACCAGTCCGTGCCGTTCATCTCGCGTAGAATGCGTTCGGCGTCGCGCTGAATGCCGCCCGGCGGCGAGTAACGCACGGTGTCGCCGCCAAGTATGCGCTCGCCCTTGACAATAGGGATTGTTCCGACGCTCCCCGCCCATTCAAACAGGTCGCCGAAAACGTGTTTGTGTATGGCGAGAAGACGCGAAAAATCGAACGGCAACGCCGCGACCGCACCGTCCACGGTCAACAATTTCACGGCGGCGATATCGGCTTCGGCGGCCTCGAGCCGTTCGGCGTCTTTTATGCCGAGCGAATTACGCAGAACATCGGCGTCCGGCCACAGGTACGGGTCACGCATTTCCGCCCGCTCGCTGGCGTTCAATCATGATTCGCAGAACATCGGAAATTTCGCGTTTGCCGTCAATGTAATCGCGCATGAGCCGTCTTGCTTCCGGCGATGGTTCCAGAGCGTCGAGCATTGATATGCCGATGGCGTCGTTGACATATTTTTCGCGCTGAACTTTCGTCGTGTCCGCGACCGAATATTTATATTGTTTGGGCGTGGCGGCTCACCTCCCGGATTAATGAATCATACGCCAATCGCGTTGAAATCGCGAGCGGGATTTCCGATCCCGCCCCCGCTTCGCCCCCGCCTTTTCATTCGAGTCCGCTTGAAAAGCCCGCCGCGGGCTCAACCCGGAAATCGCAGGGTGAACCTGCACCCGCCCGGGACGTTGGCGGCGCTTATGGTTCCGCCGTGCTTTTTCACGATACCGAAAACGATGTAGAGGCCGAGTCCCTGGTGCCGGCCCGTACCCTTCTTGGTGGTGGTGAAGGGGAGGAACACGTCGTTGGGGTTGGCCAGGCTTATGCCGGGGCCGGTGTCGGCGAAGGAAAGGACCGCCAGGGAGCCCTCCCGATCCCGCCGGCGCTCGCAGCCGACGCGGATTTCCCCGTCCCCGCCCATGGCGTCTATCGAATTGCGCATGAGATTGAGGACGACCTGGCGCATCTCCGCCGCGTTCACGTTCAGGAGCACGGGGGATTCCGGCTCGCTGAACACGAACCGCACCTTGCCGAAGCCGGCGTGGAAGCCGAGGAGTGCGCTCAGCTCGCGCGCCATCGCCATCACGTCGACGCATTCGTCCTTCCCCGCCCTGCCCGCCGAGGAGACGAGGTTGTTCACTATTTCCTGGATGCGGGCGACCTCCTCCTCGATATGGGAAATCACCTCCGGGGAATCGGGCGAGGCGGGATCGTCCCGGAGGTAGTTTAGATAGTTGCCGATGATTTCCAGCGGATTGTTGACCTCGTGGGCGACCCCGGAGGCCAGGAGCCCGATGGAGGAAAGCTGTTCGGACAGGATCAGGCGGCTGCGAAGCTCCTCCCGCGGGGAAACGTCGTCGATGGCGATTATGGTGCCGATCCTGGCGTTGTTCTCGTAAAGGGAGCGGATCCTGACGTCGGCAACGATGCCGCCCTTCCCGGTGGCGATGGGGACGGCGTGCAGTTCGGATTCCCGGCCGGACCGGGCGACGTCCAGGATGGCGTCGCGCAGGAGGGGATTGCCGCCGTCGAACGGCCCGCCGTCCTCGGCGAGGGCGGACGGGAAAAGGCGCTGGGCGGAACGGTTGACGAAACGGACGCGCCGGTCGGTGGCGAGGATGATGACGGCGCTGGGAAGATCCCGCAGCATGGCCTCGGTGTAGCGGAGGATCTCCTGGAACCTTTCCTGGCTGGCGAAGCGCTCGTCGAAATCGTCCAGCTGCGCGTAGCTTAGCCGGATCAGGCTCAGCCTCTCGACGTCGGAGGCCGGGTTGGTGGCCACGATCTTTCCGTGCCGCATCACCGTCACCCGATCGGCGATGCTCAGGGCGTCCTCGATTTTATGGGTGACCATGAGCATTCCCATGCCCCGCCGGAGATGCTTTCCGAGAAGCGCGAGCAGGCGCCCGAACCACGGCTGCTTCAGTTCCTCGATGGCCTGATCCATCACCAGGAATTCCGGCCGCCGGTACAGCTTGGTCAGGGTTTCGACCACGACCCAAAGCCCGCGGGGCACCTCGTGCATGGGGACGTTCAACGGGAGGGAAATGCCGTTCTCCTCGAGCCAGGCGCCCACCGCCGCGCTCCGCTTCCTGGCCGGCAGCCAGCCGAGCCAGAAACGGCCGTCCTCCCCGATCAGGTTTTCCAGGACGGTGCGCTTCGCGTAGATGCGCGGGGTACTGGACAGCCCGGCTATGCCGAGGCGGCGCGCCTGGATTGGGCTGAGCGCGCCGTGGGCGGTCCCCCGCGCGATCACCCGGCCCGAACCGGGGGCGAGCCGGCCGGTCATGATGCCGCAAAGGGTGGATTTTCCCTCGTTGTGGCGGCCGACCAGGGCGTGAATCTCGCCCGGGACGACGGCGAGGGTCACGTCCCGCAGCACCTGGTAGGCGCCGAAGGAGAAGTCGACGTTCTCCACCCCGAACCCGGGCGGCGGGTCAGGAGAGGCCATGGCGCTCCAGCTTGTAATAGAGGGATCGCAGGCTGATGCCCAGCCGCCTCGCGGCCTGGCGGCGGTTGCCGCCGACCTCGTCGAGGACGGCGCGGATGGCGTTCCTCTCCGTTTCGTCGAGGCGCGCCGGGGAGGCGCGGGCGGCCCTGCCCTCCCGCACGGCGTACGGCAGGTCGGCCGCCTCGATGACCGAGCCGGGCGAAAGGAGGGCGCACACCTTGACGATGTTCCTCAACTCCCTGATGTTGCCGGGCCAGGCGTAGGCGTGGAGCAACTTCTCCGCCTCCAGGGAAAACCGCTTGCCGCCGCCCCCCGGCTGGGCGGAGAGAAACCGCCGGAGAAGCGGGGCGATGTCCTCCAGGCGCTCCCGGAGCGGCGGAAGGCGCAGTTCCAGCGCGTTGACGCGGTAATACAGGTCGCTCCTGAAACCGCCCGCGCCCACCATTTCGTCAAGCCTCCGGTTGGTCGAGGCGACGATTCGCGCATTGACCGGGATCTCGCGGGTGCCGCCCAGCGGCCGCACCCTGGCGTTTTCCATGACGCGCAGCATCTTGGCCTGGATGGCGGGCGGCATGTCGCCGATTTCGTCCAGGTGCAGCGTACCGCCGCCGGCCTGCTCGAAATAGCCCGGATGATCGGAGTCCGCCCCGGTGAAGGCCCCCTTCAGGTGGCCGAAAAGCTCGCTTTCCGCCAGCGAATCGGTTATGGCGGAGCAATTGACCCGCACCAGCGGCTTGCCGCGGCGGGGGGAGTTGGCGTGGATGAATTCGGCCAGCAGCTCCTTGCCGGTGCCGCTTTCCCCGGTCACCAGGACCGAAATGTCCGAATCGGCGGCGCGGGCGGCGCGGGCGAGGAGATCCCGCATGGCGGGACTGTCCGCCACCATGCCGGAGGCGCCGGGGGGAGCGGGCGGCCCCGGAACGGAAAGCCTTTCCGTTTTATTGTGCCGGCCGGCCGCCCCGCCCGGATCGTTCCCGGCCGCGGAACGCCCGGCGTCGATCGCCTTGCGGACGACGTCGAGCAGCCTCTTGAAATCGAGCGGTTTGGGCAGAAAGTCGTAGGCCCCCATTTTCACGGCGGCGACGGCGGCCTCGAGCGTGCCGTATCCCGCGATGAAAACGACCGGCAGGCCGGGGAGCAGTTCGACCAGCCGGGCCATGAGGTCCAGGCCGTTTTCCGATCCCAGGGAAAGATCGAAGATGGCGGCCGCCAGATCGTTTTCCGCCGCGCTGGCGAGGGCGGTGGCGCCGTCCGGGGCCCAAAGGCAGGCGAAGCCGTTGTGCCGGAAGTTTATCGCCAGGCTCTTGAACACGCGTTCGTTGTCGTCGACGATAAGCTGCGTGTCGTTCATCGTTTTCGCCCCCCCGCGCCCGAACGCCTCATTTTTGCACCGATTCCCGCAAAAAGCAAGAGGCGGGGGGCGGGCATGCAATAATTGCACCCCCATGCAATTTTGGTTCTTCGGAAGAATTTGTGGGTGATTTATGGCGAATCCTTCCCTCGGCCTCCGGCTCCAGGGCTTCGAGGGATCGCCCTCTTCACCCCGTCACCATCGTCGCCGGCCCAGCCTAAAGTGCGACCGACGCCGATGGTGACGGGGCTCCGAGGGCTCTAACCCAAGTCCTGCGTCTTTTGACGCGAAAGGGA
>JAISYL010000189.1 GCA_031269935.1 Planctomycetota bacterium
CAAGGAAAAAGGCGCTGGCAGGATGTTTTTTGACCGGCGGTCAGGGGCAAAAAACATCCGGGAAGCGGCTTTTGACGCCGTATAACCCGACGAGACGGTATTTAACAACACGCTCTAAAAGGAAACCGCCGGGGAGGTTCCCCGGGGAAAGGCCGTATGCCGCGCCCGCCGAAAATTTCGGAAAATTCCTCTCCTCCCCTGGACCTTCGCCGGGGAATGGGGATTCGGATGCCCGCCCCTCCCTCGCGTCCGGATCCAAGACCGGGGACGCCGCGAAAAATCGCCTGCCTGATGATGCTCTGCCTGTCGCTCCCCCTTTCGGCCGGCGCCGTCGACGACATCCAGGCGGTGTCGGCGCTTTGGGACGATTTTCTTTCGGCCCTGCGCCGGGGCGACTATCGTTCCGGCCACGAAATGTTTTCCCCGGAATCCCGGGCCGCCCTGCCCTTCCTCGAGTTCGCCCGGGAATACGGACCCCTGTCGGCGGCGCGGGAGGCGGTTTTGGCCAAACCCGAAAGCCGCTCCGCCCGGGTGGAGGGGGATTGGGCGGAGATCGTCAGTCTGGCCAGGGATCCCGCCTCCGGCGGCCGGCGCCGGGTGGTGGTGGCGGCGGTGCGGAACCAGGGGGTCTGGAGCCTGGTCGCGGGCCGTAACGAGGGTCGGGAACGGCTGGAGGCGGCGGCCCGGGCGGTTCTCGGGCTGGCGGCGTCCCGCCGGGGCCAACCGGGGGCGGCGAAATGGCTGGAGGATTTGGCCGCCGCCGGGAGGCCGGTTTTCCAGCATTACCGTTTTCAAACCAATGGCCGGGATTTTCGCGCGATCCCGCAAGCCTCGGGTTTGCGGGCGTTTTATCTGGATGCCTGGGGCGAAGCTAGGCCCGGCGCCGGTTCGGCCCCCGTTCCCGCGCCCTTGCCGGACGTTCCGGGGAAAGGAATAGTTTCTCCCCCTCCTTTCCCGCTTCCCCCGGAGGCGGGGGCGCCGGCCGCCCCTCCCCCGGCCGGACGCTTGCCGGCGGGGAATGGCGGCTTGCCGGAATTGAGCGAGCCGCCGCCGTCCCCGGAACCGGGGGATTTGCCGGAGCCGCCGAACGGCGGCGGCCTGGCCGGTCCGGAATGGTTTTCCTTGCCCGACGCCATTAATTAGGGGATTTGCCGGACAACTAACTCTTAGGGTTGCCGGTGGCTATTCGCGGCTTCCTCAAGTATAATATCCGGGGACGGTTTTCATAGAAGATAAAGGACGCGACATGTTGGACCCCCGCCTGCTCAGGGACAACCCGGATTTCGTCCGCGAGGCCTGCCGGCTGAAGAACGCCGGGGTGGATGTGGAACGGGCGGCGGCCCTGGCCGAGCGCCGCCGGGCGATCCTGGCGGAAAAGGAGGGTTTGCAAGGAGAAAGAAACCGGGTCTCCCGGGAAATCGCCCTTAAGCTGAAAGGAGGCGGCGACGCCGCGGGGGAACAGGAGGACATGCGGGGGGTGGGGGAACGCATCGCCCTCCTGGAGGGGGAGGAGCGCCGGCTTGAGGGGGATCTCCGGGCCTTGCTGCTCGCCATTCCCAATCACCCGGCTCCCGACGTCCCCGAAGGCGGCGAGAGCGCCAACCAGGTGGTGGCCGAGTGGGGGGAAAAGCCGGTTTTTGGCTTTAAACCGCGCCCGCATTGGGAAATATGCGAGGATCTGGGCCTGCTGGACTTCCGGCGGGGGGTCAAAATCGCCGGTTCCGGCTTCATGCTTTACCGGGGGGCCGGGGCACGGCTGGAACGGGCGCTAATCAATTTCTTCCTTGATTTCCATACCACCCGGCACGGGTACACCGAATGGTTCCCCCCCTTCCTGGTCAACCGCGACAGCATGATCGGCACCGGCCAAATCCCGAAACTGGAGGAGGACATGTATCGTTGCGACAAGGACGACGATTTGTTCCTCGTCCCCACCGCCGAGGTTCCCCTGACCAACATCCATCGGGACGAAATCATCCCGCTGCCGGCGCCGCCCTTGAAGTATTGCGCCTATTCCGCCTGTTTCCGCCGCGAGGCCGGCGCCGCCGGCAAGGATACCCGCGGGCTTCTCCGGGTCCACGAATTCAACAAGGTCGAGTTGGTGAAGTTCACCCGGGCCGAGGACAGCCGGGACGAGCACGAGCGGCTGCGGGCCGAGGTGGAGGACGTCCTCCGGGCGTTGGAGCTCCCCTACCGGGTGCTGAACCTGGCTTCCGGCGATCTGTCCTTCGCCGCCGCCAAGTGCTATGATTTCGAGGTGTGGGCGGCGGGGGCGGAGAAATACCTGGAGGTCAGCTCCTGTTCCAATTTCACCGACTTCCAGGCCCGGCGCGCCAATATCCGCTACCGGGACGCCGACAAGAAGATCCGCCTGGCGCATACCCTCAACGCCAGCGGCCTGGCCCTTCCCCGGACCATGGCGGCGATAATCGAGAACAACCAGCGCCCGGACGGATCGGTGTCCGTTCCCGCCGCCCTTCGGCCCTATCTGGGCGGCTTGGCGGAGATAAGGAAGCCATGAGCGATCGGGAACGCTACGAACGGGGGTTAAGGGAACTTTTCGCCGATCCCGATTACCGCCCCATCCGCTCGCGGGACATGGCCGCCCGGCTGGGCCTGCCCCGAACGGAGTTTTACCGGTTCCGCGCCGTCCTGGAGGAATTTCGCCGGGACGGCCTGATCGTTCGGGGGAGCGATTCGCTTTGGCGGCTGCCCGGACAACCGGAGAAGACGCTGCTGGGCCGCCTGGACATAGCCCTGGCCGGACACGCGTTCCTGATTCCGGACGATTCGGGGGAGGCCGATGTTTTCATCGCGCCCGACCGGCTGCGGAATGCCTTCGACGGGGATCTGGTGCGGATCAGGGTGATTGACGAACGGCGCCGGGGCGGCGATCGGGGCAGATCCGGCGAGGTGGTGGAAGTGGTTGAACGGGCCCGAATCCGCCTGGTGGGGACAATGCGGGGGGGCGGCCGGGCCCTGGTGGACGACCCGCGATCCCAATACGAATTCTCCCTGGTCTTTTCCCCCGCCGCTCCGGCCAAATCGGCCTCCCAGGCGGCCAAATCGCAGCGCCGGCGGCTTAACGCCGGGAAGGCCGGGGGCGAGGCCGACCGATCGGACACCGTTCCCGAAGGCGCCAAACTGCCTCCGGAAGGCCAGAAAATACTGATGGAGGTGATCGACTGGCCGGGCGAGGGGAACGAGGCCAGGGCCGCGATTGTCGAGGTGTTGGGGCCGTCCGGCGACCCCGATACCGAAACCGCCGCCATTTTGGCGGAAAACGGCGCGCCCGGCCCCTTTCCCGGGGAAGTGCTTCTCGCCGCCCGGCGGCTGGAACGCGGCCTGCCGCCGGAGGACAGGATCGGCCGGCTGGATTTGACCGGGGAAATCTGCTTCACCATCGATCCCCCCGACGCCCGCGATTTTGACGACGCCCTGGGCATTCGGGTGAATTCCGACGGCGGTTTGACCGTGGACGTGCATATCGCCGACGTGGCGCATTATGTCAAGCCGGGTTCCGAACTCGACGGCGAGGCCCGCGGACGCTCGACCAGCATCTATCTCCCCGGGCGGGTGATTCCCATGCTGCCGGAGGAAATCTCGAACGACATCTGCTCCCTGCGGCCGGGGGAGGAGCGGCCGGCCAAGACGGTCCGGCTTCAATACACTCTGGACGGCGAGCTTCTCGGGTTTTCCATTCATCGCAGCCTGATCCGCAGCCGCCGAAGGTTCGCCTACGGGGAGATTGGGGAAATCCTGGCCAGTCCCCGCCTGATTGCCAACTTCCCGGATCGGGATCTGGCCGAGAGCGTGTTCCGCCTGCACGGCCTGTCCAGGCGGCTGCGGGAGAGGCGGCTGTCCGGGGGGGCGATCGAGCTTAACCTGGTTGAATATCGGATTGTCATCGACTCCGAGGGCAGGGCCGAGGCGCTGGAAAAAACGGTGAACGACGAATCGCACCAACTGGTGGAGGAATTCATGCTGGCGGCCAATCGGGCCGTGGCGGAATGGGCCGCCGCCAACGGATTGCCGGTTTTGCACCGTTCCCATCCGCAGCCCGGCGAGGAGCGGGTGGAGGAACTGGCCCGGTACCTTACCGCCAGCGGCTATCCGTTCAAACCGCCCTTCCAGAGGGAAAAGTTCATGGCGGTGGTGGCCAGGGCGGCCGGCCGGCCCGAGGAGCACGCCATCAACCTGATGATCCTGAAAACGTTCCCCCCGGCCGCTTACGATTCCGATCCGGGCAAAGGCCATTTCGCCCTGAATTTTCCCAGGTATCTGCATTTCACCAGTCCCATCCGCCGCTACCCCGATCTTCACCTCCACCAGATGCTGGATCTGGCCTTCGCCCTCGGCCGGGAAAAATCCCACAAGCTGCCGAAAAAACTCCGGCGCCTTCCGGCCGCGCCGGACGATCTGGCGGGGTTGGCCGCCCATTGCTCCTCCCGGGAACGCCGGGCCATGCGGATAGAGGAGGAGGTCAAGGATTTCCGCCGCCTGGAATTGCTGTCGCGGGCCGGCGAGCGGGATTTCGAGGCGGTGGTGACGGGAGTCAGGAAATACGGGGTGTTCGTCGAGCTGGCCGGGTTTTTCGTCGAGGGGCTTTTGGCCAAGACCGATTTGTCGGGGAAAGGCTATTCCGCCCGGGAGGAATTGCCCCCCCCGGCGGCCGGCCGCGGCGACGGAGGCGGCCGGCCGCGTTTATCCGGGCCGCCCGGCTTCCATATCGGCCAAACCGTCCTGGTCAGGCTGCGGCGGGTCAACCTGTCGGCCCGGCGGTGCGATTTGGAATTTTTGGAGGCATTGTGATTTCCGGGAAAAAGGATATAATGCTCTTGGTCGACCTTTAAGAGCGTGTTGTTAAATACCGAATCGCCCGGGTTAGACAAGGAAAAAGTCGCCGGCGGGATGATTTTTGGCCGGCGGTCAGGGGTAAAAATCATCCGAGAAGCGGCTTTTGACGCAGTATAACCCGACGAGACGGCATTTAACAACAGCCTCTAATAGTCAAGTTGAACCGGACGAGCCTGGACGCGAGGATCGCCCGGATTGACAAGGCACCCCGTTTCTTTTATAGTGGACTCCGGGGAAAACGCGGCTTGCCCGCGATTGGAGCGAAAATGTTCCTGGCGCAGACGCATGACAGTTACGCCAAGCATATCCTGGCCGACCCGGAGCTGGCCGCCGATCTCCTGCGCGGTTATCTCGACCCCGGATTGACGGAGCAATTGGACCTTGAACATCTCGTATGCGAACCGACGGAATACGTGGACGACCGGCTGGGAAAGCATGTCGGCGATCTCCGCTTTTCCGTCCCCCTCCTGGGAAACAACCAGCGGGCCGAGGTTTTCCTTATCATGGAACACCAGTCCACGCCCGACCCCTTTTTCAGCCTGCGGGCGCTGCGGTACCTCGTCGATGCCCTGGCCGCTCGCGTGGATGCGCTCGGCAAGCCGTCGGCGAATCTGAAAACACTTCCCTATGCGATTGTCGTGGTCTTGTACAACGGGAAGATGCCATGGCGGCATCTTCCCACCATCCGGGAAATGGTCGCGGCGGTTCCGCGCGGCCTGGAATCGGCGCCCTATCTCGA
>JAISYL010000092.1 GCA_031269935.1 Planctomycetota bacterium
CCGGCCGGGGAAATCAAGGGGAAGCCGGCCCTGCGGGCCTTGCTTTCGGCCTTGCAAGCGGCCTCCAACCGGGAATTGGAGGCAAGCATGGAAGGCATCCTCCGAATGGCGGCCGAAGCCCGGGACGACCTCAGGTTTCCGGATTGGCTCCAGGCCTTGTGCCTATATTATCTTTCCCTTGAAAATCCCCGGGAGGGCCTGAAGGCGGTGACCCGGAAATTGGAAACGATTATGACCGCGAAGGAGGCGGAAAACATGACCACTTCATTGGCCGAGAAATTGGTCCTGCAAGGCGAGGAGAAAGGCCTGGAGAAAGGCCGGAAGGAAGGCGAGGCGAGGGGCGAGGCGAGGGGCGAGGCGAGGGGCCGGGCGGAAGGCGTCATCCTGGTCTTGAAGACCCGATTTAATTCCGTTCCGGAAAGAATCCGGGAGCGGGTGCGGGCTTGTTCGGACCTGGGACAACTGGAAATTTGGCTTCGCCTGGCCGCCGGTTGCCGGTCGTTGGAGGAATTCGGCCAAAGCCTTGAATAAGGGCGCGGAAATAAATAACATTTACAACTTCGGCATGAAAAAAACCCACAGACGTTAAACCGCCGCGCCCCAAGGCAAACGTTATTCCTTCGCGCTCCAACGTCCACCAAAATTTTTCGCCGGGCGCGGCCCGCCGCAAGCGACCTACGGGGAGGAGGCATGGTCGGGAAAATCAATGACGCCGACAACATCCGCTACACCAAGCGGCATGAATGGGTGATGCTGGAGGATGAACTGGCCACGGTCGGCTTGACCCCGTACGCCCAGAGGGAGGCGGCGGAAATCGATCTGGTGGAACTGCCGGCCGAGGAGACCGAGTTGCGGGCCGGGGACGAGGCCGCCACCCTGGAGTCGCGGGGCGATTCCCTTTCGGTGACGGCGCCCCTGGACGGAATGGTGGTGGAGGCGAACAGCCTGCTGGAGGACGCCCCGGGCCTGATTTATTCCGATCCCTACGGGGACGGCTGGCTGTTCCGGATGGAATTGACCGATATCGGCGCCTGGAACGATCTGATGACGGCGGAGGAATACGAGAAATTCGCCGGCGACTAGTGGTCCGGAAAGACTAATTTTACGAATGCCGGCTTCCCCCTCCGGCGGCGAAGGGGATGGTTTTTCAGCCGGAACCCGGGACGATCCGCTCCGCCAGGAAGTCGGCGAACAGCCTCAGGTACAGGGCCTCCCGGCCGAAATCGCCTATCGCGTCCAGGGCCAGCGCCCGTTTTTCGCCCATGACCGCCCGGGCTCCGTCCAGTCCCAGGGCCGCCGGGTAGGTAAGCTTCCCGGCGTTCCGGTCCTTGCCGGGGGTTTTCCCGATGGTTTCGGCGCCGGCGGTGAGATCGAGGATGTCGTCGGAAATCTGGTAAAGCACGCCCAGGGCGTCGCCGTAGGCGGACAGGGCGGCCAGCCGGGAATCCCCGGCCCCGGCCAGGATGGCCCCGATCCGGCAGCAGCAGGTGAAGATGGAGCCGGTTTTCCACCGGTCTATCCTTTCTATCTCCTCCACCACCTGCCGCTTGCCCTCGCCCTCGAGATCCAGGGCCTGTCCCCCGGCCATCCCGGTGGAGCCGGCGGCCCGGGACAGTTCGGCCACCGTGTCGGCGGCCAGGGGTCCCGAAGCCCGGGCCAGCGTCCCGTAGGCCAGGGTGTGCAGGGCGTCGCCGGCCAGGATGGCCATGGCCTCCCCGAAAGCCTTGTGGCAGGTCAGGCGATTCCGGCGCAGGGTGTCGTTGTCCATGGCCGGAAGATCGTCGTGGGTCAGGCTGTAGCAGTGCAGCAGCTCGATGGCGCAGCCGGCGTCGAGGGCGCCCGGGCGGTCCTCCTCCCTTCCCCCGGCGGCCGTGAACGCGGCCAGGGTTATGACCGGCCGGAGCCGCTTGCCGCCGCCCAGGACCGCGTGGCGCATGGCCTGGTGCAAAGTCTCCGGGCGCAGATCGGGATAGGGCAGCATCCCCTCCAGCCGCGTCTCGGCCTGCGCCGCCACTTCCCGCATGAATCTTCTCAATCTGTCCATGTCCGGCTCCCTCGACGGTCAGGCCGGGGAAAAATCGGCGCAGACGAAGGTGTGATCCGAGGGCCGGGGAGCCCGCCGGGGCTCCAGGTCGACCCGGCAGTCCCGTGATTCCTCCGCCAGGGGGGCGCTCGCCAGGAGGTGATCTATCCGCCAACCCCGGTTTTTCGCCAGGGAATCCCGTCCTCGGTAGTCCCAGAAGGTGAAAACGTCCGCCTCCGGCAGGTGTTTGCGGAACACGTCCACGAAGCCGAGGCCGGTGATTTCCCGGAAGGCGTCGATTACCTCCCGGCAATGGCAGACGTGCGGCCAAACCGCCCGGGAGTCGTAGACGTCCCTCGGCTCGGGCGCCACGTTGAGATCCCCCGTCCACAGGACCCGCTCCCGCCGGAGATCGAAATTGGCGGCGAAGAAATCCTTCAGCCGGGCGAGCCAGGCCAGCTTGAAGGCGAATTTGTCGCTGGCCAGATCCTGGCCCTGGGGTACATAGGTGTTGACCAGGGAAAGGTCGCCCAGCCGCGCCCGGACCAGCCGGGTCCCGGAGGCTCCGTCGTCGTCCCCCAGGCCGAACGACACCTCTTCCAGGGGCGAGCGGGAAATGACGGCCACCCCGTTGTAGGATTTCTCCCCCCGGCATTCCACCCGCCAGCCCGCCCCCTCGATTTCCCGCCGGGGAAAATCCGGATCCGGAGTCTTGGTTTCCTGGAGGGCCAGGAGATCCGGGCGCCAAGCGTCCAGCCAGGCGAGGACGGCCGGCAGGCGGACGCGAATCGAATTGCAATTGAAGGTGGCGATGCGCATAATATGCCGTTTGCGGAGGAAGCCGGGCGTTCCGGGAAGAACTATAGCACATGGACGAGCATTTGACAAGCGGCAATGTCCCTTCCGGGGAATCGGCCCCCCCGCCGGGGGGGGGCGATTGGCTGATCCGGGGCGCCCGGGGTTCGGCCCTTTTCCGGCGGCTGGCGGAGATCCGGGAACGGCCGGCCCGGCCGCTGCTCCTGGTCGCCCCCGACCCCGAGATCGCCGGCGACATCCACAACGATCTCGGCTTTTACGACCCCGCCGCCCCGGCCCCGCTTTTTTGGCCGGCCTGGGACATCCTTCCCTTCGAGACCGACCGGCCGGATCTGGAGGTGGCGGCGGATCAGGTGGAAGTGCTCCGCGCCTGCCTGGATTGCCCGGATCGCCTCCGGATCGTCGCCCCGATCGCCGCCCTGCTGCAGCCGACCCTGCCCCCGGCGATCGTCCGGGCCGGCGGCCTGGCCCTGGCGGCCGGGGCGGAGATCTCCCCGGAGGCGCTGATCGCCCGCCTTTGCGAAGGCGGCCTGGAGCCGGCGGTCCAAGTGGAGGCCCCGGGCCAGTTCTCCCGGCGGGGCGGAATCGTCGACGTCTTTCCCCTGCTGGGGGAGGTCCCCTTCCGGTTGGAATTTTTCGGGGATCGGGTGGAGACCGTCCGGGCCTTCGATCCGGCCAGCCAGCGAAGCGAACCGCCCCTGGCCGGCCGGGCGCTCCTGATCGACGTTTCCCGGGACGAATTCTCGCGGATTCGCGGCTCGCCCCACAGCCTGGCGGATTACCTGCCGGCCGGGACCGTCGTCGTCCTCTGGCACCCGGAACGCCTGGCCAGGGTGGCCGGGCTCTACGCCGGCGGCTTTTCCGACCCCGCGGCCATCCACGGCTTCGCCGAGACGGCGGAAAAGCTTTCCCGCTTCCCCCTGGCCGTGATCCCCGATCTCGACGCCGACTCCTGGCCCGGCCTCCCTTGGCGCGGCTCCGCCTCCCCGGAGGAAATCGATCTCGGGGCCGTCGGCTGGGAACGGCTGTCGGGCGGCTTCGGCGACGCCCTCCGCGAACTCGGCCTCCTGGTCCGCAAGGGGGTGGCCGTCACCGTCGTCTGCCACAACCGGGGCGAGGAGGAGCGCTTCCGCCAGACCCTGGAGGAGCGCTCGCCGGAACTCCTGGGGCGAATCGGCATCCGCCTGGGCCGCCTGTCCCGGGGGTTCATCCGGGAAACCCCCGCCGGCGGCGAGGCGTTCGTGTCGAACCACGAGCTCTTCGGGCGCGCCTCGCCCATCCGGAAAAGCCCCGGGCGCCGCCACGCCGGCCCCCCCCTCGCCGACTTCGCCGAGTTGCGGGAGGGCGACCACGTGGTGCACCTGGCCCACGGCATCGCCAGGTTCGAGGGGATGCGCACCCTGAAAATAAACGGCGCCGAACAGGATTTCCTGACCCTGCGCTTCGCCGAGGACGCCCGCATCCACGTCCCCCTGGGCCAGATCGACCTGGTGCGGCGCTATATCGGCCTGGGGGAAAAATCCCCCCAGTTGTCCCGCCTGGGCTCCTCCGCCTGGAGCCGGCGCAAGGAAACGGTGGAGAAGGCGGTCCGGGACATCGCCCAGGAGCTTCTCGCCACCCAGGCCAAGCGGCTTTCCTCGCCCGGCTTCGCCCTGCCCCCGGACGATCAGCTGGTCAGGGATTTCGAGGCGTCCTTCCCCTACGAGGAGACTCCGGATCAGCTTGCCGCCGACGGGGACATCCGCCGGGATCAAGGGGCGGAGGCGCCCATGGAGCGGCTGCTTTGCGGCGACGTCGGCTTCGGCAAGACCGAAATGGCGGTGCGGGCCGCCTTCCGGATAGTCAACGCCGGGCGGCAGGCGGCGGTGCTGGTTCCCACCACCATCCTGGCGGAACAGCATTACCGCACCTTTTCCGGCCGCCTGGCCGACTACCCGGTGCGAATCGAATGCCTCTCCCGCTTCCGCTCGCCCCGGGAGCAGCGGGACATCCTCCGGGGACTGGCGGCCGGGGGGGTGGACATCGTCATCGGCACCCACCGCCTGCTTTCGGACGACGTCGGCTTCAGGAAACTCGGTCTGGTGGTGATTGACGAGGAGCAGAAATTCGGGGTCGAAAGCAAGGAGAGGATGAAGCGGTTCAGCCGGGGGGTGGACATCCTCGCCATGACCGCCACCCCCATCCCCCGGACCCTCCACATGTCCCTCCTGGGCCTCAGGGACATCTCCAACCTGGCCACCCCCCCCCGGGAACGGCATTCGGTGAAGACCATCGTGGCCCGGCACTCCCGGGAGCTGATCCGCCGGGCCGTTCTCCGGGAAATCGCCCGGGGGGGGCAGTGCTTCTTCCTCCACAACCGGGTGCGGAACATCGACGAGCTCGCGGCCGGGCTCCGGGAGGCGGTGCCCGAGGCCAGGTTCGGGGTCGGCCACGGGCAAATGGGGGAGGGCGAGCTCCTGGCGGTCATGCGCGAATTCCTGGACGGCGGGCTCGACGTTCTGGTCTGCACCACCATCATCGAAAGCGGGGTGGACATCCCCAACGTCAACACCCTCTTCGTCAACGAAGCCGACCATTTCGGGCTGTCCGAACTGCACCAGTTGCGGGGGCGGGTCGGCCGCTACAAGCACCAGGCCTACGCCTATTTCCTGGTCCCCGCCCGCCGCCCGGTGTCCCCCGAGGCGTCCAAGCGCCTCCAGGCGCTCCAGGAATACGCCGAGCTGGGCTCGGGCTTCCGCATCGCCATGCGGGATTTGGAGATCCGGGGCGCCGGCAACCTGCTGGGGGTGGAGCAGTCCGGGCACATCCATCTGATCGGCTTCGACCTGTATTGCCGGCTGCTGGAGAAGGCGGTGGCGGCGGAAAAGGGGGAGCCCCCGGGCGAGGAGCCCAAGGCGGACCTGGACATCGGCTCCAGCGCCTTCATCCCCCCGGAATACATCCCGGCCGAAACACAACGCATCGACTTCTACCGCCGCCTTGTCCGGGCGCGGGATCCGGGGCAGTTGGAGGAACTCGGCCGATATGTCCGGGACCGCTACGGCCCCCACCCGCCGCCGGTGGAGCGCTGCTTCCGGGATCAGCGGCTGCGGCTGCGGCTGGCGGCGGCGGGGGTGGGGGCGCTGGACAGGTTCGATGGCGCCCTGAGGCTGACCTTTTCCGAAAACCGGGCCGGGCGGGCCGTCGCCCTTCTTCGCCGGGCCGGCCTCAAGGTGGACAGCCTGCGGGTGAATCAATGGCGGGTGGAAGCCGGCGGGGAAACGGAGGGGGAGGCCGCCGCCCAGGCCGAAAGGCTGCTGGGAATCCTGGAAGGCGGCCGGGGGGGCGGCCCGGCGAA
>JAISYL010000129.1 GCA_031269935.1 Planctomycetota bacterium
GATCGTCCGGGTTGGACAAGGAAAAAGGCGCCGGCGGGATGATTTTTGGCCGGAGGTCAAGGGCAAAAATCATCCGGGAAGCGACTTTTGACGCGGTATAACCCGATGAGACGGTATTTAACGACACGCTCCAACGGTCTGCCCATAACCCTTGCCCGCGCTTGGGGGTTGGGATCCCCGCGGGTCCGAAGGCCAAAACGCTTCCGGTATGAATGTCCCGGCCCGGACCGTGTTTGTCCCGTCTTTTTCGGAACGACGGTGGTGAAAACCGGTTTGTTTCGGGTATAATGCGGACAGGTTCCGCCACTGGCGCGGGGCGTCGTTTTCCGGAAAGCGGGAGTTCAAATGCGCGGGAGACTTTTTTTCGTTGTCCTGGCCGCCCTTTGTCTTTTGCCGCCCGGCTGTTCCGATTCGCCTCCCCCGGCCGCCCGCGGGCGAGCCCTGCGCGGGGGAGGCGGGGGGGAGCCGGAAAGCGGCCGGCCCCGGCCGGGCGCGGGGGGGGCCAGCCTTTTCCGCCTCCCGGCCTTGGACGGCCGGCCGGTGACGGTGAAAACGCCGGCCGCCCTCTATTTCTTCACCACCTGGTGCCAATACTGCCGCCAAGCCTTTCCCGACATCCAGGCGGCGGCGGAGCGGGCCAGGTCCGGGGGGTGGCGGGTTTACGGAATCGACGTGGCGGAACGGCCCGACATCGTGGCCGGCTACGTCCAGAGATACCAGCCCCGCTATCCGGTCATCCTGGATCGGGACGGGGTGGTCGCCAACCAGTATAAGGTCACCGGTTATCCCACCTTTGTCCTGATCGACGCCAACGCCGACATCGTCTATCACGGCCATTCCGTCCCCGCCGATTTCTGAACCGGAAAGGGGAACCGTTCGGGGGGAATCCCCGCCTCCGCGGTTCCCCCGGCCGGGCGGGGCGATCAGCGCACCGCCCATCTCAGGTAGGCGTCGACGTAGGCGTCCAGATCGCCGTCCAGCACCCGGCCGATGTCGCCGGTTTCCACCCCGGTGCGCAGGTCCTTCACCAGTTGGTAGGGGTTCATCACGTAATTGCGGATTTGGCTGCCCCAGGCGTTCTCCATCTTGCCGGCGTTGTGGGCGCTGGCCTGGGCGGCCCGCAAATCCTCCTCCCGGCGCTTGAGGCGGGCCCGGAGGATCTTCATGGCGGTTTCCTTGTTGCTGTGCTGGGAGCGCTCGTTCTGCACCGCCACCGTGATGCCGGTGGGGAGGTGGGTGATCCGCACGGCCGAGTCGGTCTTGTTGACGTGCTGGCCCCCCTTGCCCCCGGCCCGGTAGGTGTCGATTTTCAGATCCTTGTCGTCGACGACGACGCTTATCTCCTCCTGGTAGTCGGGGGTCACGTCGACCGCGGCGAAGGAGGTTTCTCGCTTGCCGGAAAAGGGGCTGATCCGGACCAGGCGGTGCACCCCCATTTCCCCCCTGAGGTGGCCGTAGGCGAAAAATCCCCCCACCCTGAGCTCCACCCCCCGGATCCCGGCCTCCTCCCCGGCCAGGAGATCGAGTTCCCGGGTTTTCCAGCCCCGGCGCTCGAAAAAGCGCAGGTACATCCTCAGGAGCATTTCGGTCCATTCGCAGGCGTCGGCGCCTCCGGCCCCGGTATGGATGCTGAAAAAGCAGGGATCGCGGTCGTGCGGCCCGGCCAGGAGCGACATCAATTCCAGGGAGGCGAGTTCCCCCCGGAGTTTCCGCGCCTCTTCGGCCACTTCGTCCAGGCCGGCCTGATCGTTGTCGGCCGTCACCAGTTCGAAAAGCTCCCGGCAGTCGGCCGCCTTTTTCCCGGTATCCCGCAGGGGTTCGAGAATCGATTTCAGGGCCTTCAACTCCTCCACGTCCCGGAGGGCCGTTTCCTGGTTAAGCCAAAAATCCGGCTTCGCCATGCGGCTTTCAATCTCGGCCAGGCGGACGCTCTTCCTCTCCGCCTCCAGCGACCGTTCCAGGGCCTCGAGGCGCCTCCCGGCCTCCTGGATGATTTCCCTGACCTCGCCGGCTTCCGCCATGTGGCTACCCCCGAAAGGTTCGTGAAGAAACGCCGATCACGCTCCGGGCCAGCGATCGTCCTGGCCGAATCTTTCCAGGCTGTGATCGCCGTCGACATACACCGGCAGGCCGGGAGTGGTGTGCACCCGGCCTTCGGCGATCAGGTTGATGACGCCGGGATAGGCCAGGCACTCCTCGGCGAAAACCCGGGCCGCCACCTCCTCGGGCAGGTCGCCCGAAAACACCGGACAGCAGCGTTGCATGATAATCGGTCCGTGGTCGTAGGAATTGTCGACGAAATGCACGGTGCAGCCGGTCACCCTGACCCCGGCCGCCACCACCGCCTCGTGTATCCGACGGCCGAACATGCCCTGGCCGCAGAACATCGGGATAAGCGCCGGGTGGATGTTGATCACCCGGCCCCGGAGGGGTTCGGGAATGAGGTAGCGGCAAAGGAAGCCGGCCATGCACACCAGGTCGAGATCATCGTTCAGGAGATGCCGGTCGATTTCCTTCGACATCCCCATCCAGTCGCAGATTTCCTCGCCCTCCCTGGCCGAAATACGGTGGTTCGCCGAATCCACCACGGCGGTCCGGATGCCGGCCTCGGCCGCGATTTCAAGCCCCTTGGCCCGGGGGCGGGAGGAAACGACCAGTTCAACCTTGGCGGCCAGCCGTCCCTGATCCCACCAGTTGATCAGGTTGGCGAGGGTCCTGCCGCCCCCGGAAATCATCACCGCGAGCTTGAGATATTTGGACATTGGCGGCCCTTTCAGATTCCGGCCAGGGATACCCGCACCGTTTCCCCCCCCAATTCGAATTCGCGCGTTTCCCCAATCTCGGCGAATTCGACCTTGAAATCGACGGCCAGGGTTTCGGCCGCGATTAGCGCCCCGTGTTCCAGGGCGGCCCGGGCGGGCTTGCCGCCGGCGCCCAGGCGGACCCGGATGCGGGTTTCGAAGGGCAGATCGAGTTCCTTGCGGAAGCCCTGGATCCGATTGATTATTTCCCGGGCCAGGCCCTCCCGCTCCAGCTCCGCGGTCAGGTTGGCGTCGAGAATCACCACCGCGTCCCGGCCGTCGGCGGCCGCGAAGCCTTCCCGGGCCGACATCCGCACCTCCAGTTCCTCCCGCCCCAGCCGGATTTCCCGGCCGTCGACCGCCAGCCGGAATTCGCCCCCGTCCCGCAGGGCCCGGAGGATTTCCCCGGCCTCCATCCCGGCCAGGGCGGCGGCGCAGGCCTTCATGGACTTGCCGAGAACCGGGCCCAGCCGCTGGAAATTGGGCTTGACCGAAAATTCCACGTACTCCCCGGCGTCCCCGGCGAAAGCCAGTTCCTTGACGTTAATCTCTTCGCGGATCACGGCGGCCAGCTCCTCCACCCCGGCCCGATCCCCGGGGCGGGTCAAGACCACCACCGCCCGGGACAGCGGCTGCCTGACCTTGAGCTTGCGGGAGGCGCGGGCGGTCAGGCCCAGCGAGGCGATTTCCCGCGCCAGGTCCATTTTCCCTTCCACCGCCGGGTCGAGGCTGGCGTCGTCGTTTTCCGGCCAGCGGCAGAGATGCACCGACTCCGGGAGGGTGGCGGGCCAGAACCGGCGGGCCAGCTCCTGGTAAAGCTCCTCCGCGAAAAAGGGAATGAAGGGGGCGGAAATGACGGCGAGGCGGCAGAGCGACTCGTACAGGGTCCAATAGGCGGACAGCTTGTCGGGGCCGGCGGCCGGGGACCAGAAGCGATCCCGGCTGCGGCGCACATACCAGTTGGACAGCCGCTCCACCAGGCCGTTGAGGGCCTGGGCGGCGGCGAGGATGTTCATCGAATCGAGGCCGGCGGCGATTTCCCGGCCGGCGGTTTCCAGTTTCGACAGTATCCAGCGGTCGAGAAGGCAGCGATCCTCCCGGGGCGGGCGGTTGGGCGAACGGGCGAAGCCGGCCGGGGACGGCTCCGTCAGGCCGGCCAGTCCCTCGCCGGGATCGAAGCCGTCGATGTTGGCGTAAATCACGAAGAACGAGTAGACGTTCCGCAGCCGGACCAGGAACTCCTTTTGCGCCTCGCGGATGCCGCCCTGGAAGAACCGGGTCGAGGTCCAGGGCTGGTTGGAGATGTAGAAGAACCAGCGCAGGGCGTCGGCTCCCTCCCGCTCCAGGACCTCGAAGGGATCCGGATAGTTGCGCAGCTTCTTCGACAGCTTGGTCCCGTCCCCGGACAGCAGCAGCCCCAAAACCAGGCAGCTTCGGAAGGGCAGGGGGTGGGCGCGGCTCCAGGGGGCGAGGTCCCCCGGCGCTTCGCCCGCCCGCCGCCGGCGGCCGGCGCATTCCTTGAGGAGGGTCGCTATGGCCAAAAGCGAATAGAACCAGCCCCGGGTCTGGTCGATGGCCTCGGAAATGAAATCCGCCGGCAAGGCCGCGGACAGCTTCGCCTCCGAACCGGCCTGGTGGGGATAGCCCCACTGGGCGAAGGGCATGGCCCCCGAATCGTACCAGCAGTCGATGACTTCCGGAACCCGCCGCATCTCCCCGCCGCAGGCCTCGCATTTCAGGATTACCGCGTCGACCCAGGGCTTGTGCAGTTCGAAATTGTCCGGCAGCCGATCCCGGTTGGCCGCCCGGGCCAAAAGCTCGGCCTTGCCGCCCAAAACGCTCCGCCGGCCGCAGGCGCATTCCCAGATGGGGAGGGGGGTTCCCCAATAACGCTCGCGCGACAGGGCCCAATCGACGTTGGCGGACAGGAAATTGCCGAACCGGCCGTCCCGGATATGCTCCGGGAACCACTTGACCAAGGCGTTGTTTTCCAGCATCGCCCCCTTGATTTCGGAGGTGCGGATATACCAGGCCGGCCGGGGGTAGTAGAGAAGGGGGCTGGGGCAGCGCCAGCAGAAGGGATAATCGTGGGTATGGCGTTCGCTCCTGACCAGCCGGCGGCGCTCCTTGAGATCCTTCAGGATCAGCGGGTCGGCGTCCTTGACGAACATCCCGGCCCAGGGGGCGACCGTGTCGGCGAAAGTCCCGTCCGGCCCGACCGGATTGAGCAGGGGGAGATCGTTTTCCCGCCCGGCCCGGTGGTCGTCCTCGCCGAAGGCGGGGGCGATATGGACCAGGCCGGAGCCTAGGTCGAGCCCGACGAAGTCGGCGGCGATGATCCGGAAGGCCGGGCGATCGGGACGGCAAAAGGGGAAAAGCTGTTCATACTCCCGGCCGATCAGTTCCGCCCCCTTGACGGTCCGCACCACCTGGTGGGGAATTTTTCCCAGGGTCTTTTCCCGGAGGGCCGAGGCCAGGACCAGGGTTTCCTCCCCCACCCGGACGTAGTCGTAGTCGAATCCGGGACCGGCCGCCAGGGCGACGTTGGCGATCAGGGTCCAGGGGGTGGTGGTCCAGGCCAGGTAGAAAAGCCGGGGATCCTCGCGGGAGCGGAAGGCGACGGTGGCCGAGGGATCGGAGGTCTCCCGGTAGCCCTGCCCCACTTCGTGGCTGGAAAGGGCGGTGCCGCAGCGGGGGCACCAGGGAACGATTTTGTGGCCGTGGTAAATCAGGCCGGCCTCCCAGAGGCGCTGGAGGCTCCACCACACGCTTTCTATGTAACTCTCGTGGTAGGTGACGTAGGGGGAGTCCAAATCCACCCAGAAGCCGATGCGTTCGGTGAGCTTGCGCCAGGCGTCGGAATAGCGGAAAACCGACCGCTTGCATTTTTCGACGAAGGGCTCGACCCCGTAGGCCTCGATGGATCGCTTGCCTTCGAGGCCGAGTTCCCTCTCCACCTCTATTTCCACCGGCAGCCCGTGGGTGTCCCAACCCGCCTTCCGGGGAACGCTTCTGCCCCGCATGGCCTGAAAGCGGGGGAAGAGGTCCTTGACCGCCCGAGTGAGGGCATGGCCGGGATGGGGCATGCCGTTGGCGGTCGGCGGTCCCTCGTAAAATACGAAGGGAGGCGTTCCGTCCTCGCGGGCCCGTTTTTCCCCCAGGGCCAGTTGCTTGGCGAAAATGTCCTCTTTTTTCCAATATTCGAGCCAGCGTTTTTCCGTTTCGGGAAAATTGATTTCCCGTTCCACCGGTTTAAAGGCGCCCATTCAGGCCGCTCCTTGGAGTGGACTTTTAAGGGAAATCGAACGACCCGCCGTTTGATTTCCTTGAAGATCGACAACAATAAACCCGAAAAAGACTTGACTTTTGCCGCCTGGGCGGCGATATTTATCCGCATCGGCCGTCCGCTTCGCAAGCGGGCGGCCGGAGGTCGCGCGAAACCCGCGGCCTCCTTTTCCTCGTTTCATCCGGGCCGTGGCTCAGCTTGGTAGAGCGCTTGTCTGGGGGACAAGAGATCGGTGGTTCAAATCCACTCGGCCCGACCAAAAATCAGCCGGCCCTTCGGCAATATCATGCCGAAGGGCCGATTCATGTCAAGTCTTTCCCGGTTTTGCCCGGAGATTGGGGGGGGGGTCACCCCCCTTCCCCGGCGTAAAAGGCGGCCAGGGCGGTCGCCTGCTCCGCCAGCCCGAAGCGCCTCCTCGCCCAGTCGCCGGCTTGGCGGCCCAGTTGCTCGCGCCGGTTGCGGTTTTCCAGCAGTTCAAGCATGGCTCCGGCCAGCGAGCCTCCGTCGGGATCGCTTAGGCGGGCGTATTTGCCCTCTCCGGACAATTCCGGGAAGCAGCCGGAATCCGCCAACACGGCGGCCCGCCCGGCCGCCAGCGCCGCCTTGGCCATGATGCCGGCCAAATCCCCCCGGGTTGCCGAAACATAGAGATCGGCGGCGGCCAGGAGATCCCAGCAGTCCGGAACGGCCGGGGCGAAAAAGGTGACCTCCCTTTCCAGGGCCAGGATCTGGACCTGCCGGAGGAGTTCCGGCTCCATCCCCCCCTCGCCCATGATGAAGAGGTGGGCCTGGGGCAGGGCGGCCAGCACCGGCAGCATCGCCTCCAGGACGGCCGGATGGCGGCTTTCCTCCTCCAGGGGGGCGATGTTGACCAGGAAGAGGGGTTTTTCCTTGTCCGGGCAATGGGCTTTCCGGAGATTTTCCCGTTGTCCGGAACGGTTGCCGGCCGCCCGGGCCAGGATCGGCAGGGCCACCCCGGCCGGGATGATCCGCGGCTCGCCTTTCCCGGCCAGCCGTTCCGCCGCCGCCCGCGAGGGGCAAATCGCCGCCGCCCCGGGATCGCTTTCGGCCGGGACGGGGGGGGGATGGAAGCGGTAGCGCGAGGCCGCCGGCCGGGTTTTTTTCCCGAACCGCAGGGCCCTGGCCAGCAGGACCGCCGCCTCGGCGCCGTGCGCGTGGGCCACCGCCGGCCGGAAGCGGCCCAGCAGGCGGGCCAGCTTCAGCCAGCGAAAGGGATTCAGGGAGCGGGCGATTTCGCAGGGGAACACGGAAATGCCGGCGGCCCGGGCGCGTTCCGCCGCCGGGGACTCGCGGGACAGGGCGAGGCCCTGGGGCAAGCCCAGTTCCCGCAAGGCCGCCGCCAGCGAAACGAGGTGATCGACGGTCTCCCAGCCGAGATCGTCGGAAAGCAGGTGGAGTATTCTCAGGTCGCCGGCCATGCCAAGGTTTTCCCCGGGGAGGGGGTTCCCCTAAAATTGTACCCCGGTTCCGTCTCGCGTTTTCCCGAACGCGTCCGGGCGGACTTCCGGAGGCCGCGATTATACCGCCAAGCCGGCCGGGAAACACGCCAAAGGGCATTCGCGGCAAGGCGTGCCGCCTTCGTCCCTTCCGGGGTCAGGGGCGATCGATGCTTCTCATGAAGTCGATGGATTTCCGGGCCGCCGTATCGGGGTCGGGAAGGGCCAAACACTCCAGCGACACATACCCCCGGTAGCCGATGTCCTTCAGGGCGGAAAAGACCTTGGCGAAATCAATGGCGCCGGAACCGACGTAGCGCCGGGTGTTTTCCGCCACGTGGAAGTATCCCAGCCGATCGCCGCAGGCCCTTATGGCTTCCGTCATGTCCGCTTCCTCGATGTTCATGTGGTAGGTGTCGAGGTGGAGCTTGAGGTTTCCGCTGGCCAGCGGCTTTATGTATTCCAGGCCTTCCCGGGCGGTGTTCAAATAATTGTTCTCGTAACGGTTGATCATCTCCAGGTGGATGTCCACCCCCCGGTTTTGGGCCTCCGGCAGCAGTTGCTCCAGGCAATCGCGGAAGCGCCGGTCGTAAACGTCCCGTTCCGCCGGGTTGGGGATGATTCCCCGGAGGCTGCCGACAATCACCCCCGTCTTCAGCCGCTCCGCCGCCTCGATGAATTTCTTCACCCGGGCAACCGCCTCTTCCCGGACGGCCTCGTCGTCGGAGATGAAAGTCAGGCCGTCCACCCGCTTGGCCAGGCCGGTGGCCAGGGCCGAAACCGTAAAGGAAGTTTTTTCCCCCCGGCCGGTCAGGGCGTCAAGATCAAGCAAGGCGGCATCGCGGGTGTGAATCTCCGCCGCGTCGTATCCCATCCCCTCGGCTTTTCCCATTGATTCGATCAGGTCGCCCCGGAACAGCACCGGTTCCGCCGGCAGGGCTTCCTCGGCAATCGCCACCGAAAATTTCATGCGGTCTCCTATCGATTTGAAAAACCCGATTCCGCGAGCGCCGAAGCGCGTTTTCCGAGATCGGCCTCCGCCCGGAAACGAATTCGGGTGAAGCGTAAACCGAAATTCAAAGCGGTTCCGGCATGACGAGGATGGGAATAATCGGGAACTGTCCCGGATGGTAATTGGTCTCCGCCCGCAGTCAAGGGAAAAACGTTTTTGCCGGCGGGCGCCGACGCTCGAGGGGCCGGCCGGTGACAAGCCGGGCGGTTTTCAGGCGTTCCCTGTGGGCGGGTTATGCGTTGCCGGCGGCGGTCTTCGCTTCCCCGGCCGCCATTTTTCCAAAGATTGGCGTACGTGGACTTTTGAGGGAAATCAATCAAACCTCCGATTGATTTCCCTCAAAGTTTCAGGGCGTTCGTTTCAAAGCCGTTTTTTTTGCCATGTCGCCGGCTCGGGTCGAGTTGACGAAAAAACAACCCATTGAAACGAAAGCGGTTGAATCTTTAAAGGAAATCGGGCGGCGGTTGGCCCGATTCCCTTTAAGCGCGTGTTGTTAAATACCGTCTCATCGGGTTATACCGCGTCAAAAGTCGCTTCCCGGATGATTTTTGCCCATGACCTCCGGCCAAAAATCATCCCGCCGGCGCCTTTTTCCTTGTCCAACCCGGACGATCCGGCATTTAACGACAGCCTCTAACAGTCCACCCCTTTGAAAGTCGACTCAAATCCTCAGCAGCACCGTTTCCCCCAGCCCCAGGCGAAGCGGCGGGGCCGGGGATTGGGCCGGATAGCCGACGTCGAGGTAGGTGACGATTTTAATCTCCTCCGGCAAACCGAAACGCCGGTAAAGGCGTTCCAGCATGGAATCGGTGAAGGTGAGCCAAACCCCGCCCAGGCCCAGGGCGTGCGCCGCCAAGGCCATGTTCTGGACCGCCGCCCCCGCGTCGATCAGCCGGTTGCGGACCGGATTCAAGGGATTGGCCCGGTAAACCCGCTCATCCTGGAGCGCCACCAGGTGGACCGGACCGCCGGGGATGTCGGCCCCCCGGAACAGGCCGGGTTCGTTCTTTTCCCGGACGACCGCGAAGCGCAGGGACTGGAGATTGCAGGAATGGGCCGCCCAGGTCCCGGCCCGGAGTATTTCGTTGACGGCCGAATCCGGCACCTCCCTCGGGCTCCAATGGCGCACCGAACGCCGATCCTCCACGATCCGCTTGAACAGCCGGTATCCGGTCCGGTCGATCGGCGGCGACCGGTGGGGCAAAAGGTCCACCGGTTTCCCCGCCCGCGCCTTCCGGGCGAACTGGAGGAGCTTGCGGCCCCAGCGGTAGTCGGGGAGGGAGGTGGAAAGCCCCCGTTCCCGCCAAATGTCAAGCAGGTTCTCCACCGTTTCGGTTTGGGTCGGCGGCAGGGTTTTCCCTTCGTGGAGGGCGGCGTAGGTCTGAATCTCCAGGGTGTGGTGAAGGCGTTCCCGGAAACGGGCCCGGAACTCCACCGGATCCATTCGCAAATATTCCGCTCGGCCAAGGTTGAATTTGGGCGCCGGGGACACTTCCCGCTCTTTTGCCATTCGCCTCCCCTTTCGCAAAAACGTTTCCGGTTTCTCCTAACCCTCGGGATCCTTCGGCTTCCCTCCGGGCGCCCGGTAACGGAAATCGCAGATCCGAGCCCCCTCCATTATGGTGCCGGTCCGACGAAATTCCACTTCGGGGGCATACCCCTCGATGAAGGCCGCGTCGCGGTTGCAGGACAGCAATACCCCCAAGTCGTCGCCCAGGCCCAAATCCCGGTACATTTCGGCATAGCGGCAGCGCTTGACGTCGTATTCGAAACGCCCGGCCTCCCGGCGGCGAATCTCGATTTCCAGCGCGCCCCCCTTGAGCCACAGGGGGAGCAATTCCACAAAGGAGGCCAGATCGGCGGCGGCGGGGGCAAGTTCCGCCGCCGCCCGCCGTCCGGCCTCCCGGGCCGCTTCCGTAATCGCCTCGGCGACGATTTCCTTGGCCCGATCCTCCCCGTAATCCCGGCGGAGGATGGCGTAAATGGGCTTTATTATCTCCGCCTCGATGCGCCTTCGCGCCAGGATGCCCCGTTCCCCGGCCATTCCGCCCCTCCGTCCGGCGACTCCGGAAAATTTAAATCCCCCCCCCGAAATCCTGATAGCCCAGGTAGACCCGGCCGACCCGGGGGTCGCGGAGAAGATCCGCCGCCGGGCCGGAAATTATCACCCTCCCGGAACTCAGCACATAGCCGCGATCCGCCACCGCCAGGGCCTGGGCCGAGTTCTGCTCCACCAGGAGAACGGCGATGCCGCCTTTCCGGATGTCCCGGATCAGGGCGAAAACCTTTTCCACCATCAGCGGGGCCAGGCCCAGGGACGGTTCGTCGAGCAGGAGCAGCCTGGGGTTGGACATCAGGGCCCGGGAAATGGCCAGCATCTGCTGCTCCCCTCCGCTCAGGGTCCCCCCCTTCTGCCGGCGGCGTTCGCCCAGCACGGGGAAACGGGCGAATTCCCGCTCCAGGGCGACCGCGAGCGGATGTCCGCGGCGGCCGAAGGCTCCCAGGCGCAGGTTTTCCTCCACCGTCAGATCGGGAAAAATCCAGCGCCCTTCCGGCACCATCGCCATGCCCCGGGCCAGGGCCCCGGCCGGGGTGCAGCCGAGGAGGCTTTCCCCCAGGTATTCGATTTCGCCGCTCCGGCCGGGCAGGAGGCCAATCAGGCTTTTCAGGGTGGTGGACTTCCCCGCCCCGTTGGAGCCGATGAGGGTGACCAGTTCCCCCTCCTCCAGGTGGAAATCGATCCCGCGCAGGGCCGGGAGGTTGCCGTACCAGGCCCGCAGATCCTTAACCCGCAGCATGGCCGGCCCCCCCTCCCAGGTATTCCAGGATCACCCGCTCGTCCGCCTGCACCTCGGCCGGCGGCCCCTCGGCTATTTTCTGCCCGTGGGCCAGGACGGTCACCCGGTCCGACACCGCCATCAGCAGGTTCATGTCGTGCTCGACCACCAGGACGGTGACGCCCGAGTCGCGGATGGCCCGGATGCGCTCCAGGAGTTGCCGGCCCTCCGCCTCGTTCAATCCGGCCGCCGGCTCGTCCAACATCAGCAGGCGCGGCCGGCTGGCCAGGGCCCGGGCGATTTCGAGGCGGCGCTGATTGCCGTAGGAGAGGTTTTTGGCCGCCTCGTTCCGGTAGGGGAGGATGTCCAGTTCCGCCAGGAGACGTTCGCTTTCGCCGGTGACCCAAGCCTTCTCCCCCGCGGCCCGGCGGGTGTTGAAGGCCGACGCCAGCCAGCCGGCGGCGGTGCGGCAGTGGAAGCCCATCCTGACGTTGTCCAGGGCCGTCATCGTTCCGAACAGCCGGATGTTCTGGAAGGTACGGACCACGCCCAGGCTCACCCGGTCGTTGACGGCGACGTCCAGGAGCTCGCGGCCCTCGAAGCGGAAGCTCCCGGCGTCGGCCCGGTAATTGCCGGCCATGATGTTGAAAAGGGTGGTTTTCCCCGCCCCGTTGGGGCCGATGAGGCCGCGGATTTCGCCCTTTTCAATGGCCATGTCCACTTCCCGCAGGGCCGCCAGTCCGCCGAACGATTTGGATATCCCCCGCAATTCCGCCAGGTTCATGGACCGCCGCCCTCCCCGCCGAGGCCGGGGCCGGAGCGCCATTGACGCCAGCGCGCCGCCAGGGGCCGCCAATCGGCGATGCCGTCCGGCAGAACCCGGATTATCAGGACCAGGGTCAAGCCGTAGATGAGTTCGCGGAAATCCTGGAGGGAACGGAAGATTTCGGGGATGGAGCAGAGCAGGAACGCCCCCCAAAGCGAACCCCGGAGGTTGCCCAGCCCCCCCAGGGACACCATGGCTATGATCGCGAAGGACTCGGAGAGGCCGAAGCTGTCGGGACTGATGTAGGTGAGGTAATGGGCGAAGAAACTCCCGGCCAGCCCGGCGAAGAAGGCCGAGACGCCGAACGCCGCCACCTTGTAGGCGGTGACGTCGACCCCGATCGACCTGGCCGCCGTCTCGTCGTCCCGGATGGCGATCAGGGCCCGGCCGGGGCGGCCGGACAGGATGTTGGCCAGAACCAGGTAGGTCCCCGCCGCCAGGAGCATGGCCGCCACGTAGAAATCCCGGGGTTGGCCGAGCCGCACCAGCCACAGATCCGGTTCGGGAATGCCGGGAAGGCCCGCCGGGCCGCCGGTCAGGCCGTCGAGATTGGTCAGGAACAGCCGGACTATTTCATTGAGCCCCATGGTGGCGATGGCGAGGAATATGGCCCGGAGCCTCAGGGCGGGGAAGCCGACCGCCGCCCCGAAAGCCGCGGCCAGGAGGCCGCTCAGGGCGAAGGCCGCCGGGAACGGCAGGCCGCAGTCCTGGGTCAGGAGGGCGGAGGCATAGGCGCCCAGGCCGTAAAAGGCCGCGTGCCCCAGGGAAAACAGGCCGGTGAAGCCGATCAGCAGGTTGAGGCTCATGGCCAGCACCATGTATATCCCGGACATCGCCAGGAGGTGGAAAACGTAGTTGTTGTCCAGGAGGAAGGGCAGGACGCCCGCCAGCGCCAAACCGGCCGCCCTCGCCCATCCGCCCGGGGAAGCCGGGATCATACCTTCTCCTCCTCCCGGCGGCCGAGGATTCCGGCCGGCCGGATTAAAATGACCAGGATCAGGATGGAGAAGGCGATGACGTCGCGGTAATTGGCCGAAACGTAGCCGACCACCAGGCTTTCGATCAGGCCCAGGAGGAGAGCCCCGACGACGGCGCCCCCGACGTTGCCGATTCCCCCCAGGGTTGCGGCGGCCAGCGCCTTCATGGAAATCACCACCCCCATGAGGGGGTAAAACGCCCCGTAATGGGCGCCGAAGAGAATGCCCCCGATCCCCGCCATCCCCGAGGCCAGGACGAAGGCGGACAGCACCACCCGGTCCGTGTTTATCCCCATCAGTTGCGCCGCCTGGAAATGGGCGGCGGTGGCCCGCAGGGCCAGGCCCCAGTCGGTGCGGGCGATGACGAGGCCCAGCCCGGCCAGGATGGCCAGAGCCAGCCCGGCGATCCCCAACTCCAGCCCGGAAAAAACCACCCCTCCCGCCGTCCAGCGCCCGAAATCCGGGTTGAAGGGGAACGGCTTGGTGTCCGCCCCGGCCAGCATCAGGGCCAGGGCCTGGAGGATGATGGAAAACCCGATGGTGATGAGGGCGGGAGTCATCTCGGGGCCGCGGCGGAAGGGGCGGAAGGCGACAAGTTCGGTGACCGCGCCCAAAATCGCCGCCCCCCCCGCGGCCGCCGGCAGCGCCGCCGCCAGCGCGACCCCGGGGGAAAACAGGCCGAGGGCCGCCAATCCCGCGAAGGCCCCGGCCATGAACACCTCGCCGTGGGCGAAGGTGATCATCTTGAGGATGCCGACGATCAGGGAAAATCCCACCGCCAGCAAGGCGTAAAGGCCGCCGAGAATCAGGCCGTTGAACAATTGCTGCGCCAGCATGCGTCGGGCCTATTCCGCGTAGGGGACGAAATCCCCGCCCCTGGCCACAATCGGGAACGATTGGGGATCGGCCAGCTGCCGGGCCGGACTGTAGGTGATCGTATCCTGGGAGACGGCCTCGAAGTCCCTGGTGGCGGCCAATTCGTCGCGCAGGCTCCGGCGGGTTATCCCTCCCTTGGCGGCGGCCCGCCGGGCGGCGGCGGCCAGGAGCTTGATCGCGTCATAGGCCTGAGCGACGAAGGTGTTCGGCTCCTCGTTGCCGTGGGCGGCCCGATATCTGGCGAAGAAGCTTCGCTGGGTCGGATTGGGATTGGCGAAATTGAAGACCGACAGGGTGATCAGTCCCTCCACGGCGTCGCCGCCGATGGTGAACAGGGCGGGGGAATGAACCGAGGAGGAGGCGATGTAGGTGGCCTTGATCCCGAGATCCCTCGCCTGCCTCAGGATGATGGCGGCGTCGGTGTAGTAGGAACCGAGGACTATGACGTCCGGTTCCAGGGCCTTGACCTTGGTCAATTGCGACTTGAAATCCTTGTCGGTGGGTTGATAGCCCTCGTCGGCCACCACCTCGATTCCCTTGGCCCGCAATTGTTCGGCCACCTGGTCGCGAACCGCTTTCCCGAAATCGGTGTTCAGGTAAAGAATCGCCACTTTCCCGGCCCGCAGCCGTTCCGCGGTCACCGTCGCCAGCGCCTTGGCCTGATCCGACTGGGTGGGGCAAAGCTGGAAAACGAAGTCCCCGCCCTTGGTAAGCTCGGGATGGGAGGGATTGAAGGCCAGTTGGATCAGTCCCCCCCTCTGGTATATCGGCGAGGCGGCCCAGGTCGCGGTGGTGGTGAAATCCCCCAGTTCGGCCAGGATCGCCGGGTCGTTGACGAATTTCTGGGCGATGCTGGCGGCTTGCCTGGGTTCGCTGCGGCTGTCCTCGTAAACCACTTCGATCCGGCGCCCGGCGATCCCCCCGCTCCCGTTTATCTCCTCCAGGGCGATATCGAACCCCCGGCGCCAAAGGGCCCCGTACTCGGCGTTGTCGCCGGACAGCGGCCCCGCCACCCCGAAGACGATTGGTTCCCCGGCTTCGGCGGCGGACAGGCCGATTCCCAAAATGAAAAGCAGAACCCCCGAAAAAACTTTTCCTCGACCGTTCATTTGGCGATCTCCTTTTAAAATAAATCCTATAGGAATAATATAGAATTAAAAACAAAAAAATCAAGCTTTTTTTTAGGGAAATTTTATCCATCCGG
>JAISYL010000285.1 GCA_031269935.1 Planctomycetota bacterium
TGCGCATCCTCCATTTCGAATACCCCGCCTTGGCGAACGGACCGGCGAGGATTATGCCGGCCAGGATGAACAGCCCCACCGCTATGGGGTGGCCATAGAAAAAGGCGCTGAAACTTCCCCGGGTCTGCAACAGCCCCTGGCGTAGGCTCATCTCGAATTGTGTGCCTAGCACCATGCCGATGACTAGCGGCGCGATAGGCATGCCAAAGGCGCGGAATATGAAGCCGAACACGCCCATGCCAAGGGTGACGAACAAATCGAAGGCGCTGCTCCGTATGCCGTAGGTTCCCAACAGGCACATGATCACCACCATCCCCATCAGAACCGGCTCGGGTATGCGAACCAGCTTGGCGAACAGCCTGGCCACCAGCGCTCCCTGCGGAGCCATGACCAGATTGGCCAGGAACAGGGCGATGAAGGCGGCGTACACGGTAACCGGATTGTCGGTCATGAGCCGGAAACCGGGAGTGATGCCGTGCAGGACCAGGGTGGCCAGCATGACGGCGGTGACCCCGTCGCCTGGCAGGCCAAGCGCCAGCGTCGGCACCAGGGCGCCGCCGGTCACCGCGTTGTTGGACGCTTCGGAGGCGATGACGCCGTCCGGCTCGCCCTTGCCCATGTTGGCTCGATTGGGCGAACTGCGCTTGGCCTCGGCATAGGCAAGGAAGGCGGCGGTGGAGGAGCCGGTACCGGGCATGATGCCCACGGCCGATCCAATGACGCAAGCCTTGAGCAGTACGACGCGCCGGCGCCACCATTCGTGGGGAGGGGCGAAGCGCATCCGGGTGTACTGGACCCGCGGCGGCTTGCCGGTAATGTATTCGGCGGCACGCGACAATACCTCGGACAGGGCGAAGATGCCCACCACCACCGACACTAGATCGAAGCCGGCGGAAAGACGGAAAATGCCGAAGGTGAAGCGCATGTCTCCGGAGATGGGATCCGCGCCGATGATGACGATGAACAGGCCCACGATGCCGGAAAATAGCCCGGCCACGATGTTGCCGGTCGAAATGCTGCCGATGCAGGTCAGGGCCATGAGGATGAGGGCAAAGGTTTCGATGGGCCCGAATTGCATGGCGAAATCGGCCAGCCGCGGTCCGCAGAGGATGAGCACGACGCAGGAGAACAGCCCCCCGATCACCGACGCCCCGGTGGCCCAGCCCAGGGCCTCGGCCGCCTTTCCCTGTTGCGCCATGGGAAAACCGTCGAAGCAGGTGGCGGCCGAGGCCGGCGTCCCCGGGGTGTTGATGAGAATGGCCGAGATGCAGCCGCCGTACACCGATCCGCAGTACACGCCTAGCAGCAACGCGATGGCGGCGGCCTGGCCTAGCGAATAGGTGAAGGGAATGGCGATGGTGATGGCCAGGATGGAGCCGAGTCCCGGCAGGGCGCCAATGATTATTCCCCACAGGGAACCGAGAAAGATGGCCAGCAGGCATATCGGGGTGAAGACCTGCTGAAACGCGGCATAGACAGCCTCGGCTTGCGACATGGTTGGATGCCCTCAAGGTATGGAATACAAAAAATTCTCGACGAATTCCAGTTCCGGCAGGGAAATTCCCAGAATGTTGTTGAAGACGTACCAGCAGCCGATGGTGAACAGGACGCCAACGACGACGAGTACGAGCTTGCGCCGGTAGCCCAGGCACGCCGGATAGAAAAGCATGAACCCGAGGCAAACGGGGACGAAACCGATGGACTGCAATAGGCCGCAGACCAGGCCGATGAGGATGACGCCAGCCAGCAGGGGGAACCAATTGAGGGCAATTTCCGGCTGATCTTTGAGGAAATACGCCGACTGCGCCAGCATCACCGAGGTCAGCGTTACCCAACACCAGAGGATTATCTTGGGGTAGAACATGGGACTGAAATTGGAGCCGCCGATGGCCCCCTGATCAACGCGATAGGCATAGGCCAGCAAGAAGACGCCCATGGCCAACACGACGGCGGAAAAAATGGCGCGCAGCAATTTGCCGCTCGTAATCGTGCTCTTCATAATAGGGTTGTCCCGGGATATGGGAGCGTCCAGGAAAATACTACGGGAATAGTCCGACGATGTCCGGCGTATCCGGGCGAATCGTTGTCGTCAAGCGATTCAGCATAACAACGCATTCCCGGAACCAATAATGGGCAACGGAGGACGCCTTCATCCATTGTCCCCTCGTATGGCCGTTCCGCTCACTTCGTCATCAGACCCGCTTCCTCGACGATCTTCCCGAACTTCTCCACCTCGACATCCTGGAAATCCTTGAATGCTTGAACCGACATCTTCATGCCGATACCGCCAAGGTTCTTGATAATCTCCTGCGCCCCGGGATCGTCGTCGATGCTCGTCAACGCCTTGTGCACCTTTTCCACAATATCCGCCGGTGTTCCCTTGGGCGCCCAGATCGCGTTCCATGTCGAAAAGCGGAGCGGGCAGTCCAGTTCCTTGGCGCTGGGGATGTCGGGAAATTCGGGTACCCGCTCGTCGCCAAAGCGGACCAAGCCCTTGTTGTCGAAGCGGGTGAAGTAGGTTCCGCTGTCAGCCGTAACCTGCACCGTGCCGGTGGCCATGCTCTTCATCACTTCCGCGCCGCCGCGATCGGGAATGTGTACCATTTCCAGACCGTAGTGGGCGCACATGGCGGCCATGGTCAGGTGGGGGACGGTGCCGGGGCCGGCGGTCCCATAGGCGATCTTGCCCGGGTTGGCCTTGACGTCGTCGAGAAATTCCTGGAAGGTGTTGTAAGGCGACTTGCTCGGCACGATTAGGAAAAACGGGTTGTCGGAGATGAAATAGACGGGGATGAAATCGTCGGGGGTGTAGGGGAGGTTGCGCAGCAGGAACTGGATGACCATGGGACCAGCCGGCGCGACCAGAAAGTTGTATCCGTCGGGTTTGGCCGTGGCCGCCTCGGCGGTACCGATGGTGCCGCCGGCGCCGGAGATGTTCTTTATGACGACCGTGGCGTTCAATCCCCGTTCCAGGGCGGGAGCCATGACAGCGCGGGCCAGATTGTCGATGGTGCCGCCGGCCGGCATGGGGCAGATAAAGGTGATGGGCTTGCTCGGCCATTCGCCGGTCCAGGCGAGAGCGCACACGAGCAGACAGACGGCGCAAGTGGAAAGGAACAATGTTTTTCTCATGGCATGGCTCCTGATCGCGAGTTTCCGTTCTGGGCGTCCGCTCCCTGGGTACGCCCACAGGCTCTTTTTTGTCAATTCATGGAAAATCGGCCTTTTTGCCGCTACAATGGTACGCCGGATTATTTTCTCTGGGTCAGATATTCATGGTATACCTCGGCCCATATGGTGTTTTTGAGGACGGAGAATTCCTGGCTCAGGCGCGTTTCCTGTGTGCGTGGGTGGGGGATGTCGATATCCACGATCCGTTTGATCCGGCCGGGGCGGGCACTCATGATTACCACCCGCTGGGCGAGGAGAACCGCCTCCTCCACATCGTGGGTGATGAAAAAGCAGGTCTTTTCCTCCGCCTCCCAGGTTTGGAGGAGATCAGCCTGAAGCTGGGCTCGAGTCTGGGCGTCGAGGGCGCCGAACGGCTCGTCCAGCAGAAGAAGGGACGGGTTCATGGCGTAGGCGCGGGCAATGGCAACCCGCTGCTTCATGCCACCGGAAAGCACCTTCGGATATGAATTGGCAAAATCCTGGAGTTGCACCATATTGATATATTTGTCGGCCGTTTCCCGTACCTGTCTTTCGGGAAGGCCCTGGTTCCGCAGACCGAACTCCACGTTCTTCCTGACGGTCAGCCAAGGGAAGAGGGCGTATTGCTGGAACACCACGCCCCGATCGGGACTCGGCCCGTCGATGCGCCCGCCGTCGACGGTGATCTCGCCGTCGGTCTGCTTGTCGAGGCCTGCCAAGATATTGAGGAGGGTCGATTTGCCGCAACCCGAGGGCCCGACCACGCAGACGAACTCATTATCGTACAATTGCAGATCGATGCCGTTAAGGGCGACGACATCGATCTCGCCGCCGGTGAAGATCCGCCGCACCCCCTTGATGTCTACCTTTACATCTCGCGAGTTTCCTGCCATGCGGTCAGCCTCCTTTCCGCGATGGAGACGATCTTCTCGAACAGGAGGCCGACGACGCCAATAATGATGATGCCCATCAGCACCACGTCCATCTTGAAGTAATTGGCCGCCTCTTGAATCATCTGTCCGAGACCGCGTTGAGCGCCGGTCAGTTCCGCCGCTATCAGCGTGGTAAGTGACGACGACAGGCCCAGCCGGGCGCCGATGATTATGTAGGGGATGGAGGCGGGGATGATGACCTTGAGGAAGATAGTCCGGTCGTTGGCCCCGAGGACCCGCGCCGCCTTGATGAGGGTATTGTCGACATTGACCACGCCGCCGTAGATGGAGATGACCATGACTAGGAAGGCGGCAATGAAGATGACGATGATTTTGGCGGACTCGCCGACCCCCGCGCCAACAATGACGAGGGGGATGAAGGCGAGAGGGGGGATGCAGCGGATGAAACGGAGCCAAGGCTGGACGATCTCCCGGAACGGCTTGTACCATCCCATAAGGAAGGAGGTGGGGACGGCGACAACGAAAGCCAAGCCGAATCCAACCAACACCCGGTAGACCGAGGCGCCGATATGGACCCAGATCAGGCTGGTCTTGGCCTGTTCCTCGAAGGCCGTCAACACCTTCTGGGGCGGCGCGAAAACTCTCCCGCTTTTGAAGCCGGGATAGGAAACCGTCAGCCACACCGCCAAGGCGAGAATGACGGAAATGGCGGTGTAGACGATGGTCATTTTCCGATCATGTTTTTCTTTGGGAGTCAATGGCCGTTTTCGCATGGAAACCATGGAGGATCCTCATTTGCGGACTTTTGATCGCAGCCATGAATTGTGGCAAGCGTTATTTCCTTCCAACCCCTTAGGGGACTTTTGAGGAAATCAATCGGAGGGTTGATTGATTTCCTCAATGGATATTCATGACGTCACTTGTTCATTCCCAACCCCTTCCGCATCAAATCGAAGCGGACATAGCTTTCAACCGGCACCGTGTCCTTGAGCCTGCCGCTTTCCACCATGTAGTCCAACTGCAACTGGAAAGTATTCTTCATCTTGCCATCGTCCAACCACTTTTTGGCATCGTCGCTGGTAAAAAACACCAGTTGGTTCCGTTCGGACTTCAGGTCGTCGTACTTGACGCCTAGGCCGGCCGCCTTGGAAAAGTCGGCGCAGTCCTGGATGTTGCGATCCAGATCCTCGAAGCGGTAATCATAGCAATTGTTCAGCGCCCGGAGGATACGCATGACGGTATCGGGATTGTTCTTTACGAACTCATCGGTCGCGATCCACAAGCCAAGGAAAGGAACCATGTCGACGACGTCCCTGGTTTCGGCGACCGCATGCAGTTCCTCGGGGATGTTGGCCTTGATGTTGGTGAGATCGGTCCCCCAGGCCACGATGGCGTCGATACTGCCGCCGATGAAAGCGGCGATTGCGCTGGTGATGGGCATGTTGACGACGTTGATGTCGGAACGGCTCACGCCGTATCTCTTGCAAAGCAGATCCAAGACCACTTCTCCCGTGGTGCCGAATTCGGTCGCGAGAATCTTCCCCTTCAGGTCTTGCATTGTCTTGATGCCGGACGATGTTCTGACTAGAAGCGCCTCGGAATTGGTGAAGTGGGATAGGGAGATGATTTCCGCCCTGCCTTCGGCGCACAAGGCGATGGCCCCTTGACCGATGTAACCGAAGCTGACATCGCCGGAGTTCATCGCCGCCACTTCGGGTGCGCCGGAAGTGAACTTCAGCCACTCGATCTCCAACCCCTCCTCGGAGAAGAAATGCTTCTTCATATCGGCGGCCGGTACCGACATCGGACCCCAGTTGGGATGATAGGCGGCGCGGAGCTTGATTTTAGCCACTTCGCCCGCCTGAATGGAGATGATCCCAAGGGCGAAAAGAGATAGGAACGCCACCCAAATGACGCCAAGAACGCGCTTCAACATAACAGGGCCTCCTCAAATTTCAAATTGGATCCTCTTTAAACGAAGGGAGCATACAATATCCCTTGTACATTTTTCATGCGAACAAGGCGAAAAATCCCAATCCCAATCCTATCCACGCCACTAGCAATACCATATCCGTCAACTGCCGGCGTAAACGAAGCCAAAAAGTAACGCCCACTCCCGCAATCATGAACGACAGGACAAGTATGGGGGACACGCCATACTTACCACCCGCCCTGGCGGATTCGCAAAGCATCGACAGGCAAGTGGAAAGAAGGATGCCGCAAATAACCGCGAGGATATGGCGTTTCAAGGAAAGAATCAGCGGCGAATCCTTTATCGCTTCGTAGTAATTCATAACTATCAGAGCGAGTGAACAGCAAGCGCCGGACGCCACCAGGGAGGAAAGCGCCGCCACGAAGGCGCCGAAGGCCGGCGATACCCGTTCTTGACCCCAGACAAAACCGATTGCGGCGGAAATTTTCACCAGTATCGGTCCGGGCAAGGCGTTGGCCACCGGTATAATCCAATTGTAGAAGATCTCGGCCGGCACTTGTCCGTTCTGCACGAAAATGCCGTCGGCGACCGCCACGTAGCTCTCTCCGCCGCCGAAAGAGGTGAGGGAAGAGATGAAGACGTCGCCCATGAGGGAAAAGTTTTCCCGAATGGGAGGGAAGACTCCCGAAATAATCCCCGCCAGCATCAACAAGGCTGGCGGAGCCAAATGGAAAAATATCGACTCCTTGATTGCGTTTTGCATTTCCAGCGAAACTGGACGGGCGACCGCGCCCTTCCGCCGGCGCCAGCATAGAAAAAGAGACGACAGGAAATAAACCGGCGCCAAGACGCGTACCGCCCCGGCCGCGGGCCATCCCCTGGCCGCTTCCCCGCAGGCCAACAGGTACAGCGCCCCGGCCGTTATTTCGGAAAGGCGGAGCCTCCCCAATAACCGATGATGGAAAATCAGGTAAAACGCCAGCAAAATTGCCGGAAGAATGGTGACATTGAAAACGGAACCGCCCAGGGCCTTGGGCGGCAGTCCGGCGAACAGTTCAATCATTTCCCTGATTCGGCCTTCGCCGGTGACGGCGAAGGCCAGGAGGCAAATGACGGTGTTGGCCCTGATTCCGCTCCCAATCACCGTTTCCCGCGCATAGTCCAGAAGCAGGAAGACGATGAAGACGCCAATGCCTATCCCGGCCTGGGTCAAATATTTGATCGCCCCCTGGCCGAGGAGGGAAAAAGAGGCCAGGATGAGAGTGGTGGCGATCACTCCCGGCAGGAATACCCCGTATGCCCCAAGCAGGGAAGCGACCCCGCCGGCAAGGCGGCAGCCGCAGGTCGCCCCAAGCTTCACCGGCAAAGCGCCCGGCGTGATATTGGCGATGAGCGTGTGCTTGAGGTATTCGTCGTCGGACAACCATTGGCGTTCCGCCACCAATTCATTGCGGACGATTGGTATGAGGGCGCTGCCGCCGCCGAA
>JAISYL010000136.1 GCA_031269935.1 Planctomycetota bacterium
CGATTTCACCGAACATCTCCGCCATTTTTTTCTCATTCCATTCATGGCTCCGCCTCCCGCCTTTCTCCCTCGATTCGGAACATAATTCGTCGTCCCGCCACAGGCGGACCATGACGTCCGCCATTTCCCGAACGTCTAGCGGGTTGAAATAGATTGCCGCGTCGCCGCATTGCTCCGGCATGGCGTATACCCGGGACGCCGCCACCGGACATCCCAAAGCCATGGCTTCCAGGGGCGGGATGTTGGTGGGGCCGAAAAACGTCGGCAGGAAAAGGCAGCGGGCGCGACGATACAGCCAGGAGATTTCCCCTTCCCCGACATATCCGAGAACCGTGGCCGCCCCGTCCAGGCCAAGCTCGCCGCATTTCCGCCGAAAAAGTCGGTACCCCCCGTACTTCGTGGATCCCGTGAACACGCAACGCAGGTCCGGGCATTCCCGGCGCGCGATCGCCATGGCCTCCGCCATGCGGACATGATTTTTATGCTCCCAGAATTGGGCGGGATAAAACATGAATTTGCCGGAACCGTCCACCCCCTCCGGACGTCTTGGCTCGGCCAGCAGGAGCGACTCCGCGGCGGAATAGGGCAGCACCCTGATTTGCTCGGCTTTCGCCGGATAGCTGGACAGAACGTGTTCCCCCCCCAGCCGCGAATCGACCAGGATGACGTCGCAATGCCTGACGATCCCCGAAAATACGCCGTCCCTTTTTCTTATTTCGCCCTTGCTTCCCACTTCGGGAAACCCCCTTTCATGAATATGCATCAGATCATGAATGGGGGCGATTTGCCGACACTTTCCCGGAAGGGGAAAATAATCGGGCTGTCCGGAAACGAGCAGGTCCGGCCGCCAGGCCGAAATCCGCCGATTGGCGTCGGAAAAGGCGGCAAAGCGTTCCCGGCGAATTCTTTTATGCAGACTTCTCAGCAATCTCGCGATTAAAAACGGTTTCCCGCGCGCGGTCGTCTCGTGGGCGAAGCCGAATTTCTCCAGATAGGAACGCCAAACCGGATTTTCGCAGTAGCAGCGCACCTCCGCCGTCCCCGGCGGCAGCGACGCCAGACCCTTCACCAGCGCGCGGGCATACTGGAAGCTTCCCCCCCATTCCGGCGCGGCGCCGAGATATACGGCGATTTTCTTCATGCCCGCAACGCCATCCAGGCATACCAGGCGTCGGGGCCGGGCGGTTCGCCCGTCATCCAGGCGCCGCATCCGGCGACGGCGAGCCCCGTACATTCGGCCAGCCGGCGCAACTCCGGAAGGAACCAATAGCGGAGACGGTGGGTTTCCTCCAGGCATTCATCGCCGCCCTCAATTTTATCGTGAACGCGGAGGGAATAGCGCACTTCCACCAGGTTGTCGCGAACCCGGTGCGCCGGCCTGGCCGTGCGTTCAACTCGCATTGAATCGTCCTCCATCACCTTGACGCGTTCGCCCGGAGGATCGCGCAATACGCCGGGTCCGTGCCAGAAATCGAAGAAAAACAGCCCGCCGCGTTCGAGGTGCCGCCCGACTCCGTCGAACACCGCCATCGCCTCGTCTTCGCTGGTCTGGTAGCTCATGACGTGAAACAGCGCCGTTGCCGCGTCGAAGGAGCGCTCAAGCCGAAGTTTCCCGGCGTCCCCCGGCAGGAAGCGGGGTTGCGGGCAATCAACCGGCAAGGCCGGCGCCCGTTGCCGCGCCAAGGCGAGCATGGACTCGGAACGATCCACCGCCCAGACCTCCACTCCCGCCGCCGCCATGGCGAAGGCGTGCCGGCCGGAGCCGCAGCCGAGTTCCAAAAGCGAGCGCGGCCGCCGGCCGGCACGAGCCAGCGCCTCCAGGACAAAATTCGCCTCCGCCCGGTAATCCTTGTCGCGATAGAGGAGATCGTAATAGTGCGCATAAGCCGCGAATTCCTCCATTACCGGCCTCCCGGGCAGGCGAAATCGGCGATTAGGCGGCAGATTCGGGCAATTTCGCCTTCTCCCAGCCCGCTGCCGCTGGGCAGGTACAAGCCGTTGTCGGCCAGGCGATCGCTTTCCGGATAGGCGCCGGAACAGTCGCAGCCGTATTTCCGCAGCGCCGGCTGGCGGTGCATGCCATTGAAAAACAATCTTGTCTCGACGCCGTTTTCCTCCAGATGGCGCCTCAACGCTTCCCGGGATCGGCCGTAAATCCCCGGTTCCAGGCGGATGCCGTTCATCCAGAACACGCTTTCGCCTCCCGGCTGGCCGCCCTGCAGTCCGAGGCCCGGAACCCCGGACAGCGACTCGCGGTACCGCAAGCCGTTCCTCACCCGCATGGCCCGATACAGGTCGGCCTTTTCGGTCTGGGCCAGGCCGATGGCGGCCTGGATGTTGGCCATCCGGTAATTGAACCCGATGTCGTCGTGAAGATAGGTGCGCGCCGCCGGAAAACACAGGTTCCGGCGATAACGGCAACGCTCCGCGAGCTCGCCGCTGTCGGTAAGCACCATCCCCCCCTCGCCGGTGGTCAGGTTCTTGTTCGCGAAAAAGCTGAAGGCGGCGATATCGGAAAGGGCGCCGGCTTTCCTCCCGGAGAAAACGGCTCCGTGCGCCTCGGCGGCGTCCTCGACGAGGGGAATTTCCGCCTCGCCGGCAAGGCGGCGGAGATCGGCCATGGCGCAAGGATTGCCGAAAATATGGACCGCCATGATCGCTTTTGTGCGGGAGGTCATCTTGGCGGCGACCGCCGTCGGCGAAACATTCCAGGTCAGGGGATCGGCGTCGGCGAAAACCGGCTTGCCGCCGGCATAACAAACGGCGAAAGCGGAGGCTATCATGGTGAAATCGGGAATGATCACCTCGTCGCCAGGCCCGACCCCGAGCGCCAGCAGGGCCAAGTGAAGGGCGGCGGTGCCGTTTGTCACCGCCACGCCATGCCGGACTCCGCACCAGTCGGCGAACTTCCGTTCGAAGGCGGCGACATAGCGGCCGGACGACGATATCCAACCGGCATCGATGCAATCGTCCACATATTTCCGTTCGTTCCCGGCCAGCAGAACGGAGCAGACGGGTATGGAAGCCGGCTGCGCGGCGTCCGCCGCTTCCCTATCGCGAATCATGAACCGCGCCCGCGTCCGCATGCGGCTGGAAACGGCTCTTGTCGCCGCGGCCGGCATAGGGTCCCTGTTTCACCTCGATGATTTCGCTTTCCTCCAACATGACGAGACCATGCCCGCCGTGGGCAAGCAGTACAACGTCTCCGGGCAGAAGAATTCGGCTTTGCAAATATTCCCGGGTTCCCGGCGCGTACAGGTCCAACCGAATCCTCCCGCCGCGGACGAACAGAACCTCCTGGGTGTTTTCCACCAGGCGCGGCGCCGGATTATGCTCATGCGGCTCGATGACGTGGCCGGCGGGCCTTTTCATGTAAGCCAGTTGCTGCGAGAAGGAATCGGGGGTGAAAAACCGGATGCCCTCGCCGGAAAACCGCCCGGACAGAAGAATGGCGAGGCAGACGCCGTCATGCTCGACGTTTTCGATTAAAGACTCCCGGATCATGGACGATATCCTAGTGTTCCGTAAAGTCCAAACCTTCGATTTGGACTTTACGGGGGGATGCCCCCGGTTATCGGGTTTCCGCCTCCGGGGAAGCGATTCCCCTCCGGCGGCGGAGGTCAATCCCGGAGCAAACGGACTTCGGAATTCGCAAGGATTTAGTCATTGCGTAGCGCTTGCCAATGGCGCCGCCGGGCGCTCGCCGGAGCCCCCGCCCGGCTTCAGGCCCGCCCGCCGGCCAGAAAGTCGGCGTAGGTCCGGCCCAGCCCGGCGGCGAGGCCAATCGACGGCCGCCAGCCGAGAGCGGCGATTTTCCCGGCGTCCAGGAGTTTGCGCGGCGTCCCGTCCGGCCTTGAGGGATCCAGGACGATTTTCCCGGAGAAGCCGACCGTCCGGGCGATCAATTCCGCCAATTCGCGGATGGAAATGTCCTTCCCGGTTCCGACGTTGAACGTTCCGCTCCGGATGTCTTCCCGTTCCATGAGAAAAACGCAGGCGGCCGCCAAATCGTCGGCGTGGAGAAATTCGCGCCTCGGCCCGCCCGTGCCCCAAACCGCGAGTTCCTCCCGTCCGGAAACTTTCGCCTCGTGCGCCTTGCGGATGAGCGCGGGCAGGACATGGCCGGTCTCCGGATCGTAGTTGTCGTTCGGGCCATAAAGATTGGCCGGCATCACCGACACATAGGCGGTCCCGTATTGCCGGTTGTAGCTTTCGCACATTTTGAGGCCGGCGATCTTGGCGATGGCGTAGGCGTCGTTGGTGACTTCCAACGGGCCGGTAAGAAGATATTCCTCCCGAATGGGCTGGGGACAGTCGCGCGGATAAATGCAACTCGATCCGAGAAACAGCAACCTGTTCACCCCGGCCAGCCAGGCGGCGTGGACGACGTTCGCCTCGATCATGAGATTCTGGTACAGGAATTCCGCCTTGAAGCCGCTGTTGGCGGCGATGCCGCCCACCCGGCCGGCGGCGAGAAAAACATAGTCGGGCTTTTCCCGGCCGAGGAAGCCGGTGGTTTCCGCCTGCCGGGTCAAATCCAGTTCCGCCCGGGCCGGCAGGAGCAGGTTGTCGTAGCCGGCGGCGCGGAGGCGGCGCACCAGGGCGGAGCCCGCCAGCCCCCGGCGTCCGGCGACGAATATTTTGGCGTTCTTGTCCATGCTTCATCCGCGGCGCCGCGACGAGACTTCGCGCTCGGCTCTTTCCCGATCCGCCCGCGCCATTTCCGCCACCAGTTCCCCAAAGCCGACTTTGGGGCGCCAGCCCAGCTTTTCCCGCGCTTTCGAGGCGTCGCCCAGAAGCGTCTCCACCTCGGCCGGCCGGAAATAACGCGGATCCACCCGGACAACCACCCGGCCGTCCCGGTCCGTCCCGGTTTCGTCCACGCCCTTTCCCCGCCAAGTCAGGCGGAATCCCAATTCCGCTCCGGCGGCGTCGACGAACTCCCGGACGCTGTGCCGTTCCCCGGTGGCGACGACGAAATCGTCCGGCTTGTCCCCCTGGAGCATCAGCCACTGGGCCTCGACGTAATCCCGGGCGTGGCCCCAGTCCCGAAGCGCATTCAGATTCCCGAGGTAGAGGCAGCCTGAAACCCCAGGGATATGCGGGCCAGGGCGCGGGTAATCTTCCTGGTTACGAAGGTCTCGCCCCGGCGGGGACTCTCGTGATTGAAGAGAATCCCGTTGCAGGCATATATCCCGTAGGCCTCGCGGTAATTGACCACCGTCCAGTGGGCGTACAGCTTGGCGCAGGCGTAGGGGCTTCTCGGATAGAAAGGAGTGGTCTCCCGCTGCGGCGTCTCTTGCACCAGACCGAAAAGTTCCGAAGTGGACGCCTGGTAGAAACGGACCGTCTTTTCCATCCCCAGGGCGCGGACGGCCTCCAGGAGGCGGAGTGTCCCCAGCCCGTCGGCGTTGCCGGCGTATTCGGGGGTTTCGAAACTTATCGCCACTTGGCTCATCGCCGCCAGATTGTATATCTCGTCCGGCCGCGTCTTCGCCATCACCCGGACCAGGCCGGGGCCGTCGGAAAGATCGCCGTCGTGAATCTCGATACGGCGTCCGCCCTGGCCGGGAGGCGGCAACAGGTGTTCGATCCGGCCGGTGTTCGGCAGGGACGAGCGCCGGACCAGACCATGCACCCGGTATCCCTTGGCGAGCAGAAACTCCGCCAAATAGGAGCCATCCTGGCCGGTCACCCCGGTTATGAGCGCCGTCTTCACGCCAATTCCTTCATTCGGTTCGGCTTTTCCATACCGGCATTAACCCGAAAAGGGAAAACAGCCGCCTCCGGCCGATTGCCTTAATCTTCAGGACCGGGAGGTTCAAGAAGTAATATTTCCGCTTGTCGATTCCCAACCGGGTCTGGCCGCGGGAAAACAGGCTGAACCTTTCATTTCCCCCCCACCACCAGGTTTTCGCATAGCCCCGAAGCCACCGGCGGAGGCGGAGGCTCTCGCGCAGTTCCCCGGGGGAGAAGTGTCGTTTCCGGATTTTCCGTATTGCTTCCTCCAGGCGGCCGGCGTTGGCCTCCAGGGAGGACATGCCGTTCAGCCGGTACACCGACACCCCAAAATCCAGCTTGGTGAAAGAGCAGCCGTTTTCCGCGAAAACCACCCATTTCTCCCGATCCGCCGCCAGGGGATAGCCCTCGTCGTAGCGGCCGAAACGGTCGAAAAGCGTCCGCCTAATGAAGGCGGCTTGGTGATTCAGACTGCCGTAGGCGAAATAAAGCTTGCCCATCTCTCCGGCCCCAGGGGTGACCCGGACTTCGATACGGCCGTCCTCCGGATGCCAATGCAATTCGTCGCCATACAGGACGTCGGCTTGGGGATCGCCCGCGAACACCCTTTCGAGCGTCCTCTCCGAAGCCAGGTAGTCGCCGCCGTTCAGGAACAGGAGGTATTCCCCCCCGGCCAAGTCAATCCCCTTGTTCATGGCATGATAGACGCCCCGATCCGGTTCGGAAATCAGCCTAGCCATCCGGGAGCGGTACTTTTCCAGGATCGCCAAGGTGCCGTCGCCGGAACCGCCGTCGATAACCAGCCATTCGAAGTCGGCGAAGGTTTGTCCGGCCACGCTCCCGCAGGTGTCGCCTATTTCCCCGGCCATGTTCTTGCAGACCGTGATTATGCTTAGGCGCGGCCCCCGGCCTTTGTCCGAACCCGAACCCGGGAGTGACGCATCCTCCGGAGAGCTTGCCGCCGGAGAGGTATCCGCTTCGGGCAAATGGCCCCTTTCCCTCAACCGCCCGACCCCGGGGCGGAGCAGTCCCGCCCGTAAAGGTCGTCGAACCTGACAATGTCGTCCTCGCCCAGATAGTCGCCGCTTTGGACTTCAATCAGGACCAACTCGATTTTCCCGGGATTGGCCACCCGGTGCCTGACCCCCGCCTTGATGTAGGTGGACTCGTTGGAATTGACGAAAAAAACCTGTTCCCCGCGGGTGACCTCGGCCATGCCGTTGACCACCACCCAGTGCTCGCTCCGGTGGTGGTGCGCTTGCAGGGAAATCTTCGCCCCCGGCTTCAGGACCAGGCGCTTGGTCTTGAAGCGGTCACCCTCCTCCAACAGCGAATAATAGCCCCAGGGGGTGAAAACCGTGGGATGCCGGCGGTGGGTTTCGTGATTCGATTCCTTCAGCCGATCATAGATCAGCCGCACCTCCTGGCTCCGCGACTTGTCCGCCACCAGCAGGGCGTCCTCGGTGTCGACCACCAGGAGATTTTCCACCCCCAGGGCCGCCACCAGGCGGACATGGTTGTCGATGTCGGAATTCCTGACCTCGTGCAACACCGCCTGGTCGGGGCGGGATACGTGGTTTCCTTCCGAATCGGCCGGGCGAAGGCCGCAAAGCTCCGGCCAGGAGCCGATGTCGCTCCAGCCCATGCCGTCCCCGCGAACCACCGCCATTTGCTCCGACTTCTCGAACAGGGCGTAATCAATGGAGATGCCGGGAACCTTGGCGAAGGAATCGGGATCCAGGAGCAGCCCGCCGGCTCCGTCGAGGCGGGAGGCGGCGAGGCACGCCTCGACCGCCCGGAGAAGCCCGGGCGCGCGTCGCCCCATTTCCGCCAGGAACGCTCCCGCTTGGAAGCAGAATATCCCGGAATTCCACAAAAACCGGCCCGAGGCGAGATATTCCTCCGCCTTGTCCCGGGAAGGCTTTTCCACAAACCGGATCACCCTTTCGCCCTCCGCCTCGATATACCCGAACCCGGTTTCGGGGCGGACCGGGGCAATCCCGAAGGCGACCAGGCGCCCGGCCGCCGCCAATTCCAGTCCCCGGGCGATCATGGCGTTGAACCCGTCCTGATCGGCGACCAGGTGATCGGAGGGAAGAATCGCCAGCGGCGCCTCCGGGCCGTACCGGCTCCCGGCCACCAAGGCCGCCGCCGTTATGGCGGGGGCGGTGTTGCGGGCGAACGGCTCCAGGATGAAGGATGGCTTCGGCGCCGCTTCCGGGGAAAGGCATTCCTCCGCCACCTTGAAGCGGATCCGGCGATTGGTCACCACCAGAATCCCTTCCGTTTCGGGGACGGCGGCGGCCCGGAGATAGGTTTTCTTGATGAAGCTCCGGCCGTCGGCCAGGCGGATGAAGGGCTTGGGATACTCTTCGCGGGACAGCGGCCACAACCGGGAACCGGCGCCTCCGCACAGGATGACCGCAATCACCGGCGCCCCCCGGGCGAAATCCTCATAATCCGCCCCGAATCAATGAATGTCTAGCATATCTTTCGTGTTTCATCCCGCTCCGCTCCAGGCAAGCGACCCTGAGCCGGCAACGCAATTTCCTTCGCCTTTCCGGAAAAGGAATCAGCGCCAGAAGCAGGCTGAACGGCCAATAGGCGAATCGCCACCAGGGGCGGCGATAGGCGCGGACGGCCTGGAAAAGGGCGAAATGTCGGCAACCCTCGTATTCCCCGGGGAATCCCGTCTCCAGAAGCAGATTTCTCAAGTCGGCCACGGCTTCCGCCTTGTACGCCTTGAGATAGAGATAAGGCTCGAATAATGAGCCAATAAACGCCTGCCATTCCCTTTTTCGCTTTTCGTAGATGCCCCGGGCGCGCAAAAACCCGTACGCCTCGACCGCGACTTTCTTCAGGTCATGCGCCCCGCCCAGTCCCAGGCGCATCCCGTCCATGAGCGAGCCTTCCCGCCGACGATATACGTAAAACCGTTCGGCTAGCAGGTAGGTGGCGGGAAACAGGGAAAAAAACTTGAAGTGAAATCCGCCGTCCTCGCCGCATTTAGCCCCGGGCCAACTAATCCCGTTCCGCCTTACCGTTTCGGTTCTATAAATTTTCCCCCAGGATGAAAACGGTACGGCGCCCAGGGCGTTTTCCAGCCATCCGGCGGCCCGGGCGTTGTATTTTTTCAGGGACGCCTCCAAAGCGAAGGCATCGCCATTCCCAAGATAACAGACATGCTTGAAGCAAACGCTATCGGCCCCGGTGGCCGTCGCCGCCGAATAACTTTTCGCCAATGCTCCCGGCAGAATCCAGTCGTCGTCGTCCACGCAGGCGAAATATTCGCCCCGGGCCCTCTCCACGCCAACGTTCCTGGCTTGGCCCGGCCCGGAATTTTTGGGTTGCCGGATCAGGCATACCCGTCCGTCCCTCCCGGCGTATTCGGCGGCGATGTCCGCCGTTCGGTCGGTGCCGCAATCGTCCACGCAGAGGACTTCCAGGGATACGCCTTCCTGGGCCAGAATGCTGTCCAGGCACTTGCCTATATAGGGTTCGGCGTTGAACAGCGGCACGATTACCGACACTTCCACCAAAGCGCCCGAGGCCAAATCGGCGTTCATTCGTCGATTTTCACCAACTCCAGCCAAGGCTTTTCCAGGAACTTCCAGCGCCAATATTTCAGCCATTTCCGGAAGGGGGT
>JAISYL010000287.1 GCA_031269935.1 Planctomycetota bacterium
GCCTCCACCAGTTGCAGGCCGGCCAGTTCCTCCGGGGATACGCCAAGGACGCTCGCCAGAAAGGAGGCCAGGAAATCGATGCGCGCCGGATCGGCGAACAGCTTCTTGAAGACGAAATCGTTCTTGGGCGAAAGCGGTTCCATGCGCCCTCCTTGGGATCCATCGAAAAATAAGTTCCGCGGGTTTAGACAAGGCGCGACTCGGTTCCTTGTCTAAACATGTATAAATTATTTATGGACAGATCCTAAGCAACGCGGTATAAACCTGCGGAACTTATTTTTCGACGAGTCCCCGGCGAATCCTTCCTCCGGCATTATACCGGAAATTCATCGTGGGGAAAGGTGAATTTGTTTCTAAGAGCGTGTTGTTAAATACCGTCTCATCGGGTTATACCGCGTCAAAAGTTGCTTCTCGGATGATTTTTGCCCTTCTGGGTATCCACATGACTCCACTACCCACCATTACTTGTGGATTATGGAGTCGATCATGGTCGGTTTTATCTTAACCGCGTGTTGCGCCAGGCGATAGAAGAGTTTTCCTCTCGATTTTGATGTCCGGCGGTTGAATCGGAACGTGAATTCATTGAGATAGGCTTCCAGATGTTCATGGGATACAGACCCCCGATGTGTGCCCATCAACCATCGTTTGAGGAGCGAGACCACGCGATGTACGCGTGGAAGAAGTTCTTCCTCGGCATCCGCCGGTTGATGTTTTCGCGCATATCGCCGATGGACATACCCGGCCATCTCGCGGTACGCTTGAAGACCATCCGTCATCACTGTACCGCCAAGCCCGATCGACTGCGCGATGAATCCATGCAATGTCCGGCGCTTGACGTCACTTATATGACTCAAACGGATTCCGCCAATGGCGCCGCCAGGGCCGGAAATAGCCTCCGCCGCCACGATAATCAAGGCTTTTTCAATGGGTTCCCGCCCTCGTACTCCCTCTTCCCCGCCACCCCAATAAGCCTCATCGACCTTGACAATGCCGGACAACCGTTCACGTTCCGGCCGCACCATGGCAAGTCGGAGTTTGTAATGCGGCGAGGATTTTTTCGAACCAATCCCTGTTTATCGAGGGCTTGTAATTTTTGTTGGGGAACTTGAGCTAGTCGGCGCCGCCCACCCGGTCGGGAAGCCTCTCCGACTCGTTTTTCCGGGTTTCCAGGCGATCATAAAGTATTTTCGCCATATTGTGCTCCATGAACAGGCGAACCCCGGAATCGACGGCCCGCTTGAAAAAGGCCAGGGCGTTGACGGTTTCGCCCCGCGCCCAGGCCCGGGCCCCCAGGTAGAATCCGGTCTCGCAAACCGCTTCGGGACTTTCGGCCAGGCTCATGACCCGGTCCTCCCCGAAAGGATCCTCGCCCAGGTAGATGCCGGCCACCATGGAGAGCCAAGGCTTGTCCGGGCCGGAATCGAGATTCCGGGCCAGCTCGCCGGGGCTGGGCTCGATTCCCAGCCTGGCCTCGGCCAGCCAGCGCATCAGGGCCGGGTAAATCCTGCCGTCCCGCCGCAGGGCTATCGACCGATCGAAATCCTCCCTCGCCTTCCGGTAGTCGCCCCGGAGGAAACGGACCAGCCCCCGCCGGTGCAGCCGTACGGCGCGGGAGGCCGGGTCCGGGGCCCGGTCGACGGCGGCGTCCAGGCGGGCCTCCGATTCGGGCAGCCGGTCGGCGTAAAAGTATAAAATCCCGAAGCGGTAGTCGATGTTCGGATGGTCCGGCTGAATTTCCCTCACCCGGGCGTAATTTTTCTCCGCCAGCTCGAATTGCCCCCGGGCTTCGTGGATGGCGGCCAGATCGAGGATGGCCGCGACGAAACCGGGATCGATTTCGATGGCCGCCTCGATGTCCCTTTGCCCCTCGTCCAACCGGTTCTTGAACTTGAAAAGGGCGAAGCCGCGGTGCTCCAGGGCCAGTTTGGAGCGGGGCTCGACGGCCAGCGCCAGATCGAAATCATCCAGGGCCAGGTCCAGTTGGCGTTCGGCCCCGGCGGAATCGTTCCGCCGCAGGGCCTGCTCCCGGAGGGCGAGCCTTAGGAGGCCCCGGTTGATGTAGGGAGCCGGCTTGTCGGGATCGTACTGGCAGAAATTGGAATAGGCGGCGATGGCCTTTTCCGGATCGTAGAATCTGCCCTCGCGGTTGCCGTAAATCCTCCCCCGGATCAGCCAGACGTTGTAAAGCCCGGGATTGTTCCAGGCGGAACCGCTCGGGCCGGACCCGCTCCGGGCCGCCAATTCCCTCGCCTCCAGGCGATCCACCCGCTCCAGCGCCTCCGCCTCCCGGCCGGTGTGCGCCTCGATGTAGGCCAGGCCGATTTCCGAAAACTCGTTTCCCGGATCGATGTCGTTCATGGCCGCGAATTCGGCCAGGGCGCCGGGAATGTCCCTGTCCATGTTGTTGAAATAGATGAGCCCGAGGTAATAGCGGGCCATGATGAACGATTCGTCCCGTTCGTAGGCGGTCCGGTAGTCGGCGGCGGCCCGGGAAATGTCCCGGGCCAGTTCCAGGGCCCGGGCCCGGGCGTAATAGGCCTCGGCCGCGTCATGGCTGGGCCCCCCCCCCTCCTCCAGGATGCCGAGGGCCTGGGTGAAAAAGTCGATGGCGGGCTGGAGAAGCTCGAGCCGCCGGGATCTGTCCCGCTCCTTTTCCAGGACGGCCCGGGACTTGTCCATGATGTCCAGCCCCTTTTCCAGCGGGACCCGGGCGGCGGCCCGCCGCCGCAGCAGCTCCCGGCGTTCGGCCTCCTCCCGCCGGGCGTCCGCCACCGCCCGGCGCCTGGCCTCCTCGGCCTTGATCAGTTCCAGGTTGGCCAGTTCCCGCCGGCGCTGCTCCTCATCCACTTGGCGCCGGGCCGCCACCGCCTCGCCCGCCAGCCGCCTGGCCCGGAGGGACGCCATTCCGGTGAAAAAGGCCGCCACCAGCATCACCGCCCCGGCGATCACCGCGGCCCGGTGCCGGCGGGCGAACTTGAATGACCGGCTTAGCCAGCCCTCGCGGTAGGCCCCGACCGGAAGGATGTCGAGAAAGCGCTCCAGATCCCGGGCCAGCGCCCCCGCCGTTTGGTAACGGTCCTCCGGGTTTTCCGCCAGCGCCTTCATGACGATGGCGTCCAGATCGCGCGGCAGGGAGGGATCGCGCTTCCGGGGGGGGATGACGGGAAATTCGGGAAGGCGGCGGCGGAATTCCTTGAAGGAGGCCTTGCCCACGTCCCGGGGCAGCTGGTTCACCAGCAGGCGGTAAAGCATGACCCCCAGGGAATAAACGTCGCAGCGCTCGTCCGGCTTTCCGGATCGGAAACGCTCGGGGGCGATGAACAAGGGGGTTCCGGCCACCAGCCGGGGGATGTCCTTGACCCGGGAGGCGAATCCCCAGTCCAGGACGTAAACCTCGCCGAACGGCCCCAGCTTGACGTTCTGGGGCTTCAAATCCAGGTGCAGCACCCCCCGGGAATGGGCATACTCTATGGCGTGGCAAACCTGGAGGAAAATGTTCAGGAGCCGGCGGCGGGACAACTCCTCCCCGGGAGGCGCGTCCCCGCCCCCGGCATGGGCCTTTTTCAGCAATTCGTCCAGGCTCACCCCCTCCACCTTCTTCATCACCAGGAAGGGGCTGCCGGTTTCGTCCCGGCACAAGTCGTAGGTGGGGAGGATGTTGGGGTGCTCCAGCATCCCCCCCAGCCGGCCCTCGTTTTCCAGAAGCCGCTCCCGCTCCGCCGTATAGGGGGGTTTCAGCACCTTGATGGCGACGTCGCGGTCCAGGGTTTTGTCGTGGAAGCGGAGGACCATGCCCTGGCCCCCCTCCCCCAGCGCGTCCAGGAACCGGTAGCGGTCGCCGTAGTCCCGGAGGCGGGGATCGTCCGTTCCGGCTTCGAGAAGGTTGGCCAGGAAACCGCCCTCGGCCCGGCCCAGGGCGCGGGTGAGGGGCGAGGCCAGGGCGCTAAGCATGCCGTCGGCGGTGGGGGCGGCGGGCGGGAGGGGATTGCCGGGAGGGGATTTCGCCGGTCCGATCGCTTCGGGCATCGTCGGATGAACCTTAAAATTCCAGGGACGCCAATATGCCGTCGAAAGCGGGGGCGAATTCGTCGAAGCGGTTCGCCGGGGCCCAAAACGACAGGCGGAAGGCGCGCTGCCGGCGGGGCGCCAGGTATTGCCGGCAGCGAAGCGTTTCCCCCCCGTCCTGGCAGGCGAAGTCGACGAAAAGGACCGGCACCGCCCCTTCCGCGTCAAAGGCGGCCACCCGGCTGTCAATGACCCGGAAGCGGTCGAAACCGGCGCGCAGCTCCGCCAGCAGTTGGTCCAGATCGTCCCGGGAAGACCCGTAGTCGCCCGGCAGCGCTTCGCATTTCATCCGGGCCAGCCGCTCCGGATCCGACGCCTCCACCGAGTCCAGCCGGGCCGAACCCAGCCAGCCGGGAGGGAGGCGAAGCGCGAATCCCCAGTAGAGATTGGCCAGCCAGTCGCCTTCGGCATGGGCGTAGGTGCGGCGATCCCCGGCGACCAATTCGGCCAGCCCCCCGCCGGGGGTTTCCCGGCCGGCCGAAATCAGGTTCAGGCTCAGGCCGGGCGAAGCGAGGAAATCAAGAAAATCGCCTTGGATGGTCCCCTCCGGCCCGGAGCGTTCGGCCAGGACGTAACCGGCCGGGAGGCCCACCCGGTTCACGGCGACGTCCACCGGAATCCAGACCCCGTTTATCCAAATCTCGGCCCAGGCCTGGGGAACCGCCCGTCCCGGGCGGATCAGCATTCCCAGGCAAATCCGGCTGGGAGCCCCCAGCGCCCGGGCCATGGCGGCGAACAGCCTGGCCTGGGCCAGGGAATCCCCCGCCCGGGCGGCCAGGGTCCGGGCCGCCCGCCCGTCCCCCTCCCCCCAGGGCAGCGGTTGGATATTGTGGTTGATCCAGCCGGCCAAATAGCTGACCGAGCGGATGGCGTTATGCTCCTCCTGGCGCGTACGGGCGTCCATGACCGCCAGCCGGGCGGCTTCGATTACGGCCGGGTCGGCCGCCGGCAGTTCCGGCGAGGTCGCCAGGTAGGCGAGAATGTCGGGCGGGACCTGGAGGGGGAAGGAGGCCAGGGAGTCGATCCCCGGGGCGTTTCTCCGGACCACCAGAATCGTTTCGTTCCCGCCGGTTTGCAATTGCGAATATTCGGAAGCCGCGACCGCCCCTTCCCAGGCTCCGTAGGGGGCGGTCCGGAACGTCGCCCAGGCGAATCCGTCCCAGGCCGGGACGCCCGGCCCGGCGTGAATGCCCGGCCCCGGAGCCGGTTCTGGAACGGGGGACGATTCCTCCGGGGCGGGCGCCGGTTCGGGGAGGGCTTCCGGCCGCCAATCGGGAAGGCGGCCCAGCTCGAAATCGTCCCGGCCCACCACCTGGTAAACCAGGCGGTCGGTCTCCATGCGAATCAGGCGTCCGTCGGAAGTGAATCGCGCCAGCAGGGGGGATCGCCCGGGGGAGTTGAATTCGGCCAGCCACACGGCCGGGCCGTCCCTTCCCGGGGTCTCTATCCGTTCCCGGAGGACCACCGTTTCGCTCCGGATCCGTCTGGCCCGGCGTTCAATCACCTCGGCCGAAAAGGAGGCGCCGGCCTCAAGCCGGCGGGCCGCCAGCCATTCCCCGCCAATGTCGAAAATCACCCCCGCCGGGGCCGCGAGGCGGGAGGGGGAGCCATAGGAGCCGGTGTTCTCGAAGCGGATTTCCCCGGCTTCGACCAGGAGGTTTTCCCGCCCGGGATCCCCAATCACCACCTCTTCATGGCGTTGGATGGCCGCCCCTTCCGGGGTGGTGATCGTGCGGATTTTCACCGATCTGGCCGGAGTCAGGCGCTCGCCCGGCTGGAAGTAAAAGCGATCCTCCTCGGTCACCACGCAGTGGTTTTTCCGCCAGGAGCCCGTCCGCCGGATGAAATAGCCCTTTTCCCGCAGGAGCCCGTCCTGGACCACCACATAATAGACCCGCTTGTCGTTCCAGGGGTGTTCGCCGGCTCCGGGCGCAACCCCGGCGGCGACCGCAATCGCGGCGGCCAGGAAAAGGCGCGGAAAGGCCAAGCGGCGGCGCATTGTTCACCCCCAAGGGTCTGTAAACCTTATTTCCTTACGAGCCCTGAAAGCCGGCACGATTACCCCGGCCGCGAATTCACAGCACCGCCTGGAGGAACAGCCGCAGCCGTTCGCTTTTCGGATGGCCGAAAATATTGGCGGGGCGCCCCTCCTCGACAATCATGCCGTCGTCCATGAACGCGACGCGATCCGCCACTTCCCGGGCGAATCCCATCTCGTGCGTCACCAGCACCATGGAATGCCCCTGGGCCGCCAACTGCCTAATCACCTTGAGAACCTCGCCGGTAATCTCCGGATCGAGCGCCGACGTCGGTTCGTCGAACAACAGTATCGACGGCCGGATGGCCAGGGCCCGGGCGATGGCGACGCGCTGCTTCTGGCCGCCGGAAAGCTCCCCGGGATAGGCGTTGGCCTTGCCGGAGAGGCCGACCAGCCGGAGGAGTTCCAAGGCCCGGTCGCGGACCTCGGCGGGATTCTCCCGCTTTATCCGGATTGGGGCGATGGTGACGTTTTCCAGGCAGGTCAGGTGGCCGAACAGGTTGAAATGCTGGAAGACCATGGCCGTCCGCATGATCAGCCGGCGGATTTCCGCCTCCCGCCGGTACCGCACCCGGCCGGCGACCGTTTCGGCGAGGATCATGCCGTCGATGCCGACGCTTCCGCCGTCAATCGACTCGAGATGGTTGATGCAGCGCAAGAGCGTCGATTTTCCCGATCCGGAGGAGCCGATGATCGCCACCTGCTCGCCCCGCCTCACCCGCAGGGTGACGCCGCGCAGGGCCTCCACCTCGCCGTACCGCTTGTGGACCCGATCCAGTTCGACGATGTAATCGGTCATATCGCCTCCCGCTCGTGCCGCCCGAAGCGCTTTTCCAACTTTTGGTAAACCAGGGTAAGGACAAAGGTGATCGCCAGGTAGCCGGCGGCGGCGAGGAAATAGGGCGCGGTGTTGGTGTCGCGGTTCGAAGCGTCCCGGGCCGCCTTGAGGAGTTCGGCCACCCCGATGACCGTGGCCAGGGCGGTGTCCTTGACGAGGGTTATGGTCTCGTTGCACACCGGCGGAATGATCCGGCGCAGGGTTTGGGGGATGATGATGGCGAACATGGTCTGGGTGCGGGTGAAGCCGAGGGTTTTCGCCGCCTCGTACTGCCCGCTGTCGATGGATTGGATGCCGGCCCGGTAAATTTCGGCGAAATAGGCGGCGTAATTCAGGGAGAAGGTGACGATGACGGCGGGGAAGCGATCCAGGCGCAGGAACGGCAGATCGTATTGCCCGGCCATGATTCCCAGCCCGTAATAGAAAAAAAAGAGTTGCAGCATCAGGGGCGTTCCCCTGAACAGCCATACATAGACGCGGGAGAGAATGCGGAGCGGCCATAGCCGCGAGATGCCGCCAAGGGCGACCGGCAATCCCAGGGGCAGGGACAGGATCAGGGTGAGAAGGAAAATGAGCAGAGTCTGTCCCGCCCCGCGCGCCAGGGCCGGCCAGAGAACGAGGACATATTCCCGCGACAGATTCACCTGGGGCGCCCTTTTCAAGGATTGGGAAAAAAGGGGCGGAACGCTTTTCCCTCTCCGCCCCGGAGCTGGGGCGCCGGTCCGGCCGCGGCCGGACCGCTGTCGCGGCGCCCGTTATTTAATTTCCAGCAACAGGTTCTCGCCGAACCACTTCCCGCTGATTTCCGCCCCCTTGCCGGTGGCGTGGAGCGTCCGAAGCGCCTTCTCCACCGCCCGGCGCAACTGCTCGTTGGCCGAGTTGTCGGGAGCGCTTCGGCGGAAGCCGATGACGTAATAGTCGTTGCCGAAATCAACGGGGGCGGTCTTGAAGGCGGCGCCGAGATTGTTGTTCTTGTATTGACCGAGCACCTCGTCCACGACCATGGCCTGGATGCGGCCGGCGCGCATGTCGAGGATGCACTCGTCGTAGGTGGGGTATTCGTGGAGATTCTCCCGGATCAGCGGGAATTCCGGGCTTTTCCGGATCACCTCCAGGCTGGAGGAGGACGCCTGGGTGCCGTAGGGAATGGAGGCGAGCTGTTTCAGATCGGTTATTTCCACCCCGGGGTTGGTCATGACCACGAGGCGGTTGTTGAGATAATCCTGCGACAGCGTCATGCTCGCCTCGCGCTCCGGGGTTCTGGACATGCCGTTCCAGATGCAGTCGATGTTTTTGGCCGCGAGTTCCATTTCCTTGGCGCTCCAATCGATTGGCTGGAAGACGATTTCCAGCCCCATCTCCTCTCCGACCGCCTTGGCGAGATCGATGTCGAAGCCGACCAGGTTATTGGCCGGATCGCGGAAGCCCATGGGGGCGAAGGTGTCGTCCAGACCCACCACCAGCCGCCCGGGGACGGCAAGGCCGGCCAGCGTTTCCCCCGCCCCGATCCGGGCCGGGGTTCCGGCCAGCGAAAGGGCGCCGGCCAAGGCCGCAATCGCCGATAACGCATGTTTCCTGAACATGTCCCATCCTCCTCGATTTCGCGAAATCCCCGCCGATCGGACAATCCCCGCCGGCAAGCCGGACGCCTTCCCGCTTTTCGGCGGCAGCCGGCTCTTTCACCTCGGAGCGCGGTTGGGTTTTCCGCCGAATGCGGCGAGTATAGCCCGTTCCCGCGAGTGTGTCCAGGGTTTTCCCGCCTTCCCGGTCCCCGGCTCCCCGATATTCCGGGGGATGTTTATTTTCGGGCGGACCCTTATCCCAGCCTTTGCCTCAGATCGGCCAGCCAGGCCAGCGCCCGATCCAGGCGCTCGGGCGTTTCCCCGGCCTGGACGAATTCGGGCGGGATTTCCGAGAGAAACCGGCTGGGGAAGCATTTGCATTCCTTGCCCCGGCTTGTCCTGGCCCGGTTCCAGGAAAGGGAAAGCCCTTCCCGGGCCCGGGTCAGGGCGACGTAAAACAGCCGGCGCTCCTCCTCCACCGCCCCTTCCAGGACGGCTTTCCGGTTGGGAAAGACGTCCTCCTCCAAACCCGCCAGGAAAACCTCGGAAAATTCCAATCCCTTGGCGGAATGGACGGTTATTATGGAAACGGCGTCGCCCTTGCGCTTCCGGTTCCCGGATTCCGGGGCGCCGGACAGGCTGGCCTCGTCGACAAAGGCGGCCAGGAGCTCGATCGGCTTGGCCGCGGGGTCGCGGGCGGCGAAGGCGGCCAGGGTCCGCCCCATTTCCCGCGCCTCGTTCCAGCGCGAGGCGATCTCCAGGGGATCCCGGTAAAGCTGGCGCAGTTCCTCCTGGTAATCGACCTCGGCCAGAATTTTTTCGACCAGGCCGGAAACCCCGTTTTTCTCCAGGTGCTTTCGCCAGGAATGAATCGTTCGCGCCAGGCGGCGGCAGGCCTCGGCCGGAACTTTTCCGATTTCCGGTTCCCGCTCCGGCTCGGCCAGCAGCCGGAAAAGGCCGACGCCCTCGCGGGCGGCCCGGGCCGACAGGAGATCCAGGGTTTTTCCGCCAATGCCCCGGGGGGGAACGTTGATTATCCGCCGCAGCCGGGAGTCGGCCCCCGGCTTGGCGATCAGGGCGAGGAAAGCCAGGATGTCCCGGGTTTCCTTGTGATCCAGGAGGCTTTGGCCGCCGATGACCTCGAAAGGCAGGCGGGCGGCCAGGAACTCGTCCTCGAGCGGCCGCGACTGGGCGTTGGCCCGGATGATCACGGCGAAATCCGAGAACCGGAGGCCGCTTCCGGCCTCCTCCCGCCGCCGCCTGACGGCCAGGGCGATTTGTTCCGCCTCCTCGCCCGGTTCGGAGCAGGCCAGCAGCCGGAGGGGCCGGCCCGGCCCCAGGCTGGACCAGAGATTTTTTTCCCGGCGGTTGGGATTGTTCCGGATTACCGCGTTGGCGGCGGAAAGGATGATCTGGCGGGAACGGTAGTTTTGTTCCAGGGCGATGGAAACCGCGCCGGGATAGCATTCGCGGAATTTCAGGATGTTTCCGGCCAGGGCGCCGCGCCAGGCGTAAATGGACTGGTCGTCGTCGCCCACCACGCACAGGTTGTCGCGGGGGGCGGCCAGCAGGCGAACCAGTTCAAACTGGATTTGGCTGGTGTCCTGGAATTCGTCCACCATGAGGTAATGGAATCGGCGGCGCCAATGCTCAAGCGCGTCCGGACATTCCCGGAGGAGGCGAAGCGCCTGAAGCAGCAAATCGTCGAAGTCCAGGGCGCCCAGCCGGCGGAGCGTTTCCTGGTAGCGCCGGTAGATGGCGGCCAGGATCCGTTCGTCCTCCTCCAGGGCGCGGCGGCTGAACGATTCGGGATCGATGCCCAGGTTTTTCAGGCGGCCGATTTGAGAAAGGATTTTTTCCAGGGGAGGGACGGCCCCGTTTCGGATGGTCGAGATCGCCTTGCGGACGGCCGCCGCCTGTTCGCCGTAATCGCAGATGCCGAAATCGGGGGCGAAGCCAATCCCGGCCGCGTCCCGCCGGAGCAGGCGGACCGCCAGGCTGTGGAAGGTCGAAAGAACCAGGCGGCTGGCCGGGAAGGCTTTCCCCGCCAGCTTGGCCAGGCGGGAGCGCATCTCGGCCGCCGCCTTGTTGGTGAAGGTGACGCCCAGGAGGTTCTCGGGTTTTATTCCCCGGCCAAGAAGCCAGGCCAGGCGCTCGGTGACGACCCGGGTTTTCCCGGTGCCGGCCCCGGCCAGGATGAGCAAGGGCCCCTCGCCGTGCCTGACCGCCCGCAATTGTTGGGGGTTGAGTTCGTCCATGTTTTCCCGCGGCCGCCGGCCGGGATCGCCATCCCGGAGGGGGAAGTATAGCCGGAGGCGCCGGAAACGCCAGCCGATTCCAAGGAGGGGATTCCAGGGCAATCATCCCGGAGACGGACAGGCGTTCCGGGGTCGGGTGTCGGCGTATTCGCAAGGGATTGCGTTTGTTAAGGGTTATGGAATAAAAACAACCGAAGGCCATATGCGCTCGAATATATTTTTTTAAATTCGCGAAGAATTCGCGAAGGATCTTTCGCCCGAGCCCACATTAATATTTAGCAAAGGCGATTAAATCCCGCTCCTTCTCCAAACCCCCGGCGGTGAACTCCTCCTACCTCACCGGGGGTGGCTTAAACGGAACCCGAGGTAGGGGGTTTCTTTTGGCGTTTTTACTTGCCCAATCCCTGTGGGCCTTCCCCCAGGCCCCGGCGGTTCAACCTCTCCCCTGGTTGGACCGCTTTTTTTTTACCGGGACTCAAGGCGGACCCGAATCGACCGATAATATTCAAGGCTTCCCGGGAAATGCTCCGGGATCCGGGGCTTCGGCAAATCGCCCGGACGATTCGTCGGCGGGCGGAGAAAGGTCGGCCATGGCCATTGACTATGATTACGCCAGTTACATGAACCAGTTCCGGCTCGACTCGGTCAACGCCATCATGGGGGACAAGGCCAAAATCGCCGGGATGGACGCCAGCCTGATCCAGCAATGGTCGATGCTGGGTTCCAATTCCGCCGCCTATCGCCGGTTGCTGGAAGCCCAGAAGACCGGAGAACTCCGGCAAAACGCCGGCTACGAGGAGATAGCCTCGGACAAATACCTGAACGACAACTACGATCCCGACGCCAAGGTTTACCTGAATCCCGGCTATTCCCCGCAAACCCCGGAAGCTCCGGCGGTGGATCTGGCCGAGGAGGCGGGGGAGACGCTCGACAGCCTGCGGAGGCTGGCCTTGGCGGCCATCGGCCAGCCGGAAAGCCTTAATCAAACGCATTACGATATTTTCAACGGCCTGCGGGGAGAGATCGCCGCAAACCTAGTCTCCCCCGACGCCGAAGCCGAAAGCCTGAGTCCGGCCCAATTCGGGCAGGTGGAACTTGGCGGCCGGACCTATAGTTTCGCCGATCTGGCGACCGGCGGCTCCGCCTCCCTCGCCAACAATCCCGACGCCGCCCTGGCGGTGTTGGATCAGGCCATCCAGGACGTTTACCAGAACCGGGCGGCCATCCGCGGCTTCGATCCCGCCGCCCATCCCCTCGCGCCCACTTCCTGACCCGGCCGCTTGAAGTTTTCCGGAAACCATGCGGGGCGGTCCCCTCCCGCCGATTTCCCGGGAAATCGGCGGGAGGGGATGGCCCGTTTCGCTTTTAGTGCTAGTCCATAAATAACTTATACAAGTTTATACCGTGTCACAACGTCCCTTTCGTAAATTTTTGCCCAACCACGGGCGAAAATTTACCGCCGCGACTCGATTCCTTGTCTAAACATGTAGTACTTATTTTTTGACAGATCCTTATTTCTATACGGACCCTTGCCTTTGAAGGAAAAGGGCGCCAATCGGCAGGGCGACGAGTTTTTCGCCGAGGGGCAGGATGTCGGAGCCGGTGTAGATCAGGACGCCGCGCCTGAATCTGTCGCCCAGGGCGTCCCGCATTCGGCTCAACCCCTTGTAATCGCGGGGGGCGACGCCGTTTGACAGTTTGATTTCCATTCCGGCTATTTGTCCGGAGCGGTTTTCGAAAACGAGGTCGACCTCGTCCCCGCTTTGCGATCGATAATGATAGAGCCGCACGTTTTCATCCGACCAGGAAGCCTGTTTGCGCATTTCCGTCGCAACGAACGATTCGAAAAGACGGCCGGCCAGCGCCGAATCCAGGGAAAGCCGTTTTTCGTCCGCTCCGCACAAGTGACAGGCGAATCCGCTGTCGGACAGGTTCACCTTCGGAGATTTCAGGAGGCGCTTGCCGAGATTGACCGACCACGCCGGCAGGAACCAGACGAGGAACATCGCTTCCAGGATGGCGGTGTACCGAGCCAAGGTCATGCCGTTCAGGCCCAGGGTGCGGCCAAGGTCGGCCGCGTTGTGAAGGGTTCCGCCGCGAGCCGCCAGCAATGAAAACAGCCGGGGGAGGACTCCTCTATCCTGGATGTTGGCGAGATCGCGCGCATCCCTTTCCACCAGGGTGGTGAGATATGATTCAAACCAGGCCGCGCGTCGCTCCGGCCGGGCGCGGGTCGCGATCTCGGGATATCCCCCCATAACCATCAAGGAAAAAATATCCTTGGCGGTCTTGACCGGAACGCTTAATGAGGGCGGATTGAATTCGGGTTCGAACATTTTGGCGATAAAATCGTCGTGTTCCCCGGCAATCTCGCCTTGCGACAGGGTGAAGAGGGTAAGAACTTCCATCCGCCCCGCCAGGGAATCGGCAATCCCGGGCAGGGTCATGGCGTTGGCGGATCCGGTGAGGAGGTAACGGCCCGGGTTGCGGTTTTCGTCGATGTCCGCCTTGATTGGGAGGAATACTTCGGGTACCCGTTGAATTTCATCAATAACGACGGGCTTGTTCAATTCGCGCACAAACCCGGCGGGATCGGCTTTGGCCGCCGCCAAAGTACTCACCGAGTCGAAAGTTAGATAATTCCTTCCCTCTTCCGCGCAGAGGGATTTGGCCAAGGTGGTTTTGCCGGTTTGCCGGGCGCCGCGCAGAAGGACGGCCGGCGTATCGCTAAGCGCATCACGAAGTTTGGCGTATATATGCCTAGGATTCATATTGGGAATTATAACATTTGTCATTATAAATTACAATATTAAAAATGGATTTTTCAAGGAAATCAAACAAACGATCAGTACTCGTTTTTATCAAATGGCTTGCCATACGGTTAGAGTTGACGTATCATATCGGGCATGCTCTACCATACGCCCAAGCACGTATGGTTTTCGGCTGTTTATGTTACATAAGGGGGCGACGCGAAATAAGTTTTACATGATCCCCGGTTATGAGCTTGGCTGGCGTTGTCCCGTCGCTCCCCGAGTGTAAACGTTACTTTGCGTCGGGTCCTAACCATTGCACGCGCTTGGGGCTTGGCATCAAATGCCATGTTGCGATCGGTGTGGCTTAACGAATTGACCTGGGAGGATGTGGCGGAGTACCTCGAGTCGAGGGATCTGGCGATCCTTCCCATCGGCAGCACCGAGCAGCATGGCCCGGCCGCTCCCCTGGGGGTGGACACCTATGCCGCCATCGCCGTCGCCGGAGACGCGGCCAGGCAAGCCGGCGTCGTCGTGGCCCCTCCCCTGTGGTTCGGCGATTCGCCCCACCATTTGGGCTTCCCGGGGACCATATCCCTCCGTTCGGGGACGCTCGCCGCGGTCGTCAAGGACGTCGTGCATTTCCTGGCCCGGAACGGCTTCCGCAGGTTCATCTTCCTCAACGGGCACAAGGGGACCAACCTGGCGCCGTTGACCGTGGCCGGCCGCGATTTGCTCGAATACGAACCGCCGGACATCCAGATCGCCCTTGCCGATCCCCTTTTCCTCTGCACCAACGCTTCGGAAATCAAGGAAACCGGCGAACACCACGCCTGCGAACTGGAGACCTCCCATGTCTGGCATAAATATCCCCACCTCATCAAACCGGATAAATTGCCGTGCGAGGCGGTCGATCTGGAAAGGCTGTTCCCCTCCGCCATCCGGCCGGACCTATTCGGCCGCCCGGGCAAAATGACGGCCGAGGTGCTTTGGAGCAGCCGGGAGCGGAAGTGCTTCGCCCCCGCCGGATCCTTTTCCGACGCCTCGCGCTCCTCCCCGGAAAAGAGCCGCAAATACCATGAAAACATGGTTGCCAACCTGGTGGATTTCATCGCCTGGTTTTCCTGGCGCGAACGGCCGGACGCCCCGGCGACGGGGTGGGGGATGAAGCGGCTTGAATGCGACGTCCTGGTGATCGGCCTGAAAACCGTTCCCGCTAGCCCAAGTTGAGGCTTGCCCCAAAATAACCGCTCCCCAAGGGTACGCCATAATAACGTTATCAATACATCGATCCCGATTTCATCCATACCGATCCCGGGACCGGTGTCTCGTGAATTGAATCAGCGCAAATCCCCGGTCGCGGCGAAGCGCATTTCGGCGGGATTCTCGAGCACTTCAATCAGCGGATGCGCTATCGCTTCATTATAATACGATTCCGACAACCGGATTTTTTCGATATGGAGCGAGTTGGGGATGCGGATCACCCTCATCGCCGCCGTGTTCGATCCGGGCAACGTTTTGAGGCACATTTGGATGCATTCCCGGTCGTTGTCCATGACGCAGGGAATCTTGGCGTCCGCGAGCACCTTGCAGGTCAGCGCGTTTGTATACGTCGAATCGGCGTCGATTTTCTCGAACACCCGCCGTGTGGTCGCGTCGCACACGCCAAGTCCGCTGAAATTGCCGTGCGACTCGGGACTGAGGTCGAGGACGCACACTCGCTTGCACTTCAATCCGCCCGACAGCGACGGATCGTAAAACGTCCCCGTTATATTGGGATCCATGCCGCCGCCGCTGAAATTCTTCCCGATTCGATCGACAATCAAAAGATCGCATTCGGGAAACAGGATGCGGGGCATAAGGGAAAAAGCGGTCCGCAAAAGCTCCGGCTCCCTTCGGGCCACGTCCTCGGGCCGCAGGACATGGATTTGGCAGGTCTCGTCGTAGGCGTTTTCGATAATGGCGACGGCGCCGACGATGTTGACGTTTTCCAGGATGACGCGGCCCAAAAGCGGAATGGTTTCCGCCATTTTCGCCATGCCGTTGTTATGGCAGAATTCCGCTCCGCGTTGTTTTCCCAGCCCGATTACCAGCATCTTCATGATGCCGCTTTCGTAAGGACCGCGGAAATCGGTATGCGGCTTGACTCGGCCGGCGACGATGACGCCGTCCGCCTCGGCGGCCAGCTTGTCGATGCAGACGTCATCCCCATTTACGGTCCCGACGGCGGCCACTTCCATTGAAGAGCGTATTTCGCAGCCAATGGCATCCCCGGTAATCCCAAGCTCCGCCAAGAGGCGCAATTGCCCCTCGGCGGTGGCGCCTCCATGACTGCCCATGGCGGGAACGATGAAAGGGACGCCGCCGCATTCCCTGACGAAATCGGCCAAAGTTCGCGTTATGGAGACGACGTTCGCTATGCCGCGGCTTCCCGCCGTGATGGCGATCCTCATGCCCGGCGCGATCCTCTTCCCAACCCCGTCCTCTCTCATTGAATTCGCGAGCAGGCCGGGAAGAGCGCGTGTCGGAATGCCGTTGCCTTCGAATTTCTGGCGTACGGCGAACATTTTGGGAATCGCGGTGCCCGCGAGCAGTTTGGAGACCGAGCCGTTATCGATGTTCACGTTCGCCCATTTCGTTTTTCCGAGTAGGACAAGACCCTTGTTATTTTTAGAATTAAACTGCCCAGGGACTGAAATTGCGGTTTTCGGCCAAAAGGACGCCGTTTTCACAATTTCAAGCCGCGATGAGCATAATCGCTTGGGCTATTCCTTGCGCATGGCTGCGAATTGAATTGAGCACGGGCAAACATTCCATGGGGGCGCGTGAAAAGGATCAGAGCCCCGGAAGCATATTTTGGAACAGGGACAGAACGCAGGTGACCAGGAACATGGCGGCTCCCGCCACAAATCCGCCGACTGTCCACGCGCGGAACGTATCGGGAATGGTAATGCGGTTGAAGCGGTTGATGGCCCAGAAACCGGAGTCGTTGGGCAGGGACAGGCCGATGCCGCCCGAGCAGATGGCTATGCCGGCCAGCACGGGGGACAATCCGGAAGCGGTGATCGATGACAGGAGGATGGAAGAGGTGGTAGTCAAGGCGACGGTGGTGGAACCTTGGGCGCAGCGGATGATTTGGGCGAGGACAAAACAGAGCAGAAGGATGGGAATGTTGAAGTCGGCGAAAACGTCCGCCAGGTAATCGCCGATGCCGGTGGTCTGGATAATTTTGCCGAAGGCGCCGCCGGCCCCGGTAATCATGAGAATCATGCCGACTTGATCGAGCCCATGGGAGAATATGTCCCCCATGGGCTTTTTCAGATATGGTTTGGCGATGAGCATGGCGCACAGCACGCCAAACAGCATGGCCATGTTCTTGTTGCCGAAGAAGACAAAATAGGGATTGGCGGCGTGATCCTTTCCCAGCACGGCGGTGGCGAAACTGCCGACGACAATTAGCGCGATAGGGATAAGGATGATGGAAATGGACTTGACAAAAGAAATCTTCGGACCGCCTTCTTCTTGGGCCATTTCCATCCTGGACGATTCCTCGCGTTCGAAATCGTCCATGTCGTAGGTTCTTCCGCGTCGAATATCCTGGAAACCGACAATCTTTCCCCAGGCGAATCCGCCCGCAAGCATACCGACAATGCCGATAAGCAGGGCGTAAACGAAAAAAACGCCGATGTCGAGGCCTAGAATTTCGCATACCGCCAGCGGAGCGGGGGTCGGGATGACACAAGAGGCGGTAACGGACGCCGACACCGCCACCGCCGCCACGAAGGCAACTCGCGGAATCCCCGTTCGGCGCGACAGCGCCCGCACCATAGGCGCGAAAAGGACGGTCACCACGTCGCCAAACACGGGGATGCCGGCTAAAAAGGCGGAGATCCCGAGGGCGGCCGGGGATTTCTTCTCTCCATAGGTATCAATAATGGTGTTGGCGATGACCCCAATACCGCCCGACTCGAATAATAACAAACCCAATACAACGCCCAAGCTGGTCACAATTCCTATGCCGCCTACGGTGGCGGTGAAACCCGCGCCGGTGACGTTGGCGATTTCACCAATTGGCATTCTAACCAGCAATGCCGTCGCCACCGCCGTGATTAGCAGCGACAGGAAGGCATTCATCCGAAATTTGATGATGGTCAACAACAAAAAGAAAATGGAAAACAAGAAAATAGCAACCAACCATGGGCCTGTGACCATAATGATGCTCCTCCGCTCCTTGATGCGTGCTTTATTCACGCTGGAATACCCGCTCTCCGCCAACGAATGTTTCCAGAACCAGCGCATCTTTAATTCGATGTTCCTCGCAACCAAGTATGTCCCGGTCTAGGATAATGAAATCAGCCATCTTTCCCCGTTCGAGCGAGCCCGTCAGATGATCGGAAAACTGTCCGTACGCCGCCCAGCCGGTATAGGAACGAAGGGCTGCCTCGCGGGACAGGCAATGTTCCGGGAACCAGCCGCCTTCGGGGTTGCCATCCTGATCTCGCCGCGCGCAGGCGGCGTAAATGCCCCAGAAAGGATTGAGTGGGGATGACGGCGCGTCGGATCCTCCCACCACAATAAGCCCCCGCTTCCACGGCATGCCGCTTGCATAGGAACGCGACGCGCGTTCCCGGCCGATTCGCTTCTCCGCCATGCCGGCGCTGCGCGGCGCGTGTATCGCCTGCATGCCGGGGATGACTCCCAGTTTTTTGATCCGTTCAATCATTTCCTCCGTCACCAGCTGAAAGTGTTCGATGCGAAAACGGTGATCCGATTTCCAATTTTCGTTCAAAACGTGTTCATACGCGTCGATAACCTGTTTATTCGCCAAATCGCCGATGGCATGGGTAATGACTTGGAAGCCGTTGTCCCGCGCCTCCTTAACCGCTCTATACATTTCTTCGTCGGTCAAGGCCAATTTGCCCCGGTATCCCCGCCGATCCGAATAGTCATCGAACAAGGCGGCGCTCTGCGATCCAAAGGAACCGTCGGCAAACAACTTGACGGCCCGCACATTGAAGCGGCCATCGTATGCGTCTATCGCCGGCCCGGTCCGAAAATAATCTTTCCAGCGGGGATCCTCCGGTTCGCCGGGCAAAACGCCCAACGCCGCGCTGATCCGGAGCTTAAGTTCGCCGCGGCCATACAGCGTGCGCAAACTTCCGATGTGGGCGGTGGTGGTGCTCATGGCCGTGACTGAAGTGACGCCATGGGAAAACAGCCTTTCCTGGGCACGGAGAAACGCCTTCTCCCGCAATTCGGGCGTAAGGGGAGGAACCTTCCCCAGAATGGCGGCGCAGGCGTTGTCGCTCATGCAGCCGGTCAATCCGCCGTTGGCCGTTTTCATAATCTCTCCTCCCGGCGGGCTAGGCGTGACGTCGGTGATGCCGGCCAGTTCGATCGCTTTTGAATTGACCCATAACATATGGCCGTCGCAACGGCCCAACGCGACCGGATTGTCCGGAGCCGCCGAATCCAGATCCTCCCTGGTTGGATATGCCCGGTCGGGCCATATTTCATTGTTCCAGCCGAAATCGCTGACAATCCACTCTCCCGGACCTAGTTCTCCGGCCTTCTCCCTGACTTGACGGAGAATATCCTCCTTGGAGCGCCAAAAGCAGTCGATTTGCATGGCGACTTCGCCATACTTGAGAAGATGGATGTGGCCGTCGATTAAACCGGGTAATAGCGTTTTGCCCCGCAGATTATGAACGGCCGTATCCGGCCCGCGGTATTGCTCCATCTCTTTTTCGCCACCAATCCCCAACAGGTATTGGCCTTTGATCGCCAGCGCCTCCGCCACCGTCATGGCCTCGTCCATGGTCGCAATCCTGCCGTTGGTGAAAATAGCGTCCGCATTCATCAACCGTCCCCTTAAAGCAGGGTTTCCAACTCCACGAACTCCATGCCGAAGGCTTCGGCGACGCCCCGGCAGGTCACCTTCCCCTTGTAGCAGTTGACGCCCGGGTACAGTCCGCGGTCGGCCCGCGCCGCCGCTTCGGCGCCCTTGTCCGCGATGGCCAGGCCGTAGGGGAGGGTCGCGTTGGTCAGGGCGAGGGTCGAGGTGTTGGCCACCGCGCCCGGCATATTGGCCACGCAGTAATGAACCACGCCGTCGACGATGAATGTCGGCTGGTCGTGGTAGGTCGCCCTGGTCGTCTCGCAGCACCCGCCCTGGTCGACGGCGACGTCGACGATGACGCTTCCCTCGCGCATGGCCGCCAGATGCCTTCTCTTAATCAGCTTGGGCGCGGCGGCTCCGGGAATGAGCACGGAGCCGATGACCAGATCGGCGTCCCCGATTGCCTTTTCGATGGCGGATTCGGTGCTGTACATGGTCTGGACGCTGGAGCCGAAGATGTCGTCCAGGTAGGTGAGCCGCATAAGGTTGTTGTCCATGATGGCGACGTCGGCGCCTAGGCCGACGGCGATTTTGCAGGCGTTGACGCCCACGATGCCGGCCCCGATGATCAGCACGCCGCCCTTTTTGACGCCGGGTACGCCGCCGAGAAGCACGCCCCTGCCTCCCATCGGCTTTTCAAGGCATTTCGCGCCTTCTTGAATGCTCAGCCGGCCCGCGACCTCGCTCATGGGCTTCAACAACGGCAGGGCGCCGTTTCCGTCGCGGATGGTTTCGTAGGCGATCGCCTTGACGCCATTCCTCAACAGGGCCTCGGTCAGCGGCTTGTCCGCCGCCAGATGCAGGTACGTGTACAGGATTTGATCCCGCCGCATCGATTCGTATTCCTCGGCCAGGGGTTCCTTAACCTTGATCACCATGCCGCACGCCCGCCATATGGATTCCGCGTCGGCCGCGATCTCGGCTCCCGCCGCCTGGTACTCCTCGTCCGCGAACGAGGAGCCGAGCCCGGCGCCGCTCTCCACCATCACCCGGTGCCCGTGCAGAATATACTCCCTCGCGTTGTCCGGGGTCAGGCCGACCCGGAACTCGTATTTCTTTATTTCCTTGACGCATCCGATCTTCATGCCAATTTCCTCATTAAGGGACTGCGCAAAAATAACTGCTTCATATTTATACTTCGTTGTTCGAGGCTCTCGTGATTTTTCGCCGGAATACCGGCGAAAAAACACTGTCGCCTCTCACGCCTCGTCTAAATATGGAGCGCTTATTTTTGCGCGAGCCCTAAATCGCGGACCGCCTTTGGCGGCGGCGGTTTTCGGGTCGTTCCGTCGCGGCGCCCGGCGTTCATGCCCTCGCGGCGATGTTGAACCTCTTCTCGATCTCCGTGGTGGCCTTGTCGATAACGGCGAACATCTCGTCGACGTCCTTTTCGTATATGGTGATGGTGGGCAGGAACGACATTCTGTTGCCGTAGTACCCGTTCCTCTGGGCGAGAAGGCCGGCGTCCATGAGCGCGTCGCACAGGGCGATGGTTTCCTCGAGGGCGGGCGTCTTCTTTTCGTCGCGGACATACTCGATGCCCAGGAAAACGCCGACCTGGTCGTAGGTTCCGACCAGGGGATGGCGCCCGGCGTATTCCTTCGCCACTTTTTCCATATGCTTGCCGGTTTTCCGGCAGCGTTCCAGGAGCTTGTCCTCCTCGATGATGTCCAGAACCTTGTTGGCTACGGCGCAGCCGAGGGCGTAGCCGGCGTAGGTGTTGGAGGACATGCCGGGGGCGAGATCGTCGAAAATTTCGGCGCGGCCGACGACGGCGCTCATGGGAACGCCGCCGCCCAGGGCCTTGCCGACCACGATAATGTCCGGCACGACGCCGGAGTGTTCGCAGCCCCACATCGTCCCGGTGCGGCCCATGCCCGACTGGATCTCGTCGAAAACCAGAAGAATGCCGTGCTTGTCGGCGAGGCGGCGCAATCCGCGAAGGAACTCGTCATGGGGGCGGATATAGCCGGCCGAGCATTGCAGGGGTTCCACGATGATTGCGGCGACGTTGTTGATTCCGGCGGGATAATTGGCCATGGTGTTCTCGCAGCCGCACAGAATTTTGTCGATGGCTTCGACGCAGGCGCGCGCGCACTTCTCCGGGTCGGAGTCGTTCCCGTAGATGTCGCGGTAGGTGTAGGGGTAGGGGAAGCGGTTGATGCCGTGATCCGCCGGCGGGACCGGGTTGTACCAGCGGTGCATGCCGGCCTTGGTCGTCAGGCCCATGGTGCCGATGTTCTGGCCGTGATAGCCGCCGAGGAAGGAAATGATCTGCGTTTTCTTGGTATGGTAGCGGACAAGGCGCAGGACGGCGTCGAGGCCGTCCGCGCCGCTAAGCCCCAACCAGACCTTCTTCGGAAAATCGCCGGGGGTGATTTCGCACAGGCGCCTGGCCAGCTTGAGGCGTTCGGGGGTCGGGAAGTCGAACCAGTGGCTCAACTTCATGTATTGCGTCTTAAGCACCTCGGCGACGCGCGGATCGGCGTGGCCGATGTTCATGCTGGACATGCCGGTGATGCAGTCGATGTATTCCCTGCCGTCGACGTCCCAAACCTTGTTGTTTTTGCCGCGCTCTATGATCGGCGGATAGGTCCACTTGGTGAACAGGCAGGATCCCGGGGTTTCGTAATTCAGGAAATCCTCGAGACCCTTGCGGTTATTGGGGGTGATGCTCTCCCCGGTCCGCACTCGCTCCAGCAAATCCTTGCAGGGTTGATTGGCCACCATGGTTCTCCTTTTTCCTCGAGGTAATCTAACGAGTATCGCGTCAGTTTCTGAATCGCCGTCAAAACACGATGCGTTCTGGATGTCATATCGGGTCAGGCCCCGGCGGTTATCCGAACAGGCGCATTGGCCACAACGAAAGCGCCGGGACGAATGTCACCAGCAGAATAACCGCGAGGCAGGTCAAGATAAGCGGCCAGCCTTCGCGTATATAATCGGACACCTTGGTTCTGGTGATGGTGGTGGAGGTGAACATGAGCACTCCGAAGGGCGGGGTGATGCCTCCGAACGTGTCCTGCATGCACATGACGATGCCGAGGTGAAGGGGGTCGATCCCCATGGCCTTGGCGATGGGGACGAGCAGGGGAGGCAGAATGATCAGGGCGGCGGCGGTGTCGATGAACATGCCCATGACGATCATGAGGAGATTGACCATCAGGAGGAATACGACGGGGTTCGACGTCGTGCCGGTGATGAATTCGGTCAGGCGGTGCGGGAGGCCTTCCCAGGTCAAATACCTGGCGAACATGTTCGCCGCCGCGAGAATCAGCATGACGGTGGCCGTGTTGAGGGTGGATTCAACGAGAACGCGCGGGAGATGCCCGAATTTGAGTTTTCGATAAATGAAGAACCCGACGAGGATTGAATACGCCAAGGTCATGGCGCCGCATTCGGTGGGAGTAATCCAGCCAAAGCGGAGCGAGGTGATGATAAGGATCGGGAGAACCAATGCCCACGCCGATTTCCTCGCCTGCTCCAATATCTCGCCAACCGACGCCCTTTTTTGCCGGCTCGGGGGGAACCTTTTGGCCTTGGCGATGAAGTGCGTCGCGATCATCAGCGCGAGGCAGAGAAGGATGCCCGGCGAATATCCCGCCATGAACATGTCGCCGATGGCGACGTTCGCGGCAGTCGCGTAAATGATCAGGCAGATTCCGGGCGGTATGATCGGGGTGATGATCGAGGACGCCGAGGTGATCGCCGCCGAAAATCCTTTTGAGTAGCCTCTTTTGACCATCTCCGGCACAAGTATCTTGCTTTCGAAGGCGCAGTCCGCCGTCGCCGATCCCGAGCATCCGCCCATGAACGTGCTGAGAAGAACGTTCACATGGCCAAGGCCGCCGATCCTATGCCCCACCAGCGTGTCGGCCAAGTCCAGCAGGCTCTGCGAAATGCCGCCGTAGGTCATGGCGACGCCCGCCGCGATGAACAGCGGGATGGCAAGCATCGTGAACGAACTGGTCTGCGCGATCATGCCCTGCACCAGCATGTCCATCGGCATGCCGTCGCACAGGAACAGGAAGTAGGTCAATCCGGAAAGAATGAGGCCGAACGCAACGGGGATGTTCAGGGCGAAAAAGGCGAACATGGCCGCGATAGGAAGGAATTCCATTTATTCGCCCTCCATTTTCCCGCGCTCGCGCATGGACGCCGAATGGAAATTCGTGTCGACGGTTCCGCTCATGACGGCATCGAGACTTTCCATGGCGCGATACAACGGCATTTCCTTGGCGTAGTCGCCGTGCCTGATCATGTTGCCGATGAAGGCGAGGCAATGCGCGCTCATGAAAACGAAGCCGGCGGTGACGGCGATGTCGATGAAGGTATAGCGGATGTAAAGATAGGGAGTGTATTTCTCCCACGCCTGAACCGCGAAATTGAAGCTGAGCCCCACCATGATCAGGCAGGCGGCGAGGGTGAGCAACATGCCGAATATCGCGACCGGTTTTTTGATTTGGACGGGAAGCGCCTTCACCAGCATGTCGATGCCGCTGTGAAGATTTCTTTTATACGCGGCGGCGGCGCCCACAAACACCACCCAGGCGAAGCACAGATAGGCGATTTCCTCCAACCAGATGATGGAGCGGGAGGCGGTGAGGCGCAGGCACACGTTGGCGACCAGGACGGCCACCATCACGGCAAGAAAAAGGGAGGCTATTATTTCCTCCAAATTGGCCAGTATTTTCCGCAATTGCGTCTCCTATACCCAAGCGCGTATGGTTTTCGGTTGTTCCCGTTCCGGAACCCCTGCGCGCGCCCGGGGCTTGGGACCAACGTTGATCCGAAAACCAAAACGCTTCCGGTATAACGCTTTTGGCGCCGATAAGGGCTCGTTGTTAAATGCCGTCTCATCGGGTTATACCGCGTCAAAAGTCGCTTCCCGGATGATTTTTGCCCTTGACCTCCGGCCAAAAATCATCCCGCCGGCGCCTTTTTCCTTGTCCAACCCGGACGATCCGGCATTTAACA
>JAISYL010000190.1 GCA_031269935.1 Planctomycetota bacterium
TGACCAAGGGGTGCCGGAGGTTGACGACCCTGACCAACGCCACCCGGAAGAGGGAGCCCTGGCCGTTGTCGATTTCGCTCTTTTTCGGCTTCATTTTGCGAGCTTTCAAGGCTGTTTAACCCGGAACCTTGCAATAATTGCATCGGTTTTCATCGAATTTCAAGCTGTTTTTCCTGAATTTTTCGAGATTTTTCACCAAAAAGATTATTTTTCCGGGACGACTAATTACAACTGGCCGTATTAAAAAGCGCCACAAAACTATTTGGCGATTCCAGCATTTGAAGGATATCGGCATAGATGCGGAATGCTAGCGGCTTTCCCCGCCCAGCCTCTCCGCCTCCTCCGCCAGGCGGGCAATGGCCCGGTCCGGCGGCAGCTTTTCCACCACCCGCCCCCGGATGAACAGGTGGACGGCGCCGCCGCCCGGAGCCAGTCCCAGATCCGCGTCCCCGGCCTCGCCCGGACCGTTCACCTCGCAACCCATGATCGCCACCCGGAGTGGGCTGCGGATATGTCCCAGGGCCTCCCGGGCCTCCCGGGCCAGTTCCGGCAACTCCACCCGGGAGCGACCGCAGGCGGGGCAGGAGATTATCTCCACCCCCTCGCGGCGCAGGGCCAGGGCCCTTAAAAGATCGCGGCCGGCCGCCACCTCGCCCGCCGCGTCCCCGGTGAAGCTGAAGCGGATGCTGTCCCCGATTCCGTCCAGGAGGAGGGAGCCGATGGCGGCGGCCGATTTGAGGAGCGAGCTTTCCCGGGGGCCGGCGGCGGTGAGGCCGAGGTGCAGGGGATAGTCCGATTGCGCCGCCACCAGCCGGTAGGCCCGCACCGTCACGGCCGCTTCGCTGGCCTTGACGGAAATCACCGTGTCCCGGAAGCCCAATTCCTCCAGCCGGGCGGCCCAGGTCAGGGTTTCCTGGGCCAGGAGTTCGGAAAGCGGCGAATCCGCCCCCTCCCCGGAACGGCGGACGGAACCGGAATTGCCGCCCACCCGGATGGGGATTCCCCGGACTCCGGCCGCCTCGGCCACCCGGGCCAGGCCGTCCGGGTCCATGTTGCCGGGGTTCACCCGCACCTTGGCCGCCCCCTCCCGGATGGCGGCCAGGGTGGTCCGCCAATCGAAATGGGTGTCGGCGACGAGGGGAAGGGGCGAACGGGCGGCGATTCGCCCGAAATATCCGGCGGCGGCGGGATTGGGTACCGCCAGGCGCACCAGATCGGCCCCGGACGCCGCCGCCGCCCGGATTTCCGCCAGGCTCCCCTCCACCTCCTCCACCCGGGAGCGGGTCATGGTCTGGACCGTAATCCCGGCCCCCCCGCCCATGTCCACGCCGCCGATCCGGACCCGCCGGCTCTTCCTGGGTTCCAAGTTCGGGCCTCCCGGATTTGGACGCTGTTGACAAATTACCGTCTCGCCGGGTTATACGGCGGCAAAAGTCAGGTCCGCAGGGTTCCGATGATTTCCGCCAGGGTGGCGTCGTGTTCCCGGAGCCAGACCTCCAACTCGTCCACCAGCCGGCCGGCGAGTCCGGGGTCGACCAAATTCATCGAACCCACCTCCACCGCCGAGGCGCCGGTTATCAGGAAAGCCAGGACTTCCCGGAGGCCGGCCGTTCCCCCCGCCGCCACCAGGGGGCGGGACACGGCCCGCCGGGCCTGCCAGAGCGCCCGCAGGGCCAGGGGATGGATGGCCGGCCCGGAAAGGCCGCCGGTGACGTTGGCCAGGACGGGGCGGCGCCGCTCCACATCCACCGCCATGCCGAGGAAAGTGTTGGCCACCACCAGGGCGTCGGCCCCGGCCGCCTCGGCCGCCCGGGCGATTTCGCCGATGTCGGCGACGTTGGGGGTGAGCTTCAGCCAAAGGGGCATCCCGCCCGCCGCCCGCCGCAGCCGCCGGGTCAACTGTTCGACCGCCCGGGCGGAAACTCCGAAGGCGATGCCTCCCTCCTTGACGTTGGGACAGGAAACGTTGATTTCCAGGGCGTCGACCGGGGCGGCGGCCAGGCGGCGGACCAGCGTTTCATATTCGTCGGCGGTTTTGCCGGCCACGCTTACGATTACCCGCCGGGCGGCCGCCCGAAGCGGCGGCAGGATTTGGGCGAGAAAATGCTCCAGCCCCCCGTTCTGCAGGCCGATGGAATTGAGCATTCCGGCCGGGGTTTCGGCGATTCGCGGGGGCGGGTTGCCCCGGGTCGGCTCCAGGGTGACCGATTTGCTCACCACCCCGCCCAGCTTCGCGGGATCGTAAAAATCCCGGTATTCCCCGCCGTCGCCGAATATGCCCGAAGCCGGAAGGATGGGATTGGCCAACTCCAGTTTTCCGACCCGGGTTTTCAGGCGATCGCTTTCCGGCCGGCGGGCTTCCGCCATCAGACGCCCGGATCCCGGTAGGCTTTTATGAACCGGCGGAATTTGGCCAGCAGGTCCAGGGTGACCGGGCCGGGCTTGCCGCTTCCGATGGAACGGCCGTCCGCCTCCACCACCGGGATCAATTCGGCGGCGGTACCGGTGAGGAACAATTCGTCGGCGGTGTAGACATCGAACCTGGCCAGGGTTTCCTCCCGGACCTCAATCCGGCTTTTCCGGGCCACCCGGATGACGCAGTTGCGGGTGCAGCCCTCCAGGATGACGGCCGAGGGCGGCGGGGTCTTGACGATCCCGTTCTTGACGATGAAGAGGTTGTCCCCGGTGCATTCGGCCACCTCGCCCCGGTGGTTGAGCATGATCGCCTCTTCGTAGCCGTTGTTGATCGCCTCGATTTTGGCCAGGATGTTGGAAAGGTAGTTGAGCGACTTTACCCGGGGATTGAGGCATTCCGGGTGGGAACGCTGGACGGCCGAAGTGATGATTTTCATTCCGGTCCGGTAGAACTCGTCCGGATAGAGGGTGATCGAGGCGGCGATGCAGATGATGGAGCCGCGCCCGGCGCATTTCAAGGGACTCAGCCCCAGATCGCCCACCCCCCGGGTGGCGATAAGCCGGATGTAGGCGTCCCGGAGACCGTTTCGCTTCAGGCTTTCGTAGAGAACCTCCCGCATTTCCTTCTTGGCCAGGGGGAGCTTGATCGCCAGGCAGTTGGCCCCGTCGTAGAAGCGGTCGAGATGCTCCCGGCAGAGGAACACCCGCCCGTTGTAGGCCCGGATGCCTTCGAACAGCCCGTCGCCGTAAAGGAAGCCGTGATCGAAAACGTTGATCGCGGCCTGGGATTTGGGCTTGAATTCGCCGTCGAGGTAAACCAGCGGTTCCGCCATGGCGTCGCCTCCTTTTGTTTGCCGGCCTGGCGCCAAGTATAGCCGGAGCGGCCCGGCTGGCAAGGATTATGCCGGGAATTTTTCGCCTTCCCCGTTCCGGACGGGGAGAGCCAAAAAAAAGAAAAAAATGCTTGCGTCCGGAGGAACGCCGATTATAATAAACCCGAATACTAAAATCATATTTTAATTATTAAAATATGGGGATTTGGCGGCATGAAGGATGCCTATGGCGGGGCGGGGCTCGTCGCCGCCCGTCTCGGCGGGACGGATCCGACCCAGAGCAATCTGTCGACGGAAAAACTGCTCTCGCTCCTCGAATGCATGACGAATCTGGAGGGTCCGGCTCGGCTGCAGGATTTGGCGAGGACGCTGGGCATGAACGCCAGCACCCTCCTCCGGTTCCTGGCGCCCCTGCAGCGGCGGGGCTATGTCTTCCAGGAGCCGGAAAGCGGCCGCTATTCCCTTACCTTCCGGCTTTGCGCCCTGGCCGACAGCCTGAAGTCCCGGCTCGATCTCAGGAATCTCGCCTTCCCCTTTTTGCGGGAGGCGGCGAAGGTTTTCGGCGAAAGCGCCAACCTGTCGGTGGATCGCGACATGTCGGTGCTGTATGTGGAGGTGGTCAATTTCCCCGGCAAGACCCTGATGATGATGCAGCGGATCGGGCATGTGGCGCCCCTGCATTGCACCGGGGTGGGAAAGTTGTTCCTCTCGGAATATTCGCCCCGGCAATTGGCCCGCTACCTCAAGGCCAAGGGCCTGACCCGCTTCACCGACCGCACCCTGACCCGACGGGAGGACTTGGAGCGGGCTCTGGAGGAAATCCGCCGCCAGGGATACGCCTTCGACAACGAGGAGTGCGAGGAGGGCGCCCGCTGCGTCGCCGCCCCCCTCCGCGACTATACCGGCCGGATAGCGGCGGGGCTGAGCGTCAGCGGCCCGGCCGCCCGGATGACCGACCGGCATATCGCCAGGAACCTTCCCTATCTTTTGGACGCGGCCCGGCAGCTTTCCCTGCGCCTGGGTTGGCGGGAGGAGTAAGCCTTTACCCGCCGATTGGGGTTCGCGGTTTGGGGATAACTGGAATAATATTTCAATAATTAAAATTGGAGGCGCCATGAAAGCATCCGAGGCGATTGTGAAAATTCTGGAAAAAGAGGGGATTACCCACGCCTTCGGCATTCCCGGGGCCGGGATTAACGGCTTGTACAAGTATATCGGCCAAAGCGGGATCCGGCATTTCTGCCACCGGCACGAGGAGGCCTGCGTCCACGCCGCCAGCGGGTATTACCGGGCCAGCGGCCGGATGGCCGCCGCCCTCTGCACCTCCGGGCCGGGAGCCACCAATTTCGTCACCGGGATTTACTCCTCCAACATCGACAGCATTCCGGTCCTGGCCCTGACCGGACAGGCGGTTACTTCCCAATTGGGCAAGGACGCCTTCCAGTGCGTGGACATCGCGGAAATCTGCCGGCCGGTGGCGAAGGGGACCTGGTGCGTCACCCGGGCGGAGGACCTTACCGGGACTTTGGCTCTGGCTTTCCAGACAGCCCGTTCCGGCAAGCCCGGGGCGGTGGTGGTGGATCTCCCCCTGGACGTCCAGAACGCCGAGTTGGCTTTCGACCCCGGCGATTACCGGCCGTTATCCTGGTCCGGCCCGGCTCCGGCCCCGACCGACATCGGCAAGGCGCTCGACCTGATTGCCGCCGCCCGGAATCCCATCCTCCTCATGGGGGGCGGGGTGATGCAGGCGGACCTGACCGGGGAATGCGTGGAACTGGCCGAGGAGTTGAACCTGCCGGTAATCACCACCTACATGGCCAAGGGGGGGATCCCGGTCGGGCACCGGCTGAACGCCGGGCATTGCGGCATCCAGGTCGGCCAGCCCCTGGGGAACCGGGTTTTTCTGGATTCCGACCTGGTATTGGGGCTCGGGTGCCGCTTCACCGACCGTCACACCGGGGCGCTGGATGTGTATCGGAGCGGGCGCAAGTTCATCCACGTCAACATCGAGCCGAAGGAGATAGGGAAGATTTTCCCGGCCGATTTGGGGATTGTCGCCGATGTCCGCCAAGCCATCCCCGCCCTTCTGGCCGAGGCCAGGCGGCGCGGGATCAAGGCGGACCATGTCGACCTTCCGAAGCTCCCGGAACTCCGGAGGGAATTGGCCCGCAAGACCGACTACGGGCAAAAGCCCATCATTCCCTCCCGGGTCTTCGCCGAACTTAACCGCCATTTCGGCGAACGGGCGATTTTCACCACCGGCTGCGGGATAACCCAAATCTGGTCCGGCCAGTTGCAGGAGACGGGGACCCCCCGGCATTACCTGCCCTCGGGAGGCGCCGGTTGCCTGGGATACGACATTCCCGCCGCCTTCGGGGCGGCGGTGGCCACCGGCAAGCCGGCGGTGGCGGTGATGGGGGACTTCGGTTTCACCTTCCACGTCCAGGAATTGGCGGTCTGCGCCAAGAACCGGGTGCCGGTGCTGGTGGTGGTGGTGAACAACGCCTACCTGGGGCTGATCCGCCAGAACCAGAAATACGCCTACGGCTACGAGTGCGA
>JAISYL010000257.1 GCA_031269935.1 Planctomycetota bacterium
CTGCGTCAAAAGTCGCTTCCCGGATGATTTTTGCCCTTGACCTCCGGCCAAAAATCATCCTGCCAGCGCCTTTTTCCTTGTCTAACCCGGACGATCCGGCATTTAACAACAGCCTCTTAGGCCGAAGTTGTAAATGTTATTTGTTTCCGCGCCTTTGCATCTGGTTCCCGGCTGGTTGGGCGAGAGGCGGATTCGCTTCCCCCCGTTTAGAGGAGGTTAAACAAACGGGAATTTTCGGCCGGCGGGTTCTCCCGGTCAAGCGCCTCTTTTCCGTTGGCGGCGGGATTTCCGAGGGCGGGCGGTCGAGAGGTTGAAGGCCGCCCCGGGCAATGGTCGCCCCGCACCCGGACGGGCGTGAAGCCGGGGTTTGATTTTCGCCAGGTGCTTTTCGTTTGGGGTTTTCGGGCATTCGGTGGTGGTTTAGCTGCGGTGTTGAGGCAAGGCGGGGAGGTCGGTCGGTTTCCCGCCGCGATTTTGGCAAACCCGGCCGGTCCCGGTGGATCGGCGGGATGGGCGGAGAGGTTCGGCCTTGACGCGTGGTTGGGCCGGACGCCGCCCGGACCGGTATTGGTTCCAAAGCGACGCAAGTTGAGATATCGCGGTTGGTTGAGTGGTTAAGGGTAACTTCCAAGGATTGTGTCCGAAAACCCCGTTTTTCAGGCCGGCAATTTTTGCCGGCCTTTCTTTTGGCGGGCTTTTGAAGAAAATCAAACAAACCGCCGTTTGATTTCCTTCAAAGTTTCGGGGAGTTCGTTTCAGAGCCTTTTTTTGGCCCGGACCCTAAGCGGTCCGGATTCCCCGGACGCGCCAGGGGCAAGCGATCAAAAACCGGGCAGCCCGGGACCGGGGCCCTCCCCGGCCCCGGAGGGGCCGCCAGGACCGGAGGCTTGAACTGGCCCTCCGGCCGGCCCCGGGCGGCGGCGGCGGCCCGAAGCCCCTCGTAGGCGCCTTCCGCCAGCAACAGGAGCCGGGGGGAGGCCAGCCGGCCGTCCGCCCGCTTGGCCCGGTATTCGAGGTTGCGATCCCGGAGGCCGGCGTCGAAGCGGGCGATTAGCCGATCCAGCCGCTCCCGGAACTCCCCGTCCCCTCGGCGGAGCCGCGCCTCCCCCCCCGGGCATTCCAGGGCCAGCACGTAGCCGGCCCGCCCCTCCGTCAACTCCCAGGTCAGGGTGAAGCCGTTCAGGGGGAGATCGCCGGCGGCGTCCCCCAGGGCGGCCAGGACCTGGCTTTCCGTGACCTTTTCCCCGGTGGCGGAGAGGACGGCGCCGGCCCGGCGCTCGAAGACGATTTCCGGAGTGCGGCGGTTGAAGCCGGCCACCCGCACCAGATCGGCCAAATCGTAGCGGTAAAAGCCGCCGGAGGTGGTGACGGCCAAGCGGTACAGGCCGTCCCGCTCCAGTTGATCCGCCCGGAGGGCCGGGGCTTCCGGGGCCGGCGGCCCGTCCGCGGCGGGAAGGAATTCCAGGACATGGCCGCCCACGGCCAGGACCCCGGCCGGATCCCCGTCCCGGAGGGGCAGGGAAAAGGTGCCTTCCGAGGCCCGGAGGCCTAGGCAGCGGCCGGGGAGCGGCCCCCAGGCCTCCTCGACCCGGGGAAGGTAAAGGGCGGCGGACCCGGAGCGCCAGGCGAGGAGGAGTTCGAGTTGGGGCCAGGCGGCGGCCGGGACGAGCCGGCCCTCGGCCCGGAGGATTTCCCGGAGCCGCCGGGCCCGGGCCGGATCGGGCCGGAAGCGGGCCGCGAGCTTCCGGAGAAGGGGCGGGGCCGAGGCGTCCCGGGCGGCCGGATGGCCGCGCCCCAGCCCTTCCAGCAGCTCCTCGGCCCCGGAAGCCAGGCGCTCGGCCAGGAGGGTCAGAGTGGAGGGGTTGACGGCGACCACCAGCCGGAGGTCGGGCCGGGCCAGGGCGAAGAGCAGCAGGTTGAACCAGCGGGCGGCGGGATCGGGCAGGGCGGCGGTTTCCGGGGGGGCGGCCAGCCGCCGGCGGACGGGAATGGCCTGACTTTCCAACTGCTTGCCGCTCATGGAACCGAAGGGAATCCCGCCGGGGGTGCGGCCCATGACGGCCGGACTGGTCACCGCCAGGAATTTCCCCCCCAGGATCCCGGGATGATCCCGGCAGCAGCCATGCATCCACAACAGGTGCTGGCGATGATGCTCCAGAATGAAGGGGCGGGTGACGGGGCAGAACTTCGGCTCGGCGGAACTGCCGGAGGTGAGGGAGAACATTTCCGGCCGGCCCGGAACCAGGAGGTTCCCCTCCCCCTCCCGCATCCGATCCAGCCAGGGACGGAATTCCTCGTAGGGGCGGAGGGGGACGGCGGCGCGGAACTCCCGCCAGAGCCCGTCCCCGGCCAGCCGGGCCAGGGCGGCGAACCCGTGGCGGCGGCCGAACTCGGTGGCCGCGTTCCGGGCCAGGATGGCCAGGAGCGAGCGCTCCTGGGCCCGGCGGGGCTCCCCGAGGTCCCGCCGCCAGGCCGCGAGGGATCTCCGCATAACCAGATCGAAAAACCGGCCCGCCAGTCCGGACAAGCTTCGCCTCCGCCCCGGAGCCGGGATCAGGCGGCCGGCTTTTCCGGAGGCTTCGCCTCCGGGCCGGGAGCGGCCGGCTTTTCCGCTTCCGGGCCGGAAAGCCCGGAACGGAACTCGTGCAGGGCCTGGCCGAGGGATCGGGCCACCCCCGGCAGGCGCTTGCCGAAGAGCAGGAGCGCCACCAGGCCGATCACCAGCCATTCCAGGCTGCCCGGCATGCCGAAGGCGGGGGGGGGGATTCCGTTCATGCGTGGTCTCCATGTTGGCGGACGATCGCCATTTTTATCTTGAGGGAAGCCCCGGAAACCGCTATTTTATCGGACGGGCGGGCCGGGCCCGCGGGCCGGCGGTTCTTTCCGGAGCGATCCCCCGTTCCGGCCATTGTATGCATCCGGCCGGGGTTAGGCAACCGGCGGCCGGTTTTCCCCCCGATCCGGAAGGACGCCATGCGGTCAAACTCCCTCCTGTCCGCCCTGTTCGCCCTGGCGAATATCGTGGCGGTGGTCTTCGGCCTCTACCTGGTGATTGACGCCCTGGACGCGCTGAGGCTCCAGAGCGCCCGGACCGACCAGACCCTGAACCGGCTGGCCGAGTCGGCGGACCGGCTGGGGGCGTCCCTGCGGCGGTTCGCCGCCGCCGGCCCGGCGCCGGCGGCGGCGGCGAACCCTCCCGGGGAGACCGCCCCGGCGGGGGGGGGCGGAGGCGGCTTCCTCAACGACGATCTCCGGGATCCGGAGGCGAAGGAGGGGGGAGTCCTGGTCAGCCGGGCGGTGAGCCTGCCGGGCAACCTCAACTACCTGATCAACAACGAAGCCACCGTCGGGGCGCTTTGGGATCTCCTGATCGACACCCTGGCGGGCCGCAATTCCGACGATCCCACCCGCTTCGAGCCGCTCATGGCCGAAAGCTGGGAGGTCAGTCCCGACGGCCTGACCTACTCCATCCGCCTCCGGGACGACATTTTCTGGCAGCCCTTCCGGGATCCCGAAACCGGGGCGGAAATTCCGGCCCGGCGGGTCACGGCCCGCGATTTCCTCTTCTACTGGAACACCATCCGCAATCCCGGCGTTCCCTGCGAGGCCATCCGCAACTATTACGAACTCCTGGATCGCCTGGAGGTGACCGGCGACCTCTCCTTCCGGGTGGTGTGGAAGGAGCCCTACAGCCTGGGGGAGGAGTTCACCCTCGGGATGCAGCCGCTGCCGGAGCATTATTACCGCCCGGATCCGAATTGGAGCGACGAGTTCTTCGCCGAAAAATTCATTTCCTCCCCCCGGAACCAGTGGATAGTGGGGGCCGGCCCCTACAAGCTGGCGAAATGGGACAAGAACAGCGAAGTCTCGCTGGAGCGGGACGAAAATTACTATGGCCCCAAGCCTCCCATCCTGGGCCGGCGCATCCGGGTGATTCCCGACAACAGCGTTTCCTTCCTCGAATTCCAGAGGGGCGGACTCGACGTCTACGGGCTGCTCCCGGCCCAATGGCACGAGGAGACCCCGGAACCCGGGTTCCAACTGGTCACCCCCGCCATCGAAACCGCCGCCGCCGATTCCCTGGCCTGGGATCGCCGCAAGCGCGAGGGCCGGGTCCCCGAGGGCTATAAATTCGGGAAATACCAATACAACGGATCCAGTTGGTTCTATGTCGGCTACAATATGCAACGGCCGTTGTTCCGGGACGTCCGGGTCCGGACCGCCCTTACCCTGCTCACCGACCGCCGGCGCATCCTGGACGAGGTGTTCATGGGGCTCGGATCCCTCATTTCCGGGCCTTTCGTCCCCCAGAGCCCCTATTACAACCACGCCGTCCAGCCGCTGCCCTTCGATCCGGAAAAGGCGGGGGAAATCCTGGCCGGGGCCGGCTGGGCCGACAGCGACGGCGACGGCCTTCTCGACCGCGACTACGACGGCTCGGGCCGGCGCCGCCCCTTCGCCTTCACCTTCATCATCCCCTCCTCCTCCACCCAAATCCGCAAATGGGCCGCGATCATCGAGCAGGACATGATCAAGGCCGGGATCAAGGTCGAGATCAAGCCCATCGAATGGTCGGTTTACACCCAGGTGCTGGAAAACCGGGACTACGACGTCTGTTCGCTGGCCTGGACCGGGGGGATCGAGGGCGACCCATACCAAATCTGGCACGGTTCCGGGGCCAACCGCGTGGGCAGCAGCAACCACGTCGCCTACGCCTCCCCCGAGGCCGACCGGCTGATCGAGGAGGGCCGCCGCACCCTGGACAAGGAAAAGCGCTACGGGATTTACCGCCGCCTGCACGAGGTGATCGCCCGGGACCAGCCCTACACCTTCCTGGCGGCGCCAACGGCGGTGCTGGCCCAGTCCCGGCGCCTCCACAACGCCAGGGTCTACCGGGGGGGGCAAATGAACACCCTGCTGCAGTGGATGGGGGAGGGGTTCTGAGCGGGGGGAGCGGGCGATTCGGCCGGGGCGGATATTTTTTCCAAAAGATTTGTGGTTCGCCGCGATAATTATATAGTATGGGGGCGGGGCGGCGCCCGGGGGACGGCCCCGGGAGGGGCGAAGGAGGCGTGGCGTGGCCAAACGCGGCAAAAAAAACGCCGTCCTGGGCATGGACTTGGGGACCCAGTCGGTCAAGACGGTGGAGATGGTCCGCAAGGGTGAGGACCTGGCGGTGGTCGCCTGCGTCTACGAGCCGGTGGACGACGCCTCCCTTTACGACGAGGCCATCAAGAGGGCGGTGAAGTCGGCCAAGGCGAAAAAGGTGGTCATCGGCTTCGGCGGCAGGAGCACCCTGATCCAGAACCTCACCCTCCCGGCCAACCGCCAGGACGAGTTGGACGCCGCCGTTCTCGAGGAGGCGGAAAAGTACATCCCCTACGACATTTCCGAGGCCCAGTTGGACTACCATGTCCTGCCGGGCGCGGCGGACGGGCAGATCCGGGCCATCCTGGCGGCCGCCCGCCAGCAGGACATCGCCGACAAGCTCGACATCCTTTTCCAGGCCGGGGTCACCCCCGCCCGGATCGACGTGGAGCTGGTGGCCCTGGCCAACGCCCTGGAGACGGCCAACCTGGACGGCTCCCTCCTGGGGCTGGGGCGGGCGGGGGGAATGGTCAATTTCGGGGCCTCCAAGACGCTGATAGCGATATCGGACGGGGTGAACACCGTCTTCCGGGACTTTCCCGTCGGCGGCATCGCCCTCACCGAATTGATTTCCCAGCGCCTGGGCTGCGACCTGGCGGAGGCGGAGCGGTTCAAGTTGCGGCCGGGCGACCGGCTGGACACCGTCAAGGACGCCATCTACCCCGGCCTGGAGGACATCGCCGGGGAAATCCGCTCCTGCCTGGACACCTTCAAGAGCGCGGCCGGGGGAAAGGAGGCGGCCCGGCTTTTCCTGTCCGGCGGGCTGGTCGGCTTCGCCGGGGTCGCCGACCTGATAGGCCGCATGACCCAAATCGAGACCTCCGTGTTCGATTCCTTCGGTTCCGTGGACGCCGGCAAGGCTACCGCGGATGTCGTCGAGGCCCACGGGCATGAATTGGCCGTGGCCTTCGGCCTGGCCTGCCACGCCCGCGACTGACGGCGGGGGCGGGCGGAAAGCGGGAAAGACATGATTAACCTGGATCTGCTGCCCGAGGTGCTGCGCAAGAAGGAGCGGCTGCCCCTGCCCCAGTTCCTGGGCCTCTGCGGGGGGCTGGCGGTTTTCGGGCTTATCGGCTACCTGGTTGTCCACTACCTCTTCTTCGTCATTCCCGACCTGAACCAGCGGCGGGCCGCCTTGCAGCGGCAGAAGCAGGACCTCCAGGGCAAGGCGGACGAGGGCAAGCGCATCAACCAGGAAATCGCCCGGCTGGGCGACTACATCGGCACGGTCAAGACCCTCTACCGCAACCGGGTGGTGTGGGCGAAAATCCTTTCCGACATCAAGAGCATAGTCAATTTCGATCCCGAGATGAACGTGGCCAATCCGGAAATGCGCCACCTTTGGTTCACCAAGCTGACCGGCAAGGCCAAGGACATCTCCATCAGCGGCTACGCCACCTCCTCCAGCCGGGAAACCTCCCTGCAGATGCAGGAGAACCTGATCCAGGGGTTCATCAGCTATTCCCCCCGGGTCATGCCGGAAAAGGGGGAGGAGGAAAGGCTGCAGGAACAATTGCGCCGGGCCATCGCCGTTCACGAATCCCGGCGGGTGGACGATCCCACCCTGCCGGCCCGGGGACCGGAGGAGGAGGCCATCCGCCGGCGGCTGGAGGAAATCGCCGGCCTGAAGTCGGGGGGCATCGCCCTCCTGCCCTTTTCGAACCTCCTGGTCCCGGGATCCATCCAGCTCATCAATTCGACCAGCGTCCGGGCCCCCAGGCCGAGGGGGGTGCCCGATCACCTGTTGAGCATGTTCCCGACCGAGGCCTGGTCCTTCGGGATCGGCATGAAACTTAAATGAGGGATCGTCCATATTTGTCGACAGTCTCCAGGGCCTTGACGAAGGAACCCCGATGTTGGCCAACAAGAAACTGGTCGTTCCCCTGGCGGTCGCCGGGGCGCTGTTGCTGGGAAGCCTTTACTACCTGTCCACCCTGGCGAGGGAGGCCGGCGACTTCTGGCCCTTTGTCAACGAGCCCGGCAGCCTAAGCGCCGGCATCGCCTCCCTGCGGGGGGACGTCGGGAAATTGCAGGAGGAAATCAAGAAAATCCCCGCCGCCCGGGAGCGGCTGGAGGCGGTGAAGGTCGAGTACGACCTGGCCACCCGGGTCCTGCCCCGAGAGAACAGCCCGGATCAATTGATCGCCGCCATCCGCACCAAGGCCCAGCAGGCCGGGGTCATCCCCACCCAGTTGGTCCCCAGCCGATCCCGCGCCAGCGCCCCCAGGGGCGGCCGCAACCAGCGGGGAGGGGCGAGCGGCAACTTCGAGGAATGGACCTTCACCCTCCGCCTCGAGGGCACCTATGATCAGATCGCCACTTTCGTCAATTACATGGAAGAGTTCGAAAGCAGCTCCCCGAGCCGGACCGGGAGCGAAAAGCGGTTCTTCCAGGTCCGGGACATCGACATCAGCGCGGATCAGAACGGGATGGGCTTTTTGGGGAACCCCGGGGACGACGGCCAGGCGGCCGAATCCCGCCAGCGGCACGGATGTTCCCTGGTCATGCAGACCTTCCGTTACACCGGGGGCAATTAGATGAAAAAAATACTGCTGGCCGTCCTGCTGTTCGGCTGCCCGCCGTTTGGTCCGATTGGAACCGCCCCGGGTGGCCAGCCGGCCAGGAACCGGGGCAAGGCCCAGGCTCCCCCCAAGCCGGAGGACCCGATGGACAAGCTGTCGGTGGAGGAGCTTCGCGCCTACCAGAGCTATTTTTTCGCCCGCGGCGGCCGCGATCCCCTGATCATGCGGCTGCCGACCAACGAGGAGCTCGGCCTAGGCAATTCCCCCGCCCCGGTCAGGCGCGCCCCCTCGCTCGACGAGATGAACAGGCGGTTCGCCGAATGGCGGGAAGACGCCCGGCAGGCCCTGATGAACCGGAAGTTCGAGGACGCCCTGAAGGAATGCGAGGACGCGATCGCCTACATCGACGGCGATTGGCGCCAATACATCAGGCTGGATCAGCCGTCCGATCCGAAAATATCCCGGCAGCGGCGGATGATCGCCGACATCCGCAACTACCACGGCCTGGCCCAGGAACTGAAGAGGAAGGAGGACGCGAGGACGGAATTCGAATCCCTGCGGCTCCGGGTGGAAGGGGTGATCTGGTCCCCCTACGACGCCAAGGCGGTAATCAACGGCCGGTTGCTGTCGGCCGGGGAGGTGATGCTGGCGGAGAGGCGGCAGGGGGATCTCCGGGTGGAGGCGATCGAGGAGCGGGGGGTGGTGTTCCAGTTCAAGAATGTCCGTTTCCGCCTGAACGTCGAGTTGCTCTCGCCGCCGGCGGGCGCTTCCGGAGCCCGGAGGAGGGGCGCCTGAACGGGACCGGGAGGGGCGCCGGGTCCGCCCCGCCCTTTTTCCGGATTGGTCCCCGGGGAAAAATCGACGGCCGGGCGGCGGTAACGGCCTTGACAAATCCGGACATTCCCTTAAAAATTATTGTCGAGCCAAGGGAAGACAAAGGCGGAAGTGGCGGAATGGCAGACGCGCTTGGTTGAGGGCCAAGTGGCCGAAAGGTCATGGAGGTTCAAGTCCTCTCTTCCGCACCAATTACTTTTTGACGCATCCCTATTAATAGCAAGGGATGCGTCTTTGTTTAAAGAAGCATCCCCGCCAGTTTTTTCAATACAGCCCCAATCACCAACGGGTATGGCCGGAAGGGGTTCTTTCCAACTGGAGCGGATATCTTCAAGCCGACGCCTTCTCCGGCTATAATGCCCTGTATGAGGGCGATGGCGCCATCACCGAGGTGGCCTGCTGGGCGCACGCCCGGCGAAAATTCGTCGAGGCGGAGAAATCGTTCCCGAAAGGAGCGCTGCCGGCCCTGGCCCACATCGGACGCCTCTACCGAGTGGAAAAGGAAGTCCGGGAGGAGTGCGTGAAGCTGGGCATCCGCCTTAACGATCCCGGCCCGGACGGGGACAAGGCGGTGAAATTGCGCCTTGAACGCCGCCGGGAAAAGATCCTCCCCCTTCTCGACGCCTTCGGAAAATGACTCCACGGCGAGGGACCCGTGGTACTGCCGAAATCTCCCCTGGGCGAAGCGATGGGGTATTGCCGGAATAATTGGCGGGCGCTCCGGGTCTATGCCGGAAACGGGGAATTGTCGATAGACAACAACTTCGCCGAGCAGGCGGTGCGCCCGGTGGCGGTGGGAAGGAAGAACTACCTGTTCTTCGGCGGCGACCAGGGTGGGCACACCGCCGCGACCCTATACTCGGTCATCGCCTCGGCCAAACAGCACCAACTGGACCCCTGGCGTTATCTGCGCGACCTGTTCACCCGGCTGCCCCGCCTGACGGTCTCGCAACTACCGGAACTCCTGCCCGACCGCCGGCAAGATTCACACCCCGCCGACCGAGGCGTATCCGCCCACCCCGAAACCCGCCGCCCGGCCCAGGCCGGGCGGTTTTTTCTCCCCTTGTCAAGAGTGGGGGGGGGCCGGACGCTTACGAATAAACTATGTTTGTGAGGTGCTCACTTCTATGCGGATCGGGAACCGCCAAAAACAACTTCATGAAACGCGACCGCTGATTCTCGCGCATAATGGATTCCTCCCCCATAATTGGAATCCACTATATGCGGGACCGATCCTCAACTCAAACCGAATATGTTGTGCTCTCGCCATAGGGGAGTCTGGCGGCCCTCTTTCGGGTCTTCCGATTGGATTTGACGCCCGCCATGTTCCACTTTATTATCATCCATCGCGATATATTGCCTAATCATTTTGAGTCATGTACGGCGTTTCAACCTCAGGAATGCCTTGAGGCATCCGGAATCCGGACGGGAGGCTAAAAGCGGCGCCCGAACAGCCATCGAACATGTCAGCCAAATCCCAGTGGCAGCCGGTTTCAATCTTGGTAATTCCTTGAGGTATCTGGAAGCCGGGCGGCAGGGTAAAGGCAACGCCTGAACAACCGCGGAACATGCCTTTTAGAAAGGCCTCTCCAATCCGGGTAATTCCTTGAGGTATCTGAAAGCCGGGCGGCAGGGTAAAGGCCGCGCCAGAACATTCTTCGAACATAAAACTCAGAAACATATCACCAGCTTTGGTAATTCCTTGGGGTATCTGAAAACCGGGCGGCAGGGTAAAGGCCGCGCCAGAACAGCCAGAAAACATGCAAGGTAGGAAGTCATGCAAGTTCTCGGTAATTCCTTGTGGTATCTGGAATCCTGACGGCAGGGTATAGGCCGCGCCAGAACAGCCAGAAAACATGCCATCCAAGAATCCAAATTTAGCTCTAGTAATTCCTTGTGGTATCTGGAATCCTGACGGCAGGGTGAAGACCACGCCTGAACAGTCACGAAACATGAAATCCAAGAAGGAATTTCCAACTCGGGTAATGCCTTGGGGTATCTGGAAGCCGGGCGGCAGGGTAAAGGCCGCGCCTGAACAGCCAGAAAACATGCAAGATAGGAAGCCATGTCGAACCCTGGTAATTTCTTGTGGTATCTGGAAGCCGGGCGGCAGGGCAAAGGCCGCGCCTGAACAGTTATGGAACATATCATACAAAAAATAATCTCCAACCCGGGTAATTCCTTGGGGTATCTGGAAGCCGGGCGGCAGAGTAAAGGCCGCGCCCGAACATTCTTCGAGCATGCTCTCCAGAAAATGATCTCCAATCCGGGTAATGCCCTCCAGACCTTTGCAAATATCAAAATCATCGTCCAGGATAAATTCTGGAGCGTTGCATTGACTTAACATATGGTATCCAAAAAAATTGGTGGTTGACGCGGCATTTGACACTGTTCCCGGCGGTAGCAAAGAGAAAGGCGCTCCTCCCGCTCCGATAATCTTGCTCCGGTTGGAGGGAATGTTATGGCCTGGGTTAGAATCGAATTCGGAGAAGGCGCCGACGAATCCGAAGCCCAACGCCCCGCCGTTGGATTTGCTCATGTCGCCGGTCATCCATGTCCACCCGGTGAGGGTAATGGCATAGGGCTCGGACCGTCTGGCGTACGTATGGGGAAGTCCGTTGTTGTCGGAAAGGGTCGAAGTCAGTTCCTCGACAGTGCCATCGCCCCAGTCGATGCAAAGATTGTTGGTAGCGCCTTTCTTGATGGGAAGATAAAATGTCCCGGTATCCCCGGATACTTTCAACCGGAAATGCCCCGGCGCAGCCTTTTCACTCAGCATCTTGGCAACGTCCGGAAGATCGTCACTCTCCGACATCCCGGCAGACTTGCCACCGGGAGCCGGCGGATTGCCGGAATCGGCGTGAGCTGGCGCCAAGGAATTTCCTAAACAACCATGGAACATGTCACTTAAGAATTTATTTCCAACATCGGTAATGCGTTGAGGTATCTGGAAGCCAGGCGGCAGGGTAAAGGCCGCGCCCGAACGGCCATGGAACATGTCACTTAAGAATTTATTTCCAACCGAAGTAATGCCTTGGGGTATCTGGAAGCCGGGCGGCAGGGTAAAGGCCGCGCCCGAACACTTAACGAACATGAACTCCAGAAAACAATCTCCAACCAGGGTAATGCCTTGAGGTATCTGAAAACCGGGCGGCAGGGTAAAGGCCGC